>SHWR01000034.1 GCA_009693745.1 Candidatus Fonsibacter sp.
AAGTATAATTTTAAGTAACAAAGATAATAGAATTTATTGGAATAAATCATGTCACATTGATGAAAACAAAACTGAAGAAGATATTAAGAAATTATTAGAAGAAAATAACATATTTTACAAAGAATTTGAAGCTAATTTACTAAATTCTATAGAAAAAATTAAGAAAAACGATGGAACTCCATTTAAAGTTTTTACTCACTACTGGAAAAAAGCAGAGCAAGTCTATTTAGAAAATAATCATAGATATGATAACACTATATTTAAAAATTACAGTCGAAATTTTAAGAAAAATAAAAATATTGAAGCAATATATCCAAAAAAAAATTGGTATAAAAAATTTGAAAAATATTGGGAACCAAGCGAAGAAAAAGGGGAGCAAATATTAAATAATTTTATCAAAAAAAGTATTGAAGATTATGCAATTAATCGAGACATTCCTTCAATTCAAGGTACTTCAAAATTATCTCCTTATTTAAAATTTGGTCAAATTTCAGTCCATAGAATAATGCAAAAATGTTTGGAAATTAAAAATAAAAAAATCGGATATAGAAAATATATTAATGAAATTGGTTGGAGAGAATTTTCTCATTCTTTACTTCATAATTTTCCCGAAATGGAAAAAAGCAACCTAAGAAAAAATTTTGATAATTTTAAATGGAATAAAAATGAAAAATTATTATCAAAATGGAAAAAGGGATTAACTGGATATCCGATTGTTGATGCTGGTATGAGAGAACTTTATGAAACTGGATGGTTGCACAATAGAGTTCGAATGATTGTAGCTTCTTTTTTGGTAAAACATTTAAGGATTCATTGGTTGGAAGGTGAAAAATATTTTAGAAATACACTATTGGATTTTAATATAGCTAATAACGTCGCTGGATGGCAATGGGTTGCTGGTACAGGAGCTGATGCTGCTCCTTACTTTAGAATTTTTAATCCTATTTTACAGGGTGAAAAATTTGATGAAAAAGGCAATTATGTAAAAAAATGGTGTCCTGAACTAAAAAATGTACCAAATGAATTTTTGCACAAACCTTGGGAGATGCCAGAACAATTACAAAAAGAAAAAAATATCATAATAGGAAAAACATATCCATTTCCAATTGTTAAGCATGAAGAAGCAAGAAACTCCGCTTTAAGAGCTTTTCAAGATTTAAAGAAATGAAAAAAAAAATTGCCATCGTGGGCAGTGGAATATCAGGAATAAGTGCTGGATTTGACACTGAGCATACTGATGTTAGTCAATTTTTTTTAAGAAAAATCTGTTAAATTTTGAAACTTACTTTTTTAATTGATAATTCCACTCTCCTTTAAGAGAAAAATCCATTGAAACCCATTGAAGTGTATCTTTAGCAAAACCTATTTGCACATCTATGAGCTCTCCTTTAACATTATAAAAATTAACGATTTGTTTTTTATCATCAATAACCCTCTCTTCCTCTTTCAAGAAAGTTACTTTTGTGTTTGTAGGTCTACAGCTTTGTCCTGCCACAAAGTTATTATTAATCAAAACATCATGATTCCACCAAGTTCCTAGTGAGAAATTTTTTTTAGAAGAATATTTAAAGAATTTACCCTCTGTGGTTCCATCAAAACTATATTCACCATTATTTGAAATTGTAATTTTACAATAATCTTTATCACCTCCATCTTTTGTCTCTGATTTAAACTCAATTAATTTATTTTCTTTATAAATTTCTTTGCCAATTGAGTGATATTCATAAATAGAAACTCCTAATAATTTAATATTAAAAAATACATCTGTTGAAATTTCTTTAAGACCGTCCTTATCAGCGAAAATAACTTTATGATAACCTACTTTTTCATTATTTCTGTAAATATCAAACTCAATTTTTTTGATATTTTTATTATGATCTATATGAGCATTTAAATTTAGTGATAAAAGTATAGAGAATATTAATATAAAAAAAAAACGGAACATATAAATTAATGCAGTATTTGACTTAAAAAAAGCTTTGTTCTTTCATTTTCAGGATTTTCAAAAAAATCTTTTGTTTTTTTAATCTCAATAATCTTTCCTTCATCCATAAAGACAACTCTATCAGCAACACTTTTAGCAAATCCCATTTCATGAGAAACAACAACCATTGTCATTCCGGCTTTAGCTAGATCGGTCATAATCTCCAATACTTCTTTTATCATTTCCGCATCTAAAGCTGATGTAGGTTCATCAAACAACATAATTTTTGGCTGCATACATAATGCTCTCGCAATTGCTGCTCTTTGCTGTTGCCCTCCTGATAATTGTCCTGGATATTTATTTGCCTGTTCAGAAATTTTAACTTTAGTTAAATACTCCATGGCGATTTCTTCACTTCTCTTTTTTGGAATTTTTTTAACCCAAGCTGGTGCCAATGCACAATTATCTAGAATTGTTAAATGAGGAAATAAATTAAATTGTTGAAAAACCATTCCTACGTCCCCTCTTATTTTATCAATATTTTTTAACGTATTATCCAATTCCATCCCCTGCACAATTATGCTTCCTTCTTGATGCTGCTCAAGTCCATTTATGCATCTGATCAAAGTTGATTTTCCAGAACCTGATGGACCGCAGATAATTATTTTTTCTGTTTTATTTACATATAAATTAATATCCTTAAGTGCATGAAATTTTCCATACCACTTATTTACATTTTTGAATTCTATGATCTTTTCGCTCATTAATGTTTTTCTGTGCTAAATTTTTTTTCTAAACTTTGTGTATATCTACTTAATAAATATGAAAAAAACCAAAAAATTAATCCAACAAAAATATACCCCTCAACAGCCATTCCAAGCCAATATGAGTTAGATTTTGCTAAATTAACCATGCCTAAAAGTTCAAGTAAGCCAACCAATATAATTAAAGGTGTGTCCTTGAATAATGCAATAAAAGTGTTTGTAAGGCCTGGAATTACCGTCTTAATAGCCTGCGGTAATATAACTAAAAAATTCATCTTCCAATAGCTCATACCTAGCGATTTTGCTGCTTCATACTGACCTTTTGGCAAAGATTGAAGGCCACCTCTAATTACTTCAGCTACATATGCAGATTCAAATATACCTATACCAATTGCAACTCTTAATAATTTATCAACATTCGTATTGGCCGGCAACAGCAATGGAAACATAATTGCAGCTGCAAATAGAACTGTGATTAAAGGTATTCCTCTCCAAAATTCTACAAAAGCAATACAAAAGTATTTAATAACTGGCAACTCAGATCTTTTTCCTAAAGCCAATAAAACTCCTAAAGGAAATGCAAATATAATTCCAAAAAAAGTTAACATGAATGTCAATGAAAGTCCCCCCCAAACTCTGGTTTCAACATTCTCCAAACCAAATCCTCCATGAATTAAAACAAATCCTATTATTGGAAAAATAAAAATTAAAAAAAATAGTATATATGGTTTTATTTTTGGTTTTACAAAAAAAGCACTTGTTATTGTTAAAATTAAAATTATAAAAGCTAAATTAACTCTCCAAAGTTGTTTATCAGGATAAAATCCATAAATAAGTTTTTCGAACCAAACACTAATAAAAACCCAACAAGCTCCTCCTGCTTTACAGTCAGATTTAGTTTTTCCAACAAAAGTAGCCTTAATAATTGCCCAATCTATTAAAGAAGGAATTATTGATAAAATAATAAGTAAGACAAACAATGAAATTATAGAATTGTACCAATTTGAAAACAAATTTACTTTTAACCAATTTTTTATATTTTCTTTATTCATTTTTATCTTTCGACTAAAGCAATTTTTTTATTATACCAATTTAAAACAAGTGAGATTAATAAACTGATAGTTAGATACGTCATCATAACAATAAAAATAATTTCAATTGCTTTTCCTGTTTGTGATAAAGCTGTTCCTGCAAATGCTCCTGTTAAATCTGGATATCCTATAGCTGCTGCTAATGAAGAATTTTTTGTTAGATTTAAATACTGATTAGTTGTTGGAGGAATAATAACTCTTAACGCTTGTGGTATTATTATTAAATTAAGCGATTGAGAATTATTTAATCCTAATGATTTTGCAGCCTCCTTTTGACCTTTGTTAATTGCTAAAATTCCTGCTCTAACATTCTCTGCTATAAATGCAGAAGTGTATAGCGATAGAGAAAATACTAATGCTAAAAATTCTGGAATTAATTTAATGCCTCCCAAATAATTAAAAATACCAAAATTTTTAATTAACTTTGGATACTCAATATTTATAGTTACTCCACCAATCAAAGAAAAAACTAGAGGAAATAAAACAATTAAAAATAAAGATATTCTAAAAACAGGAACAACTTTTGCATGCTCATAAAATATTTTATTAGCGTAATACTTAATTAGAATTATTGTAAGCAGTGAAAAAACAATCCCATAAAATATATAGTGTGAATTAGTAAAAATAAATTTTGGTATATAAAAACCCTGTAAATTAATGATTAAAAAATTAAATATTATTAAACTTTTTTCCGTACTTGGTAATGATCTTAAAACTGTAAAATACCAAAAAAAAATCTGCAAAATTAAAGGTAAATTTCTAAATAATTCCACATATACTAATGATAATTTATTTATTATCCAATTTGTAGAAAGTCTTGAAACTCCTATAATAAAACCAAGTATCGTTGCAAAAAATATTCCAAAAAAAGCCACTAACAATGTGTTTAGTAAACCAACAAGATAAGCTCTTCCATAGCTTGAGGAGCCATCATAATCGACAAGGCTAAATTGAATATCAAAACCAGAATTGGTGCCCAAAAAATCAAATCCAGAAGTCATATTTCTGGCTTTCATATTTATTTGTGCATTATTTGCAAAAAAATAAATAATAAAGATAAAAATAAAAATTAATAAAAGCTGAGGAATTAAATTAGATAACTGTAAATTTTTTTTAAGTGAAGTTTTAAAACCAGAACTTAAAAACATATGTTTAACTTAAAAAAAAGGGCCGATAATTACTCGGCCCTTTTATAAATTTTAAGAAACTATCTTACTGGAGGTGAGTATAAAATACCACCTTTTGTCCATAATTGATTTAGTCCTCTTGCTAAACCAACTGGCGTTTTTGGACCAACGTTAGCTTCGTAGCTTTCTCCATAATTACCAACTTGTTTAATTATATTGTAGCTCCACTCATTGCCTAAGCTAAGATTTTTACCAGTTTCACCTTCAAGTCCTAACAATCTTTTGATTGCAGGATTGTCAGTAGATTTTAAACTGTCAACATTAGCTTTTGTAACACCTAACTCTTCAGCTTCGATCATTACGTTAAGAGTCCATCTTGTAATGTTTGCCCAGTTTTCATCATTACCTCTTACAACGGGACCTAATGGCTCTTTAGAAATTGTTTCCGGCAAAATTATATGGTCAGCTGGATTTTTAGTTTTTGTTCTGTTTGCAGCTAATCCTGATTTGTCAGTAGTATAAACATCACAACGTCCAGAGTCATAAGCGGCAACCGCTTCGTCAGACTTTGTAAAAGCTACCGGTTCATACTGAAGTTTATTTGCTTTAAAATAATCTCTTAGGTTTAGTTCCGTAGTAGTTCCTGTTTCTACACAAACTTTTACGTTGTTAAGTTTTTTTGCTGAATTAATATTGGCAGCTTTTCTAACCATGAAGCCTTGTCCATCGTAGAAATTAGTTCCGATAAAATCTAAAGCAAGTCCACCATCTCTTGATAAAGTCCATGTTGTATTTCTTGCTAGAACGTCAATATCTCCAGCTTTTAGAACTTCGAATCTATCTTTTGCACTTAGAGGGGTAAATTTAACTTTATTAGCATCTCCAAGTATAGCAGCAGCTACTGCTCTACAAAAATCTACATCGATTCCTGCCCATTTTCCTGATGCATCAGCATTAGAAAACCCTGGGACACCTTGGGAAACTCCGCAATTTACTGATCCACGTTTTATTACGTTTTCTCTAGTTTGATTTGCATTAGCATTAAAAGTTGTAAATATAAAAGTTACAACAAAAGCTAAAATAGCAAACGAATTTATTTTAATTTTTTTCATTTTTTTTTTTTGTTAAGTTTAGTAACAGTTTTATACTTAATTAAGAAATCACTTTAAAGAATATTTTAGCTATAAACAATCTAAGGTTGTGCTGATATATTTGCTTATTATATTTTTTCGAACTTTACGATCTTTTTTTAATTTATATTCGAATTGCATAGCTTTTTTTTTTGAAAGCATTTTTTTTTTAAAAATTAAAATCCATTTTCTGCCTCTTGTAAACTTAGCTCCTTTACCACTATTATGAAGTTGAAGTCTTTTTTTTAAATTATTTGTCCAGCCTACGTAAGAAACAATTTTTTTATTACTTAAATTGGCAATTATATAAACATAAAATTTGTCTAACACTTATGAGAAAAGTTTTTTATCGATTTTAAATTTAGTATTATTAATTAAAGCTTTTATAAAAGAAATCATTAATGGAAGTTCTTTAATTGTAAAATCTTTAATAATTTTATTTCCAATATCAAAAATAAGATCGGCTCCTTCAACTGTATCTTTTGGCATTTTATTCTTTTTTGCGTTTTTATATGTCAATCCCATTCCAATTAATTTACCCATTTTTGAATTTCTCCCACCTGTACAGCTAACATACAAATCACCAACACCTGCTAAATCCATTACCGTAGATTCCTGGCCTCCTATCTTTTTAATAAAATAACACATCTCTGCAATTGACTGATTAAATAAAGCAGCTGCAGTGTTAAGGTTTTTATTATTTTTTTCGTTTTTTAAATTTATTCCCATAGACGTTCCAATTATCATTGCATAAATATTTTTAATTCCACCACAAGCTGCGACTCCTGTTACGTCTTTTGAACATTTTATCCTATAATAAGACGTCGATAAAATTTTAGATAAATTTTGAACTACAGAAATATTTTTGTTTGCAAAAATAACATTTGTAAAAACTCTGTTAGACAAATCAAATGCCAGACAAGGTCCTGCCGCAATAGAGATTTTTAAATTATTAACTTTTTTTTCAAATAAAAAATTTTTAACAGTATCAGGGTATACTTCGTAGCAATTTTTTTTATTAACATGCAATCCTTTTGTTAAAATTAAAATTTGTTGATTATTTTTAATTTTTCTTAATTGCTCTGATGCCCAATGAATTCCTTTAGAACTTACTCCTAAAACTATTAGATCTGTATCTTTTAATAAACTATTAAAACTGTCAAATTTATAAAGTTTAACGTTATTTGGAATTTTAGATTTTAATGTTGGATGAATATTTTTATTAGATTTAATAATATCTATAAAATTATCTTCTAAATGAGTGCCCACAATTGAAACTTGATGGTTATTATCACTGCAGGGAACGGCAAAAGCAGTGCTCATCGAGCCTGCTCCTAAAATTAAAATTTTAGCCATAATATATAAAATTGGCGCGCCCTAAAGGATTCGAACCTCTGACCCTCGGTTTAGAAAACCGATGCTCTATCCAGCTGAGCTAAGGGCGCAACTAAATTTAAAGTAGTTTTAACAATTATTTTTTTTTAATCAATTTGTTAATGATTTACGCTTTCATTAGAGCAATAGAGGTATCTAGCATGCGATTTGAAAAACCCCATTCATTATCATACCAAGCTAATACTTTAACTAATTTACCGTCACTTGATACTCTTGTTTGAGTTGAGTCAAAAATACAAGAATAAGGATTATGATTAAAATCTATAGATACTAATTGTTCAGTGTTATACTGAATAATATTTGCGTAACTGCTCTTTGCTGCAGTTTTGATAATTTTATTAATATCTTTAACTGATGTTTTTTTCTTTGGTACAAAAGTTAGATCAACTAAAGAAACATTGTTAGTTGGAACTCTTACTGACAGCCCATCTAATTTACCTTCTAATTCTGGTATAACTAATCCAATAGAAGTTGCAGCTCCTGTCTTTGTTGGTATCATAGATAAAGCTGCTGCTCGTGCTCTTCGTAAATCATTATGATAAGCATCATTTAGCACTTGATCATTAGTATAAGCATGAATTGTATTCATGATTCCTGACTCGATGCCTAAACTATCATTTAAGACCTTTGCAATTGGAGCTAAACAATTAGTGGTGCAAGAAGCATTTGATACAATTGTATGTTTTTTTTTTAGTATTCTATGATTAACTCCATAAACAATTGTTGCATCGACTTCTTTTCCAGTTCCAGGTGAATATCCGGGACCTGAAATTAACACTTTTTTTGCTCCGGCATTGATATGCAATTGAGCATCACCTCTTGAAGAAAAGCGACCTGTGCATTCTAAAACTAAATCAACCCCTAGATCTTTCCAGGATGGTATATTTTTTAGATCTTTCTTATTTAAAAATTGAATTTTATCTTTATTAATAAAAATATAATTATCATTTGAAGTAACATCTTCATTAAATTTTCCATGTGTAGAATCATATTTCAATAAATGTGCATTATCTTCTGCATTACCAGAGCCATTTATTGCTATAATTTGTAAATCATGTTTTTTTTTATTCTCATAATGAACTCTTAAAATTGTTCTTCCAATTCTACCAAATCCATTAATAGCAACTTTAATTGTCATAATTAATCAATACCTAAAGATTTTAGTTTTCTATGTAAAGCACTTCTTTCCATTCCAATATAATCTGCAGTTTTAGAAACATTTCTATTGTGTCTATTAAGTTGAATTTGAAGATAATTTTTTTCAAATTTTTCTCTGGCCTCTTTTAATGGAAATTGAAATACATCTTCATTATTATTTTGTTTGACTATCGAAATTTTCAAAGATTCAGACAATATTTTATCAACATCTTCATTTTTACCAGAGGCCAAAATAACAACTCTCTCAATTAAATTTCTTAACTCTCTTACATTTCCTGGCCAATTATAATCATAAAAAACAGTATTTTTTGAATTTATGGAAATTGGTTTTAATCCATTGCTATCTGAGATTCTTTTAAGGAAATATTCGATTAAAAATGGGATATCTTCTTTTACATCTTTTAAATAAGGAGTTATTATTGGAATTACATTTATTCTATGAAAAAGATCCTCTCTAAAATTACCGAGTATAATTTCTTCATTTAAATTTTTACTAGTTGAACAAATGACTCTAATATTTACGCTAATTTCATTAGCTCCATTTACTCTATGAAATTTTTGTTCAGATAGGACTCTTAAAATTTTACCTTGCGTTTGCAATGGGACATCAGAAATATTATCAATTAATAATGTTCCATTATTAGATTTTTCAAAAACTCCTGAGATAATTTTATTATTATTCTCCGAACCAAATAATTCGAAATCAAAGTGACTTGGATCTAAGATAGCTCCATTAACTACTTTAAATATATTATTAGATCTTAACGAGCTTTCATGAATAAGCCTACTAACTAATTCTTTTCCTGATCCTGCAGGACCAGAAATTAAAATACGACTATCTGTTTTTGAAAATTTACCTATAGCATTTCTTAGTTTTTCTATTGTTAATGAATTACCGATTAATTCGTTAGATGAATAAAGATTTTTTTTTAAAGATTTATTTTCTTTTTTTAAAGAAGAGGTTTCAAGTGCTCTATTAACAAAATTTAATAATCTATCTTTATTAAAAGGTTTTTCCAAAAATTCAAAAGCACCAAATTTTATTGAATCAACAGCAATTTTAATATTTGCATGTCCTGAGATCATAATAACAGGAATATCAGTATCAATTGTTTTGATAAATTTTAATATATCTACCCCGTCTCTATTTTTTTCATCTAGTAAAACATCTAAGATTACCAAATCAGGTAATTTTTTTTTTATTTCTGATAAAGCTTTTTCAACGGTATCAGCTTCGCGAACATAAAAATTATTTTCTTTTAGGATTTCATGAACTGCAAATCTTATATCTTTTTCATCATCAATTAATAAAATTTCACTTCTCATTAAATAATCTTAATACTCAATTTAATTTTAGCTCCATTATTCTTTTCTAAAAAATTTAAATCACCACCATGCTCATGTAGAATTTTCGATACTATTGATAATCCGAGCCCTGAACCATGTTGTTTTGTCGAAGTTAAGGGAGTTATTAGGTCATTAACTGTAGATTTAAAGCCAACTCCATTGTCTTCAATTGTAATGTAAATAAAATCATTATTATTTTCTACTAATATATTTATTTTTCCTTTCAAATCTTTTTCTATGTCTTGTTTTTCATTAATAGATTCTAGTGAATTTTTAATAATATTTATCAAAACTCTGGAAATTTGATTTAGATCAAATTCAAAAATATCTTTAACGCTTCTATAATCTAAATTAAAAATTACTTTTTTTTCAGATAATTTATATAAATTAATGTTATCTTCCATTAATTTTTTTAAATTATTAACTTTTTTAATAGGTATTGGCATTCTTGCAAAGTCTGAAAACTCATTTGCTAACTTTCCTATATCCTGAACCTGCCTTGATATTATATTTAAATAATTTTCAAAATCAGCTTTATCAACGTTAATTTGTTTTGAATATCTATCCTTAATTCTCTCTAATGAAAGCGTAATTGGAGTTAATGGATTTTTAATTTCATGCGCAAGCTTTTTTGCTACCATTTCCCATGCTTGATATCTTTCTGATAAAGCAATTTTATTTTTTTGTGATCGTATCTCTTGTGTCATTATATTAAATGTTTGATACAATTTTTTAAAATCATCACCTTCTTTTTCATCTTTTAATTTTATATTAAGATTACCAGTAGCAACTTCTTTTGCTGCAAAAATTAATTTAATAATCGGTTTTGAAATTTTATTAGCTATATTTATTGCATATATACTAGACAATAAAATTAGTGAACTAACTATTACAATATAAACTACAGCAAAAGTAATTTGAAGACCGAGGCTATTAGACTTTAATTTATAATAAAATGTTGAAGCTTCCCCAGTTTTTTTTAAAAAATTAACAGTTTCAGGGTCGACATATCTTATCGTATACAAAAAAATATTCTCGTTATTATTTAATTTAACTAAAGCATTTGTTTGATTTTTATTAGCATCTGAGATTATTATTGTCTGTCCATTTTGAGCCATTTCAATAAAAGTTTTTAATGGTGTAATAAAATTATTCTTGTTGGAAAAAGATGTTGCAAATAAAAGAACGCCGTCTTTGTTAATTAAATAAGATTCTTCTATTTTTCTAAATCTAGATTGTTGATCAAAATAATTTTGAAAAAAAGATTTGTTTTCTGAATATAAATTAAAATTACGATTTAAATCATTTGCCATTGCTAAAATTTCTCCTTTTATAGAGTTCTGGTTTTCCTCAAGATAATTTCTAGCAACTTCTACTGAGTTATTTACAACATCATTAACTTTTTTATCAAACCACTTTTCAATACCAAGGTTAAAAAGCATTAATGAAAAGACAGCTATAAAAATTGATGGGATGGCAGTTACAAAAATAAAATATTTAATAAAATTTAAATTTGTACTTAATCCTGTAGTTTCTTTAGATTTATAAAAAAGAATTGCGAGTTTTATAAAAATT
>SHWR01000035.1 GCA_009693745.1 Candidatus Fonsibacter sp.
TTTTTTACTATTTTTTTCTTGAAGATTCTTTCAGTTTTTTTAAGTGACTTTCTTTTAATTTTTTTTTTTGTTTTCATCACTAATACACAAAAATATTATGTCAAATAAGAATAAATTATAACTAACATTAAAATTAAAAATTAATAGATAATTAATTATTTACAAAAAATTTATATCTTTAAGATCTTTTAATAAATTAGATTTTTGCTGATCATTCAAGGCAACTAATGGTGGTCTAACATTAGACCAATTGCTATCTTCATTAATTTTTATAGCTTTTAAAGCAGCAATTACAGGGTATTTTTCAAAAACATCTCTGACAGTTTTTATTTTTTTATTAATTGATTCCCCTTGTGATTTATCAAAAGTATTTATCAATTTTACAGCCTCAATATTTACATTGGTAGTAGCGCTAATACATCCTGAGCAACCTATATGAAGTCCCTCATATAAAAATTTTTCACTGCCAGGATAGACTATAAAATTTTTTATCTCTTTATATTTTTTTGTATTTTCAAAATTACCTGAGCTGTCTTTTATTCCCGCAATTGTGTCTGAAAATTCTTCCATAAGTCTATTAACAAGATCTATTGAAATTGTAACTCCACTAACTTGTGGAATATTATATAAAAAAATACGCAGTTCTTTTGATTTAACTTCATTAATAATCTCTTTATAGTATTGATAAACACCCTCATCTGAAACATTTTTGTAATAAAAAGGTGGAAGTAATAAAACTGAGTATATTTTATTTTCTACCGCAGTTTTAGTTAATAAAGCAGCGTCTGCAAAAGAAGTGTTGCCGGTTCCTATAATTATTTTTTCTTTTGGCAAATCACTATTTGCTATTGTTTTAATTAAATTTATTTTTTCAGATACAGAAATTGAGTTAGCTTCACCTGTGGTTCCTAATGGTGCTAAACAAATATTATTTTTTAATAAAAATTCACAATGAGAAATAAATAATTTTGTATCTAGTGTTAAATCCTTTTTAAAAGGTGTTAAAACTGCTGAATAAACTGCTTTTTCCATAAATAATGTTAAAATAAAATAATAATAATGATATCTATATTAAATTAAAAATTTTGTAATTATATTTTAAATTGAAAGTAGCTTTAATTATAGGTGGAACTGGACAAATAGGTGTTTATTTAGCCAATGTACTCCTTAAAAACAGAAATAAAGTATTTATTTCATCTAGAAAAATTACTGCACAGAAGAAAAATAAATTTAAAATAATAAATATTTATAAAAAAATACATTTAATAAAATTAAATTTATATAAAAAACGAGAGATCCTAAAATTAATTAATAGAATTAAACCAAATAGCGTTTATTATTTAGCTGGTCAAAGTAGTGTCGATAAATCTTTCAAAAGTCCAAGAGAAAGTATTAGAAGTAACTTTAATGGATGCAAGAATGTATTAGAAACTCTCAAAGAAATTAATTTCTCTGGAAAATTTTTGAATGCTGCTTCTAGTGAAATGTTTGGAAATCAAAAAGGTTTAATATCTTTAAACAAAAAATTAAAACCTGTAAGTCCTTATGGAAAAGCTAAACTAAAATCCTTTAATTTAACCAAATATTATAGAAAAAAATTTAAGTTAAAAACATACAATGCAGTTCTTTTTAATTGTGACTCAATTTTGAGACCAAAAAATTTTGTTATGCCAAAAATATGTTTGTCAGCTATTAAAGCTTCTCAAGGTTATATGAAGAAAATAAAATTTGGAAACATTAATATTGTTAGAGATTGGGGCTGGGTAGAAGAATATGTCGAAGGTATATATAAAATTACTCAAAGAAAACCTGATGATGTTATTATAGCCTCAGGAAAATATTTTAAACTAAAAGATTTAATTAAATATGCCTACAACTTTTTTAATCTTGACTGGAGGGACCATATTATTGAAACAAATAAATTGAAAAGACCAAAAGAAATAAAAGAGGTAAAAGTTAACATTAAACAAACTAAAAAAAAAATTGGTTGGAAAGCGAAATCTGACGGAACAAAAGTTATTCGAAAACTAATTAAATATTATTTGAGAAAAAAATAATATGAAAATTTTATTTATTCAACCAAGGGTTGGCATTGGAGATTTTATTTTATTCCTGCCCTTTATAAAAGCAATAGCAGAACTAGAAAAAAATTCTGAAATTTATTGTCTTACAAAAAAAAGAACTGCCGCTGATCAAATACTAATTCATGATAAAAAAATTAAAATAATTTTTCTTGAAAGAAATACAAGCGGGAAAGGAAAACATGCTGGAATTAAGGGTTTTTTTCAACTTAAAAATTTAATTAAATCTTATTCATTTGATAAGGCATTTATCTTACATCAAAGTTGTAGATATGCCTTATTATGTAAATTAGCTGGCATTAAAAATATTCTGGGTTACGGAAGAAATTTTCAATTTCTTTTTTTATCTCCTTTAATTTTTAATAGAAATTTTTTTAATAAAAATTTTAATATTTACGAAGAAGCCTTTAATTTTACAAAAAAAATTATTAACAACAAAGACTTTAAAAAAAATGCAGAAATAATTATTACTAACAAAGAAAAGAATGATTTTAATACCAAATATAAATTTAATAAAAACAAAAATATTATAATTGGGATTGGAGGGTCCGGACCTACTGTTAAATGGCCTATAGAAAATTGGATAACGCTTATAAATTATTTAAATAAAAGTTTTACAATTAATTTTATAATTGCTGGTGGAAAAAATGATGAATTAGAATTTACTTTGATTGAACATGAATTAAAAATTAAAAATATATTTTCACTTTGTAATCTAAATATTAGAGAAGCGGTAATTGGCATGAGTTTTGGAAAATTTTTTATAGGAAATGACAGTGGTATGCATCATCTTGCTGCTTCAATTGGCATAGATACTTTAGTTCTAATTGGCTCCACACCGTTAAATTACACAAATTACTCAACTTTTATGAATCAGGTAATTCCAGATGATTACAAACAAATTGGACACTCATCTAACGCTATGAAACTTATCTCAGTTCAAAATGTTATAAAAAATTTTAAAAATATAAACTTAATAAAGAAATTATTTTAAAACTCTTCCTAATTTTTTCAATAAATCTTGAGGAATTTTATTTTTTGGATCTTTTAATTTTTCTTTAATTTTATTTTTTAAATCACTCTGAATAATTTCATTATTAATATTTAATAAAACATTAGCAAAAACCATCTGCAGAACTTCTTTAAAGTTAGTAGATTTTTCAGCAGTTCCAACATTATTAAATACCATTTTATTCAAATTGATGTCTTTATTAATATCTAAAAATTCTGAAAAAGCATTTATATTAGTGTTGTTAATATTGAGTTGATTAATTAAAAAGTCTTTATTTTTTTTAATAGATTGATTTTTAGATTCTAATTCTTTGGATACCTCAATTTCTTTTGCCGACGAACCAGCAGGATTTTTTAAAGCGGGTTTAAACGAACTAACATTGTCTTTGACTTCTTTATTATTAATTAGCAATTCGTAATACAAGGTTGCTCCATCAATATTAATATCCTTAATAACAATGGTATCTTTGAATAGACTAGTTAATACAAAGTTTGCATTAATATTTTTGATCTGAATAATATTTTTATTTTTAAAGCCATCTAAATTTTTAATTTCAAGATTACTAATTTTAATGGAAGACCCCAATATACTAGTGTCTATTTTCCCTACGGATATCTGTTGTCCTAAAGTCTGTTTGCCTTGATCAATAATTAAATTTTTTACTAGCTTGTCTACTCTATAACTTAAAAAATCAAGAATTATGTATACTATGCTAAAAAAAACTACTGAAAGAATAATGATTTTTTTTTTATTCATATAGTAAAAAATAAGATCATAAGAATTATTGAAAATAATAAAATTAAACCTATTAATTTATTTTTAAAAAAAAAATATTTTATTATTTCTAAAAAATTTTTAATGACCATTAATGCATATCAATATATAAAATTAAAATTTTAGCAATATAGATTTCAATGAATACGTCTGCACCAAAGATAAATAAAATTTTAAACACGGTAAAAATTCATAACGAAGAATTAATTGATAATTATGCATGGATTAAACAAAAAGATTGGAAAGAAGCAATATTGGATCCTAATAAATTAAACTCGCAAGTTAAAAAATACTTGGATGAAGAAAATTTATTTACAGAAGACCAGCTTAAAGATATTAAA
Organism: Candidatus Fonsibacter sp.; assembly: GCA_009693745.1. Taxonomy (GTDB): domain Bacteria; phylum Pseudomonadota; class Alphaproteobacteria; order Pelagibacterales; family Pelagibacteraceae; genus Fontibacterium; species Fontibacterium baikalense. The sequence goes on from SHWR01000035.1 coordinate 4,209, forward strand.
AATTTAGAAAGAAAACTTTTAGAAGAATTAAAATCGAAAATTAAAAATGAGGATAATTCAGTTCCAAAAAAAGATGGAGATTATTTTTATGCCTATAAATATAATAAAAATAGCGAATACCCAATTTATTATAGAAAAAATATCACAAAAAATTCTGAGGAGATTGTTTTAGATAGTGAAAAAAAATCTAAAAAATATGCTTACTTTAATGTAGCTTCAATATCTCATAGTCATAATCATAAGTATGTAGCCTATAATATTGATACTAACGGCTCTGAATACTTTTCTATATTTATTGAAAACATAGAAACAAAAAAAATATTAAGTCACGAGATAAAAAATACTACTGGAGATATTATTTGGTCGCTAGATAATAACTATATTTTCTATGTCGGATTAGATCAGAATCATCGACCTACAAAAGTTTTTAAACATAAAATTGGCTCTAATAGTAAAAAAGATTTATTAGTTTATGAAGAACTGGATCCGTCTTTCTTTTGTTCTGTAAATCTATCAAAAACAAAAAAATATCTATTTATTAGGACAGCAGATCACGAGACTTCTGAATATCATTTTATCAATCTAAAATTAAATAAAGCAACGCCAACTCTTTTTAAAAAGAGAAAAAAAAAAATTGAGTATGATTTGGAGCATCATGAAAAATTTTTTTTAATAAGCACAAATGTCAATAATGCGAAAAATTTTAAAATAATGATAAGTCATGAAGAATCTTATCAAAAATGGATGGAATTTATTCCCTATGAAAAAATTAATTTAATTTTAGATTTTATCTTATTAAAAAAATGGCTTGTTAGATTAGAAAGAACTGAAGGCTCTGAAAATATAATTATATTAAATCTTAATAATAAAAATCAACATAAAATTAGCTTTAATGAAGAAGCCTATAATCTTTCATTAGATCATGGCTATGAATATGAAACAGATACATTTAGATACTCTTACTCATCACCTACAACACCAAAAAGTATTTTTGATTATGACTGCAAATCAAAAAAACAAGAATTAAAAAAAACTCAAGAGGTTCCTTCAGGTCATAATAAAGATGATTACATTTGTAAAAAAATATTTGCGACAGCACAAGATAATAAAAAGATTCCAATTACAATCCTTTATAAAAAAGGAATGAAATTAAATTCTAATAATTACTTATTGCTTTATGGATACGGATCTTATGGAATATCTATACCAAGTAGTTTTTCTACCAATAGATTAAGTCTGGTTGATAGAGGAATTGTCTATGCGATAGCCCACGTGCGGGGTGGCAAAGAAAAAGGATATGAGTGGTATGAAAACGGGAAACTTTTAAACAAAAAAAACACTTTCTTAGATTTTATTAGTTGTGCTGAAAAATTATGTGAAGATAAATATACTTCTCCAAAAAGAATTATTGCTCAAGGTGGTTCTGCTGGCGGATTATTAATGGGTTATATTGCAAATGAGCGTCCAGATTTATTTCTTGGAATAATTGCGCAGGTACCTTTTGTTGATATCTGCAACACTATGCTTGATGAGGATTTGCCTTTGACTGTTACGGAAATTCCAGAATGGGGCGACATTAAAAATGATAAAAAAGCTTTTCAATATGTGAAAAGTTATTCTCCTTATGACAATGTAAAGAGGCAAAACTACCCTCATATGTTAGTCACTGGGGGCATTTCTGATCCTAGAGTTACCTACTGGGAAATGACAAAATGGGTTGCAAAATTAAGAGAAAATAAAACAGATAACAATTTATTATTACTCCATATGAATATGACGGCCGGACATAGTGGTGCTAGTGGAAGATTTGATTATCTTAAAGAGATAGCAATGGAATATGGTTTTGTTTTAAAGATTTGTAAAATACTATCTTAATTTTTTTTCAACCCTGTCCCAGAAAAATTTTTCTAATTTTACTCCATTTAATCTGTTAATTTCTTGAATCCCTGTAGGGGAAGTTACGTTAATCTCTGTTAAATAATTTCCAATAACATCAATTCCTGTAAAAAATAATTTACTCTTCTTTAAAAAAGGTTTTAAAATATTACATATTTTTTTATCTCTTCTTACCAAGCCTACTTTTCTAGCAGTACCACCTGTATGAAAATTAGCAGTAACGCTACCTTTTTTTGGTATTCTTGCAACGGAGCCTACATATTCTCCATCTATTAATATAATTCTTCTATCCCCCTCTTCAATTTCATTTAAATATTTTTGCATTACTATTGGCTGTTTGTATGTATTAATTAATTTAAAAATCTTTCTCTTTAAAATAGCATTGATCCCTTCTAATTTTGAAATTCCCTCGCCTCCATTACCATAAAGTGGCTTAATAATCGTTTTTTTATATTTTTTTTGAAAGGTAAAACACCGTTCAATATTTTTAGAAATAAGAGTTGGAGGAATAATGCTTTTAAAATTAAACATTGATAATTTCTCTGGATTATCTCTGATTGATTTAGGATCGTTCAAAATAAGAGTTTTATTAGAAACCATCTCAAGCAGATAAGTTGCCGTAATATAATTCATATTAAATGGTGGATCTTGTCTAACTAAAACAACATCATAATCATCAAGAAATATTTTGTGGATTTTAGATTTTTTAAAAAAATTTTTTTTATTTGGAAATAGCTTAAAAATATTACCTAAGGCGGATACTCTTCCATTTTCATAAATCAAATTCTCTGGCAAGTAATGAAATAATCTATATCCCCTTTTTTGTGCCTCAAGAGCTAAAATGTAAGTACTATCTGATTTGATATTAATGGACTCAAGCGGGTCCATTTGAATGGCTATTTTAAAATGCTTCTTCATCAAAAATCTTAAATATATCTTGTTTCCATCTAGTATTATACTTTTCTATAAGAGATTGTGCTGGCGATTTTTTATCTTTAATGAAATTATTAATATCTTTTAAAAAAATAACCTCATCCATCCCTTTGCTATTTATCTGATTTCTATTCTTCAATCCTAAAGTAGACAAATCTACTAACTTTTTAGCATGATCAAATATTTTAGTATTTTTAATTTCAGTATCAAAACCTTTTTTTGGGACTTCCAAATACGCTTTATAAATATCTTGGTAGCTCCAATTTTCTACATAATCTAAAGCCTGATTCAATGAGTCTTCATCATAAAGGAGTCCTGTCCAAAATGCAGGTATTGAACAAATGCCCGCTGACGAACAAGAATCTGCAGATCTAATTTCTAAATATTTTTTTAATCTTAATTCAGTAAAAATAGTTGATATGTGATTTTCCCAATCTTGAATGGTTGGTTTTTTATTTGGATAGTTTTTTAATTCTCCAGAGATAAAATCATTAAAACTTTCACCTGCACAATCAATATATTCATCATCCTTAATAATAAAATACATTGGTACTTTAAGTGCGAAATCTACATAACATTCAAAACTATTTTCATCCTTTAAAAAAAATTCAGGGATTCCTGATCTATTTTTATCAGTATTTTGCCAAATATGAGTTCTATAAGATAAATAACTATTCAACTCTTTTTCTTTAAATGGAGAATTAGAAAATAAAGAAACAGCAATCGGCGTAATAGCTGCTATTAATTTTGATTTTTTTTTATAATCAGCCTCATTTAAATAATCTAAATTGACTTGCGTAGCACAAGTTCTATGCATCATATCTAGCCCATTTCTTCCAACGCTTGGCATATACTTTCTCATGATTTCATATCTCTTTTTTGGAGATTTAAAAACATCACTTAATTTTGTAATAGGTGCAAATCCGTTTCCTAACAAACCTATTCCTAATTTAGCACAAATAATCTTTAATTCTTTTAAATAAGAATTAATTTCATTACATGTTTGATGAATATTTTGAACAGCGTCTCCTGATAATTCAAATTGCAAACCGGGTTCTAGAGTAATATTTTTTTTATTTTTAACTAAGCCTAAAATATTTTCTCCTTCTTTAACTGGTGTCCAATTATTTTTTATAAGTTCAGAAAAAATTTTTAAAATACTAACATTACCATCATAAGGAATGGGATTTTTATTTTTTAAATCAAATAAAAACTTTTCATGTTCGGTTCCAATTCTCCAACTATCTTTACTTTTAGAACCTTTTAAAAAATATTCTATTAACTGTTGTTTGTTTTCAATATATTGCAATTTAATATCTAATTTATATTTTTAATTGATCTAATTTATTCCTTAGAGTTCTCAAATTCAACATGCATTGTTTTATTTTAATATAAAAAAAAAAATATATATTCCCTTAATAAAACTAGAATAGGAGAAATTTATGAAGGGTTACTGGATAGCCAAATATAAAAAGGCAGAAGATACAAAAAAATTAGGCAGTTATGCTGAAAAAGCTTTAAAAGCTATTACTGATTTTGGGGGAGAGCCTTTAGTAAGAGGAGGAAAATATATTACCCTTGAAGGTGAAGAATTTATTCGAACAGTAATTTGGAAATTTAAAGATTACGAGACAGCATTAAACTGTTACAAATCTAAAAATTATCAAGAAGCCTGGTCTATAGCTAAGAACACTGTTGTTAGGGAGCTTATGATTGTTGAAGGAATTTAATATTCAACCGGAACAGGATCTATGCTTCTCCACATATACCATGTTGCAACTGTTGAGTATGGATGCCATTTTTTTTTAAAAAAATCTAACTGATCTTTTTTTAGAGGATATTCTTTTTTATAATTTTTAGAAATTGCTTTAATTAAACCAATATCTGAGAATGGAAAAATATTCGATCGATTGAGATTAAAAATAAGAAACATTTGTGCGGTCCAAATTCCAATACCTTTAATCTGAACTAAACGTTTAATCGCTTCATCATCTGACATTTCTTGTAAAATTTTTATATTTAAATTTTTATTAAAGAGTTCGTTTGCTATAATCTTCAAATAAGCAATTTTTTGACGCGACAATCCAATAGATGTTAATTTTTTCTTAGGTAATTTTATTAAATTTATTGGTGTGATTTTTTTAATAACTTTTTCAAATTTTAGCCATATTGAATCTGCGGCCTTTACTGAAATTTGCTGACCAATGATCGATCTACACAATGAATAAAATGGATCATTTCTTGTAACTAAATACCCATCATATTCTTTAATAATTTTTGCTAATTTTTTATCTTTTTCAGATAAAAATTTTTTTGCCTCATTCCAGTAATAAGGTGGCTTTTTTATTTTCATTTTCAAATTTGTCTTGGCAAACTAATTCTTCTTCCTTTTATTTCCTCACGTTTAAATATTACAAAAGAACTGGTTATTATTATTATTGCGCCAATAATAGTTGTAAAAGAAGGAACTTCAGAAAAAATATAATAACCAAAAATTATTGCTGACAAAACACTTAAATATTTGAGAGGAGTTATTAGTGATGCGTCAGCTTTTCTATATGCCGTTGTCATGAATAAGTTCGCAATAGATCCACTGATACCAATCATGCATAGATAAAAAAAATCTAGAATATTTGGCATTGTCCATTCCTCAAAAAAGAATGCTATAAAGCTAATAATTATTAATAAAGCTGTGAAATAAAAAGCTATTAAATAATCTGGCTCAGTTTTTGATAATCTTTTAATTGAAATTGCAACAATACTAAAACCAATGCAGAAAAAGATTGGGAAGATGGAATATATATTAAAAAGACCAGTTCCTGGTTTTGTAATAAATAACACTCCAATTAATCCAGCTAAAACAGCAAACCATCTTTTATAACCAACAACCTCTTTTAAAAAAATTATAGAAAAAATTGTAACAAAAACTGGCGCTGCTTGAGCAATAGATACGACTTCAGCTAATTGCATATATTTTACGCCAATAAAGATTGATATCATTGCAAATGTTCCAGTAAAAGCTCTAATAAAGTGTAACTTAGGTTTGTTAGTTTTGTAAAAAGTAAATATCTTATTTTTAGGTATTAAAAAAAAAATAGGAATTAATCCAAATAATCCTCTGAAAAACACAACTTCGCCAATTGGGTAATCATTAGTTGTTAATTTAACTAAAATATCCATCATAGAAAAACAAATAACGCTTAAAAGCATATAAAAAGAACCGGTTCTATTAGATGATGGCATCAATATATTTTACCTAAATCTTTTCATAACATATAAAAATAACTTTAATATAAAATTTTATGAATATTGCTATATTTGCAGCTGGATGTTTTTGGGGAATTGAAAAAAAGTTTGATCTTACAAAAGGTGTATTAAAAGTTGAGGTGGGTTACACTGGTGGAGAAACTAAAAACCCAACTTATGAAAAAGTTTGTTACGAAGATACAGGTCACGCTGAAGCGGTAAGAGTCAATTTTGATAAAAATATTATAACTTACAAAGAATTATTAAATATCTTTTGGTCTTGTCATAATCCTACTACATTAAATAGGCAAGGCCCTGATATTGGTAAACAATATCGTTCGGCAATATTTTATCTAGATGATAAACAAAAATTTGAGGCTGAAGAATCTAAAAAAATAATGAATGAAACTATGTTTAATAATGAAATTGTAACAAAAATTACCAAATTTGATGAATTTTATTTAGCGGAGGAATATCATCAGAAATATCTAAAAAAACTTGGAAAGTATTAATGTCATTAGTTTCTACAGAGTGGTTAGAAAAAAATCTTTTTAAAGATGATATTAAAGTTTTAGACTGCTCTTGGCACATGCCAAATACTAAAAGAATTGGTGAAGATGAATTTTTTAAAGAGCATATTCCAGAATCAAATTTTTTTAATATTGATAAATTTTCAGACCCTTTAGCAAAATTTCCTCACACTATTCCATCTTCAGAATTATTTGAAAAATTAAGTTCTGAACTTGGAATTAAAAATACAGATCATATTATAGTGTACGATAGTCTTGGTATTTTTAGTGCTCCTAGAGTTTGGTGGATGTTTAATTATTTTGGTCATAAAAAAATATCCATACTAGATGGCGGCCTAGTTAAATGGAAAAATGAAAATAAAAAAATAGAAAATGGATCTGAGAAAAAATTTCTAAAAAGTAATTTTAAATGC
>SHWR01000036.1 GCA_009693745.1 Candidatus Fonsibacter sp.
TCTATGTGCTTTCACAAGTTCTTAATAAATCATTTAAAATTAAAGATTTTAATTATGTAAAAACTAGCTTTCCAAGTTTTACTAAAACAATTAATAAACTTAAAAAAAATTGAAAAATAAAAAAGTAAATAAATTACGAGTTGCAATTGATGGGCCGGCTGCCTCTGGTAAAAACACTTTAGCTAAACAAATTGCAAAAAAATATAAACTTCTTCATTTAGATTCTGGAAAACTTTACAGATACTTTGCTTTACAAGTTCATCAAAGCAAAGATCAAAAGGTTAATTATACAAAACTAAAACAGGCTTTAAAGAAATTAACCCTTCAAAAACTAAAAGATAAAAAACTTACAACCGAACCTATTACAAAAATTGCATCCGTCATCTCAAAGAAGAAGAAAATAAGACAAATGTTAAAAAAAGTTCAGCATGATTTTGCTTATAACCCGCCAAAAAAATTTAAAGGATCTATTCTAGATGGAAGAGACATAGGAACTGTCATTATGCCTGATGCGCACGTGAAAGTTTATCTAACCGCAAGCTTAGATGTCAGAGCAGTACGTCGATATAAAGAGTATAAAAAAATGAGAATTAAAACGACCTTAAGCAAAGTCAAAAGTGATATACAAAAGAGAGACTACGAAGACACTCATCGTAAAATTTCTAGCTTAAAACCAGCAAAAGATGCTGTATTGCTTGATTCTTCTTTTTATAATACAAAAGCCGCCTTTGTCGAAATAGACAGAGTGATAAGGAATAGAATTAAACTACTGAATGCAACAAAACATAAAAGCCTATAACGAAGACTCATCGAACAACGAATTCGCAGCTTTACTTCAAGAAGATCTAGATAAAAGAGTTACAAAAGAAAGTTCATTAGTTGATGCTATCGTAACTAAAATTGAAGAAAAAATTATTTTATGTGACATAGGACTTAAGAGCGAAGCGACTATTAACAAAAGTGAGTTAACAAGTGAAGAAATTGAGAATTTAAAAATTGGTGATAAATTAGAATTATTTATAGAACGTCTTGAAAGTAAGCACGGAGAAGTAATTGCCTCACATGAAAAAGCGAAACGAGTTAAATCTTGGAACAGGATTCAAAAAGCTTTCGATGATCAAACAAAAGTCACTGGTACTATTAAGAGTAGCGTTAAAGGTGGATTTTCTTGCGAGATATTTGGAATTCAAGCATTCGTTCCATCATCACAACTTGCAGACGCCCCAATTAGAAATCCAAACGACTTTATTAACAAACCTTTAGAATTTTTAATTATTAAAATTGATAACATTAGAATGAATGTGATCGCATCACGAAGAGTTCTATTAGAAGAGTCTAAAAATATAAGCAAAGATGAAGTTCTTGCAAAATTCAAAGTTGGCGATGTAGTAAAAGGAAAAATTAAAGCGATCCAATCATATGGTGCGTTCATATCAGTTGAGTCTTTGGATTGTTTGCTTCATACATCTGAAATCTCTCACCTAAGAGTTTCGTCCCCTGAAGAAATTTTCACAATCGGTGAAGAAGTAACTGCACAAATTCTTGAAATTGATAATACACAAAAAAGAATGTCGCTTTCAATTAAAGCGATGACACCAGATCCTTACATTGGAGTTGAGAATAAATATAAAGTAGGTGAAGTTTATGAAGTTAAAATTTCTAAATTAACGGATTTTGGTGCGTTCGCCGAATTAGATGCTGGTATTGCAGGTTTAATTCACACATCTGAAATAAAACACTTAAAGAAAAATGTAAATCCTAGAACGGTATTTAAGGTAGGTGATGTTGTTAAAGTTAAATTAAAAGAATTAGATTTAGAAAAAAAGAAAATTATTCTTTCTTATAAAGATACACAAGAAAACCCAATTGAAGATTTCAAAAAACGTTATCCAATTAATTCGATAGTTGAAGCTAAAATAGTTAATAAGAAAGATTTTGGACTTTTTGTTAACACTGATGACACTGAAATCGATATTTTTATTCACTACAAACAATTAGATTATTCTGAAAGTTCAAATGCTTTAAATTCTTACAAAAAAGGCGATAGCGTTAAATTTAAAATCATTGATATTAAAGACGATAAAGTAAACGGCTCAGTTAGAGCTCTTTTAGAAGATCCATTTGACGTATTTAAAGGTAAGAAAAAAGGTGATATCGTAACTGCAAAAGTGGCAGAGATTTTGGATAACTACATAAGAGTGAATGTGGGCGAAAAACGTTTCCCAATTATTATTAAAAAAGCAGAAATTGCAGTTGAAAAAGCAGATCAAAGAACAAATAGATTTGCAGTTGGCGATGCATTGGATGCTATGATTATTCAATTAGATAAGAAAGAAAGAAAAATTGAATTATCAGTTAAAAAGTTAGAAGAAAAACAAACTAAAGAAGCAATAGCCAAATATAAAAATATTGATTCAGGATCTCAATTGGCTGATATCTTAGGCCCAGCTTTAAAGGCTGAGAAGAAGCCTAAAAAGTCTAAAAAAGATAATAAAGAAGAGTAATCTCCACAACTATAAAAAGATTGTAAGTTCAATCACTTACCCATAAAATTATGGTTAATGAAAAGATCTACACTCATTCAAGATCTAGCCATCCGATATAAATATTTAAATCATTCACAAGTTGAACGAATGGTTGAACTGGTATTCAAACATCTAGCAAACGCACTCGTGCACGATCAAAGAATCGAGATCAGGGGCATAGGGACCTGGCATGTTAAAACTAGAAAACCTAGACAATGCAGAAATCCAAGAACGGGCGAAAAAGTTCAGGTAGGCATAAAGAAAAACATCGGATTTAGAATGGCGAAAGATTTAAAATTTAGAATTAACTTAAATACATCTCCAGCAGAGGTAGATAAAAAAGTTGAGAAGATGTACGACCGTAAAGATTAATGAAAAAACAACCCATCTTTGTTGCTGTTGATACCAACAACATCAATCGTGCAACACAAATTGTAAATGCTACGAGCAAATATATTTATGGTGTTAAATTTGGTCTTGAGTTTTTTTGTTCTAAAGGAGGACGAGAAGCTATTAAAAAATTTAAAAATAAAAACGTTAAAATATTTTTAGATTTAAAACTAAAAGATATTCCAAATACAGTTTATAAAACAATCAAAAGCTTAAAAGACATTAATCCTGATTACTTAACCATCCATGCGAGCGGCGGCTTGGAGATGATGAAGGCTGCAAAGAAAGCTCAATCTGAGACAAATAAAAAATTAAAGATATTAGCTGTCACGATTTTAACATCTCTTACAAACAAGGATTTAAAAGAAATGGGATCAAGTACTAGTGTTGAAACTCAAGTGCAAAAACTTGCGCAAACTGCAAAAAAAGCAAAAATTCACGGAATTGTTTGCTCAGCGTATGAAATAAAAAAAGTTAGAAAAGTTTCAAGAAATTTTGAAATTGTTGTGCCTGGAATTAGACTAACAAACAAAGTTCAAGATCAGAAAAGAGTAATGTCACCTAAGCAAGCATTAAAACTTGGCGCAACACATCTTGTGATAGGAAGAGACATTACTAAAGGAAATCCTAAAGCTAATATTAAAAAGGTATTAAACGCTTTAATTTAAATGCATCCAAAAGTTAAAATTTGCGGTATGACCGATGCCAAAACCATTCAAACTGCGATTGATCACAAGGTAGATTATTTAGGTTTTGTATTTTACCCAAAATCACCTAGAAATTTATCTCCAAAACAAGCAACAGCTCTTATAAAAAATATTCCAAATCATATAAGTAAAGTTGCCGTGTTAGTGGATGAAACCGATCAATTTCTTGAGTACATAAAAAATGATTTTGATTTTTTTCAGTTACACGGCAATGAAGATGTAAAAAGAATTAAAGAGATAAAACAAAAATATAATAAGAAAATTATTAAAGTAATTAAAGTAACAGATGAAAAAAGTGCAAATACATATCAACAATTTACCAATGAAGTAGATATGTTTCTGTTTGATAGCCCTGCTATGGAAAAGACTGCAAGCTTTGATTGGCAAATTCTTTCAAAACTTAAAATAACAAAACCCTATTTAGTTGCCGGATCTATAAATATTAATAATGTGGATGCGGTTTTAAAGTATAATCCATTTGGTATTGATATATCAGCAGGTGTTGAAAGCAGCATAGGTGTTAAAAGTAACAAAAAAATTATTGAATTTTTAGAAAAAGTTAAATCATGATTAAAATACAAAAAGGAAAACCCATCATTGATCAGCATGATAGTAGTTATTTATATGCTGGCAAATTTGGTGGCAACTTTGTTCCGGAAACGCTTAAAAAACCGATAGAGGATCTTACCAAACTTTTTAATAAGCTAAGACGAGATAAAAAATTTATAAAAGAAAGAGATTATTATTTTAAAAATTACGTAGGCACACCTACTTCATTTATAAAGCTTTATAATTTATCACATCAGTTAGGTGGAGCGCAGATTTACGCAAAAGTTGTCAGTGAAGCAAATGGTGGAGCGCATAAAATTTACAATGCTATTGTTCACGCACTCATCTGCAAACATGCAGGGAAAAAATATATTATTGGTGACACCGGAGCAGGATATGCGGGCAAAATGCTTTCAATGGCTGCTAAAAAATTTGGACTTAAATGTAAAATATTTATGGGTACTAAAGATATGGCAAGACAAAAACCAAATTGCGATGCAATCAGGGCAAATGGTGCAGAAATTATCCCTGTTGATTCTGGAAGCAAAACACTTGTGGATGCGGTTTCAGAATGTATGCGTTACTGGGTTTCAAATTGTGACACCACTCATATGTGTGTTGGATCAACGGTAGGTCCTAATATATTTATAAAAATTTGTGCATGGAGCACGGCGCAAATTTCAAGGGAACTTATTGTTCAAATCAAAAAGGAATTTGGAAAAATTCCAAAGAAATTAAAGTTAATTAACTGTGTAGGTGGCGGCTCATCTTCAATTGGGTTTTGGAATTCATTTATGGATTTTAATAAAAAGCAGGTTGAATTTATTGGTGTTGAAGCAGGTGGACCAAAGAATAGCAAACTACATGCTGCGCCTTTAACTAATAAATCTAAAATTGGAATTTTACATGGTGCGGCTCAATATGTATTGCAGGATAAAGAAGGACAAATTAGTGAGACACAATCTATCAGCGCTGGATTAGATTATCCGGGCGTATCGCCTCTTCATTGCTTTTTAAAAGATGCAAAAAGAGCCAGATATACTTCAGCCACTGATGAAGAGGCATTAGCTGCTTATAAATTAGTTGCAAGTATGGAAAAAATTAGACCAAGCCTTGAACCAGCACATGCATTTGCTGAGGCAATAAAGATTGCACCAAGATTAAGTCAAGACACTATCATTATTGTAAACTCATGTGGAGATGCAAAAAAAGATAAATTCATTTTAGAAAAAAGACTTGGCAAAAATCATGATTAATCCAAACCTCACCCTAGCATTTGAAAATTGTAAATTAGAAAAAAGACCAGCACTTCTTACTTATATTGTTGCTGGTGACAAAAATAAAAACATGACATTAAATATTTTAAAAAATATATCGGCTTACGTTGATATTTGTGAGATTGGAATACCTCATAACACTCCTGTTGCAGATGGAAAACAAATTCAAGACAGTTCGTACCGTGCATTAAAGAGTGGAATAAAATTAAACGATGTATTTGAAATAGTTAAAAATTTTAAAAAAGCAGATAGCACCAAGCCTACAATATTAATGTCCTACTTTAACCAGATCCTTCAATGTGGTGAAAATAATTTTTTAAAAAAATGTAAAAGTGTTGGTGTGGATGGGCTTATTGTTGTGGACCTGCCCTTTCCAGAAAATAAACAATTTGCGGATAAATGTAAAAAACATCACATTAGTTTTGTACAATTAATAGCACCCACAACATCTGATGAGCGAATGAAGCAGATTGTAAAACACTCGCACGATATGATCTACTATATCTCCATGTTATCAACGACGGGTGGAAAGTTAAAAGTAACGCCTCAAAAAATATTAAATAATTATTTTAAAATAAAAAAAATTAACAAAGAGAAAAATATTGTCATTGGATTTGGTATTACAGAGAAAACTATTAAATCCCTAAGACGAGCAGACGGCCTGGTTGTTGGCAGCCAATTATGCAAAGGAATTACCGATTCATTAAAAAGTAATAAGAGCCCTGTAAAAACACTCACTAAAATAGTAAAATCACTAAGATCTAAAATACAATGAACTGGATTACTGAAAAGTTAAAACGCTTTAAGCCTAAAATTAAAAATTTATTCCGAGTAAAAATCGGTCCTGAAGGAAAACTTTGGGAAAGTTGTTCTTGCGGGGCCGTGCTTTTTAAGCAGGATTTAAAGGACAATTTGTATATTTGCAATAAATGCGACAAGCATCATCGCATTGAGCCTAAAGAAAGATTTCAAGTTTTCTTTGATGAAGGACAATTCCAAGAAATATCACCCATGCTGCCAGCAATTGATGATCCATTACTTTTTACAGACTCAAAAAGTTATGGAATGAGATTAAGAAAAGCAAGAGAGGACACCGGACAACACGACAGCGTAATGTTAGCAACTGGCAAAATAAATAATATTTATGTTGTTGCAGGAGCTATGAATTTTAATTTTATGGGTGGATCTGTTGGCCGTGCTGCAGGTGAGGCATTTGTTGCAGGCGCTGAATTTGCATACGCAAATAGACTTGCCTATGTTTTTTTCTCGTGTTCAGGCGGAATGCGAATGCAAGAATCTAATTTATCATTAATGCAAATGCCAAGAATGATTGTAGCGATCAATTCATTAAAACAAGAAAAACTTCCATTCATCTCAGTTTGTCTTGATCCAACAACAGGTGGCACTACTGCGTCCGTTGCTCTATTGGGTGATGTTAATATTGCAGAACCAAAAGCGCTTATTGCATTTGCAGGAGCAAGAGTTATTAAAGAAACTGTCAGAGAAGAACTGCCGCCAGGATTTCAAACTGCAGAATATTTACAAGAGAAAGGTCAGATAGATTTAATTATACAAAGAAAAGATTTACCAAAAGTAATAAGTACTTTAATATCACAACTTACAAATAAAAATAAGGTCTTCATCAGTGACTCAAACAAAATCAACGAACAGCAACAAAGTCCTCTTGGATCAATTACTAACGCTTCACCCTAAAAAAATAGATCTATCTTTAGATAGAATAAAAATTCTTCTTCAAAAACTTAATAACCCGCAAGATAAATTAAAAAACGTTATCAATTGTGTTGGCACTAAAGGCAAAGGATCAACCTGTGCATTTTTAAAATCTATCCTTGAGCATCATAACAAAACTGTGAACATGTATGTCTCACCCCATCTACAAAGATTTAACGAACGGATCATCTTAAAAGATAAAGAAATTAGTGATGAATTGCTGAATGAAGTCTTGAAAAAGACCATGGATGAAATCAAAAAAAGCAAGTTAACTGTAACTTTCTTTGAGGCTACAACTTCAGCAACGTATCTTGCATTTGTAAAACACCCTGCAGATTATACAATTTTAGAGTGCGGGCTTGGTGGACGTTTAGATACAACGGCTGTAGTAAATAAACCCATTGCACAGATTATTACTCCAATTAGCAACGATCATGAGGAGTTTTTAGGAGATACATTAGAGAAAATAACCTACGAAAAATGCGGAATATTAAAGCAAAACACCAAGATCATAATATCAAAACAATCATCTCAAGTTTTAAAACAAATTGATAAAGAAATAGAAAATAACAAATCACCTCGATTAATATTTGGTGAAGATTTTCAAATAAGTAAAGAAAATGGAAGATTTATCTATCAAGATGATCAATCCCTTTTTGATTTAGATCTACCAAATCTTCAAGGTGATCATCAACTCATTAACGCTGGAACCGCCATCGCCGCTGCACAAAAAATATTAGGAAAATTAGATACCAAAAAATTAAATTTAGCTTTAAAAAATACAAAACACCGAGCAAGATTAGAAAAAATTACAAAAGGAAAATTACTTGATTACATCAACCCTAATAATCAACTTTATTTAGATGGAGCGCATAATGAAGCTGCAGCTGAGGCCGTAAGTAAATACTTAGAAAATATAAAAGGGAAAAAGATTTATATGATATTGGGAATGTTAAATACTAAAGATCCAAAAGTATTTTTAAAACATTTCACATCCATAATTACAGCATTAAAAACTGTAAATATTCCAAACCAAGATAATTCGCAGGACCCCAACACATTAGCAAAGATTGCAAATAAATTTGGAATAAAAGCTAATCAATCAAAAAACGTAACGGAAGCACTTCACGAAATTGCAAATGAAGATCCTAACGCTGTAATAATAATTACAGGCTCGCTGTACTTAATGGGTGAAGTTTTAAATCTTAATTAGATCTTAGATAAAATCCAATCTTTGATTTGTTGTTTTGAAGAAGCGCCAACTTTTGTATCTAAAACTTTTCCACCTTTAAACAACAACATAGTCGGGATTCCTCTCACGCCAAAACGAGTTGGAGTATTTGGTTCATCATCAATGTTATGAGATCCAAATAAAACTTTATCTTTCATTTCATCTGATAACTCTTCAAGTAAGGGAGCAATCATTTTGCATGGCCCACACCATTCAGCTGTAAAACGGTTTAGGAAAGGTTTGTCACTCTTTAAAACGGTTTGGTCAAAATTTTCATCGGTTACTTTAATTGTTGCCATAGAATCTCTTAAGGTTGATATAAATCTAGAATAGTAATCCAAAATTATTTGTCAACTACGCACTCTCATATTTTTTTTGAATTTCTTCAATATATTCACTCAAATCATCTAACATTGTTAAAGTTTTTTCATCCTTAAGCTCATCATACTTAACTCTAAGATCATCAATATCTTTAAAAGCCTTTGGAACAGTGTTCCACTTCTCATTATTGGTACTTAAGATTTGTGAAGCAATTGCTCGATGAATTTTTTTATATTCATCTTTGCTTAAAACCTCTGGATTTTCTTCATAAATTAGCCTTTTGGCAAAGTACGAAAATCTTTCATCATTAAATTTTTCACTTAAATTTAATTTTCCTTTCCAATCGGATTTATGAAAATCAACCATGATTTTTTGATCTTCCGGTTTTGCAAATCCCCCTGCATAAATACTCTCCTCCGCCATAAGACCAATCTGCGAGTCTAAAGCTTCTTTATCTTCAGCTTCCTCACTTAAAATTTTAGCAACTTTATCTTTAAATTCTTTATTAGACTGAATCATCTCAGCTCGCTCTAATAATTTAGTAGCTCCTAATTGTTTGTATCCCTCAAAGTTAGATGCATAATTTGGACTCATGATCACAGGATGTTTATTGTTCTTAATGCTACGAAGAACTTTTGGACTTTTTTTTAACTCTTCCTTTAATTGCGCGTATGGCATTTTTAAATAAATACTTGGGTCACTCTTTAAATCAAAACACTGTGGCCAATTATACTTTGGATGAAGACAAACAAGCGTCACAACAAAAGGGCGAGCTTTACCGTAAAAATATTCATTCACACAAAATATTTTCTCTTTTTCAACAATAGCATTCACTTCAGTTTTTGAAGTTGTCATCAATGAAGCTTCCCAAACGGAGGGTGCTTTATTTTTTATAATTTTAGCAACTTCAATTGTCGCCATTACATCTGATACTGCGCTGTGTGCATTTTCATGTTTAATATTATTCATCTCTGTAAGTTCAGATAATTTGAACACCGCGTTTCCTTTATCGCTTATTGGAGTTTTAATACATTCTGGATAATATAAATGTGCTGTTCGAATAAGACCTAAGATGTCTCCTCTTTTATTTCCATTGTGCTGAGTTAAATATGGTTCATTTAAAGTTTTAAATAAACTTTTTCTAAGAAACTCTTCATCAAAACTTATTGAATTGTATCCAACAAATACTGCAGGTGACCATTTAGAAAATTGTTCATACATTTGCGAAATCATTCCATAATGAGATAAATTTGTTTTTCTAAGAATCTGCGGTGTCGTATTATTTACAATTAATGCATAAGGCTCTGGAACAAGACCTGGCTTTAACGAACATCTTAAATTTAAAGGATCTGCTAAAACTTGAAAATCATCATTAACTAAAACAGCACCCACTTCAATAATCTGATCCCAAGCACTTGAACGACCAGAAGTTTCAAAATCATAAAATACGTAATTCATTTAGTAATTTCATCCTTAGACTCTAATTCTTGAATCTTTTCAGCTCTGCTTTGAATTTTATCTGCTGAGACTTTAATTCCTCTAAACTGCTCACTTACTTGATTAAATCTGCTCTCAACATCAGCCACTCTCTCAGCTAATCGACCAATATCTTTACCGATAATTCCAATTTCTTTAATAACTACTTGGGCTTTTTTACTCATCTCTGAATCTTTTAAGAACATGCGAAGAGTATTTAATAATCCCCAAAGTAAACTTGGAGAAACAATAAGAACATTTTTCTCTAATCCTTTAGTGATTAAATTACTTTCACTAATCTCACGATAAACTGCCTCTGATCTTATAAACATAATGGCATGAGGAGTGGTTTCGCCACTTATTATATAGTCGCTTGAGATCTTCTTGATGTTATTAATAACATCATCTTCAAATAATTTCTTATATTTTTTAATCTCTTCTTCAGTCTTTGCAGAGCGAAGGTATTTATAATTATCTAAAACAAACTTTGAATCGATACCAATTTTTTGTGAATTCTCACCCAAATCAATCAAACAATCTACTCGCTTATTATTACTTAAAGTATGTTGAAATTTTAAATACTGCGATGGCAATCTATCTTTTAATAATTTCTCTAATTCCATTTCAGAAAAAGCACCACGTTCTTGACGGTCATTCAACATTCCTTCAAAGCTTTTAAAGGTAGTATCAATTGAAACTTGTGTACTTGAAATATTTTTTGTCGCCTCTTCAACTTTAGAAAAGCGAACAATTAGATCTGCAAGCTGTGAGCTTAATAAATTATTATCCCCTACATTTTTTCCTTTAAAAAAATTATAAGCAATAAATGCAACGACAATTATGCAGGTAATAATAATTACTATTTCAGTCATAATAAAATGTGGGA
>SHWR01000037.1 GCA_009693745.1 Candidatus Fonsibacter sp.
TAAGACATTTCCAAAGATCATTTTTATAATCAATGATATTACCAACTCTGATGTCTGATCCTAAAATTTTCATATTTATTCAGAGAACGTATATCTATTTTTTAAACATGTTTACAGCAGTTAATGGATTTTTTATGTCACTTTTCCATATACTAGCTGAACAAGCTATGTAATCTGCACCAGCATTTAATATTTTTTTATAATTTTTTTGGTTAACTCCTCCTATTGCAACAATAGGTTTTTTAATATTTTTTTTAGCCCATCTAATTAAACTCAATTTTGCCCTATATTTTACTTTTTTAGTTTTTGTAGGATAAAAAGCACCAAAAGCTACATAACTAGTTTTGTTATTAATAGCTTTAGAAGCAAGGATTTTAGAATTATGGCAAGTTATTCCAATAATTGAGTTTCTTTTTAATATTTTTTTTGCAAAAGTAATTGACATATCTTGCTGCCCAAGATGACAACCATCAGCATTTAATATTTTCGCAATATAAGGATCGTCATTAATAATAAAATTAATTTTATATTTTTTAGTAAGTTTTAGTATTTGCTTTCCAAGCAATATAATATTTTTTTTCTTTTGATTTTTAATTCTAAGTTGAAAAAACTTTATAATATTACTTGTAAAAACAAGTTCTAGTTTTTTAAGAAAGATTTTATGATTTGTAATTTTTTCAGGAGAAATTAAGTAAAGAAACTTGCCCAATAAATTAAACCGCTCTATTCTCTAAATCTAATTTCCACTTACCAATAGATGCAAGGCTATTCATTTCAGATCTTGCATCAAATACTGTTTGAACAGTAGCTTTGTCATTAGTATTTTTTGCCCAAGTTTTTAATGCACTTTGCTGAAGTGCTCTTCCATATGAGAATGTAAATATGAATTTTGTATCATTAATTTTATTAATAGAATTGAGATTTTCAGTTGCTTCGAGCTCACTTTGTCCACCCGAAAGAAAGGCTATTCCAGGAACTTCTTTTGGAACATTTTTTTTTATGCAATCAAGAGTTTTTTCAGCAACTTCAGTGGTTGTATTTTTTTTTCCAGATTCAGAACCATTTAATATCATATTTGGTTTCAATACTATTCCTTTCAAATTTACCTTATGGATAGCTAGTTGATTAAAACATTCATTTAATACTGAAGTAGTTACATTGTAACATTTTTTAATATCATGATTGCCATTCATTAAAACTTCAGGTTCAATAATTGGAACCATATTTGTGTCTTGAACAATAGCAGCATATCTTGCGAGTGCATATGCGTTTGCAATTATTGAAGTTTTTGAAGGGTAAATATTTGATATGTCGTAGACAGCTCTCCATTTAGTAAATCTTGCTCCTAATTTATAGTATTCAATTAATCTTTCCTTAAGACCATCTAGACCTTCAGTAATTTTTTCATCATTTGATAAAGCAAGTGGCTTAACTCCTTTATCAACTTTAATTCCAGGAATAATTCCTTGGTCGCTTAGTAGTTTTGAAATAGTTATTCCACTAGAAGAGGTTTGTTTTATTGTTTCGTCGAATAAGATTATCCCACTTATAAAATCTTTAATTTTTTTTGATGTAAAAAGAGTTTCTCGAAATTTTAATCTATTAGCTTCTGTAGAGGGAATTTTTATAGAATCTAATCTTTTAGTCATTGTGCTATTACTTTCGTCAGCAGCTAAAATTCCTTTCCCTTTTTGTAGCATTGCAAGAGCAATAGTCTCGATATTGTTCATAGAACTAATCTTTTAATTATTTAAAAATTATTTTTCAAGGACTTTTAGTCCAGGAAGTATTTTTCCTTCAAGCCATTCTAAAAAAGCACCACCTGCAGTTGAGATGTAACTGAAACCATCTTCAGCTTTTGCTTTTTTAATTGCTGCTGCAGTATCACCACCACCAGCTATCGATACTAATAATTTTTTTTGGGTATTTATTTTAACTAATTTTGCAACTTCATTGCTTCCATTAGCAAAAAAATCTTTTTCAAAAAAGCCTAGCGGTCCATTCCACAGTAGTGTTTTTGATAAATTAATAATTTCACTAATATTTTTAATAGTATTAACGCCAATATCAAAAATAATATCATTAGTTTCTATTTCAGATAAATTCTTGTTTTTTCCAGCAATATTTTCATTAGCCGAAACAACAACATCCATAGGAATTATTAGTTTACAATTATTCTTGTTAGCTGCAGAAATAATTTCTTTTATAGTTGCTTCTTTATTAGGCTCAAATAATGATTTTCCGATCTCAAAATTATTATATTTTATAAAATTATTAGCCATTGCTCCGCCAATAATCATAAAATCTACTTTTTTAATTAAGTTAGAAATTAAATCAATTTTTGTGGATATTTTTGAACCACCAATAATACAAGTAACAGGCTTATTAGACTTGTTAAAAATTTTTTCTAAAGAATTTAACTCATTAATAATTGTTTCTCCAGCGTAGGATTTAATAAATTTAGTTATTCCAGTTACCGAGGCGTGTGCACGATGAGAGCAAGAAAATGCTTCATTTATGTAAATATCAGCAAGGCTAGCTAACTGTTTGGCAAATTCAGAATCATTGCTTTCTTCTTCTTTATAAAACCTAATATTTTCTAGAAGAAATAACTCTTTATCTGATTTTTTTATATTGTTTTTAGTTTCGTTATTTAAATAATTCTTAAAGAAGACTATGTCTTTTTTAAAAATAGTTTCTAATTTATTTTTGACTTGCTCTAGAGACAATCCCTCTTTACCATTTTTTTGAGGTCTTCCTAAATGGGAGCATAAAATAATTTTAGTTTTTTTAGATAACAACTTATTAATAATGTCTTTCATTTTAACAATTTTTGTATCGTCAATTATTTTTCCATCTTTTATTGGGATATTAAAATCTACTCTTAAAAAAATAATTTTATCTTTAATATCTTCGTTGCCAAAAAGCGTATTTAAATTATTCATAAATAAACTAGATTATTTGTAGTTTTTTTTGATTTCGGAGGTAATATTCTCAGAAGTAAGGCCAAAATGTTTATATATTTGCTTGTAAGTAGCACTTTTTCCAAATGTATTAATTCCAAAAGAGATTCCATTAGACGTATATTTCTCCCAACCCATTGTAACTCCTGCTTCTATAGTGACTCTAAAAGAGTTTTTTCCTAAAATTTTATTTTTATATTCTTGAGATTGTTTTTCAAATAATTCTAAACAAGGCATAGAAATAACTTTCGATTCTATATTTTGTTCATGTAATTTACTTTGAACATCTAAAGCAATTTCTACTTCCGAACCAGTTGCAATTATTATTAGATTGCAATTATTTTTTTTTGAGTCACTCAATATATAACCGCCATATTGAGTTAAGTTTTCTTTAGATTCTTTTTTTCTTACCATTGGCAAATCTTGTCTTGTAAGAGCAAGAACGCTAGGAGATGAATTAGATTTTAACGCTAACTCCCAAGCTTCCAAAGTCTCTATTGAGTCGGCCGGTCTAAATACATTTAAATTCGGAATTGATCTTAAACTAAACAATTGTTCTATTGGTTGATGCGTTGGCCCGTCTTCTCCAAGACCAATAGAGTCATGAGTCAATACATATATAACTCTTTGCTTCATTAATGCTGCCAATCTAATTGAAGGCTTACAGTAATCTGAAAATATTAAAAATGTTCCACCATAAGGAATAGTACTTTGATCTAGAGCTAAACCATTCATTACACCGCACATGCCATGCTCTCTTACTCCGTAGTGAATGTATGTCCCGTTGAAATTATTAGCTTTGATTATTTTTTGTGATGATGATTTTGTATTATTTGAACCAGTTAAATCTGCAGAACCTCCTATGAGTTCAGGAATAAATGCTGTGATTGCTTCAAGACACGCTTCTGAGGATTTTCTTGTTGCAATCGGTTTTGAATTTTCAAAGAATTTTTCTTTAATTTGGCTAATTTTTTCATTAAAGTTTTTAGGTAATTTGCCAGACTTAATTCTTATAAGTTCTTCTTTTTTACTTTTTTCTAATTTATTAAAATTCTTTTTCCAACTTTCTTCATGTTTTTTTCCACTATTAATTAATTTTCTCCATTCTTTTAAAATATTTTCAGGTATCTCAAATGGTTGTGATGACCATTTTAATTTCTTTCTAACTAACTCAATTTCAGCACTTCCCAAAGGACTTCCATGAACAGATGCAGTATTACTTTTATTTGGCGAGCCATAACCAATGATAGTTTTACAAGATACAACGGTTGGTTTGTTTGCTGTTTGCACTTTATTAATAGCTTTTGAAATTTGATTGTGGTCATGACCATTAATTTCAATTAAATCCCAGTTATAAGAAGCAAATCTTTTTTTATAATCATCAGAAATACTAAGATTTGTATTTCCATCTATAGAAATAGAATTGTTATCAAAAAATAATATTAAGTTTTTAAGCTTTAAATGTCCGGCAAGGCTCATTGCCTCATGACTAATGCCTTCCATTAAACAACCATCACCTGCAATAACATAAGTTTTATGATTACAAATTTTATCGCCAAACTTTTCTCTATTAATTTCTTCAGCTAAAGCAAATCCAACAGCATTAGCTATACCTTGCCCCAAGGGACCAGTGGTTGTTTCTATTCCAGAATCTTTTTCATACTCAGGGTGTCCAGCACAAATAGAATCTAATTGTCTAAAATTTTTTATATCTTGAATATTAATAGATTTGTAACCAGATAAATACAAAGCAGAATAAAGCAACATTGAGCCATGACCTGCTGACAAAACAAATCTATCTCTATTAAACCAAGAAGGATTATGTGGATTAAACTTTAAAAATTTATTAAAAAGAATCGTTGTTACGTCAGCCATACCCATGGGCATACCAGGATGACCAGAGTTTGCTTTTTGCACTGCGTCAATTGACAAAAATCTTATTGCATTAGCTAGATCTGAGTAATTATTTTTTACCATGAAACATTGATAGACTTGGATTGCAGGAATTATTATTATGTTTAAGATGCAAATTAAACAATTTTTTTTAGTTTAATGAATTTAAAAAATAAAGAAACACAGCTATTCGAAACTTTAAATAAACTAGATTCAATCGCAGATTTAATTAAAAACTCCAAGGAAGAAAGTAGTTATCTAAAAAAGTTAAGTTCTCAATTAGAAAAAGAAAAAGCAGAATTGCATCAAAAGTCAAAAAATTTAGAACAAGAAAAAGACAGCATAATTAATGAGTTAAAAGTATTTGAACAAAAACTAAATAGCCAAGATTCCGGGAATCAGGATCTGTTAAATAAAATTGATCTAATAGAAAAAGAAAATCAAATTATAAGAGACGAATTAGCCAAAAAAGAAAATGAATTGGAAGAGTCTAGATATAAGATTACTGAAACTGAAAATATAAATAAAAATTTAAAAGAAGAAGTAAATTCTGTACAAAGTGAACTACAATTAACAAAAGAACAATTAGAGCAAATATTAAAAAACAAAAAAATGTTTGTAAAAAAAATTGATGAATTAAGTCAAGAGACAGACGCAATGTTAGGAGAATTTGATAAATGGTAAACGTTACTGTTAAGTTTAATAAACGAGACTATATCCTTTCTTGTGAAGATGGTCAGGAGCAGGAATTAGAAAAACTGTCCGTACATTTAAATGACAAATTTGAAAAACTTAAAAATGATCTTGGAAATATTGGTGAAAGTAAACTTTTATTAATTAGTTCAATTCAAGTTATTGATGAGATGTTTACTATCAAAGAGTCTATAGAAAAACTAAAAAATCAAAACAAAACTTTACTTGAAAAATTCAAAGAAATTAAAAGTTTATCAATTTTATATAAAGAGGATAAAGAAAGAGAAATACAAAATCTTCAATCAGAATTACAAGAGCTCAAAAGTAAAATTTCAGATAATGAAAAGAATTACACAGAATCTTTAGAGAAAGTTTCAAATTCAATAAATAGTTTTCTAGAAAAAATTAATTAATCTTAATGAAAGAAAAGTTAAGGAAGTATTCTTTTTCCTTCAGGAAGAATAAATATTTTAATTTAAAAGAAAAAGATTTTAGTCCATTACTTTCGGATATTGCGAGATATGGGAGTAATATTATAGGTTCTTATTATTCTATAAATTTTGAATTAGATTTAAAAATTTTAAATACCTTGTTATTTAAAAAAGGACTTTCATTGTCTCTACCATTTATTCACGAAAATAATAACTCAATGGAATTTAAAGAATGGAAACCCAATGATATTTTGCAATTAAACAAGTACGGAATACCTCAAACTTTTATAAATTCTAAAACTTTAAATCCTAATATCTTTTTAGTTCCGCTGTTAGCTTTTGACAAATATGGTAATAGGCTCGGCTATGGATCCGGGTATTACGATAGATATTTTAACATGTTAAATAAAACTAAAAAAAGATTTAGAACAATTGGAGTGGGTTTTTCATTTCAAAAACAAGACAAACTAAAAACATATAAGACAGATTTTTGTTTAGATGCTGTTTTCACAGAAAAAGGCTTTTTAAATATTCAATGAATTTTTTATTTTTAGGAGACATCGTAGGCAGATCTGGAAGAGAGATCGTCTTATCCGAGTTACCAAAAATAAAAGCTAATGAGCAAATAGATTTTGTTATTGTGAACGGAGAAAATGCAGCGGGTGGTTATGGAATTACTAAAAAAATTTGTGATGAATTATTTGCAGTTGGTGTAGATGTTATTACCTCTGGAAATCATATTTGGGATCAAAAAGAAACTGCAGATTTTATATCAGAAGAAAAAAGACTATTAAGACCATTGAATTCTATGGATGGAACCCCAGGATCTGGCTGTGAAATTTATTCTTTAAAAAATAATAAAAAAATCGCTGTAATTAATATTATGGGAAACATTTACATGAAAAAAGTAGATGATGTTTTCAATTGTATAGCTATTAAATTACAATCATTAAAATTAGGCAAGGATGTAGATTTTATCATCGTCGATATTCATGCTGAAATAACGAGTGAAAAAATGGCTATGGGCCATTATCTTGATGGTCAGGTAACATTAGTCGTTGGAACACATAGTCATGTTCCTACTTATGATTTTAGAATTTTAAATCATGGTACTGCATATCAAACTGATGCGGGTATGTGTGGAGATTATGACTCAGTTATAGGAATGAATAAAGATGGAGCATTAAAAAAATTTTTAAAACAGCCAAATTTAGAACGTTTATCCCCTGCATTAGGCAAGGGAACTTTGTCTGGAATTAAAGTTATTGCTGATGAAAAAACCGGTCTTGCTAAAGATATAAAGCCCATCACAATTGGCGCTCATTTTAATCAACGATCATTTTAATATCATGGCAGGTCATTCGCATTTTAAAAACATGATGCACAGAAAAGGGCGTGCGGATAAAATACGCTCTAAGCTATTTACTAAAATTTCAAGAGAAATAACAGTTTCTGCAAAACTTGGAGCACCTGATCCTGAGATGAATCCAAGATTGCGAGCTGCTGTTCAAGCAGCAAGAGCAGCGAATATGCCTAAAGATAATATTGAAAGAGCTATTAAAAAATCACAAGGTAACATTGATAATAGTTATGAATTTTCAAGATATGAAGGATTTGGTCCAGGTAGAACGGGTGTTATTATAGAAGTATTAACCGACAATAAAAATCGTTCCGTATCAAATATTAGAACATTATTTCAAAAATTTGGAGGGACTTTAGGCGAGACAGGATCCGTTAGTTATCAATTTGAACAGATAGGGCAAATCAAGATAAAGAAAGAGTTAATGAGTACAAATGATGCTTTAGAACTTGCTATCAATTCAGGAGCCGAAGATTGTATTACTACTGATCTTCATCATGAAATTAATTGTAAAAAGGAAGAATTTAATTCTGTTAGAGAGCAAATAGAAAAAACAATTAAAGATTTAAGTTTTGCTGGCTTAATTTGGAATCCTCTTAGTAAAGTTAATTTAGATAAAGAAACTTTTACTAAGATTGTAAATTTCTTAGAACAGGTTGAAGATGATGATGATGTCCAAAATGTTTTTACTAATTTTGAAGTTGATGAAAAATTATTAGAGGGAGTGAATTAAATAATTGTTAGTTTTTTCTATTGATCCAGGAGTAAGCGGAGCAATTTGCATTTTTAAAAATAAAGATATTTTAGAAATATTTGATGTTCCAACAATGGTTGATGGAAAAAAAAATAAAAGACAAATTAATTCAGCGCAAGTTACGCATATATTTAAAAGTTTTTTACACGAGAGCGATAAAGTCTTAGTAATAGTTGAACAAGTGAATGCTATGCCAGGTCAAGGAGTGACTAGCATGTTTAATTTTGGACAGTCCTTTGGAATTATTAAAGGAATATGTGCAGCATTAAGTTTTCCAATATATTTTGTAAGGCCCGCAAAGTGGAAGAAGCATTTTAATTTAATTGGATCAGTTAAGGATGCGAGTAGAACAAAAGTAATTGAAATTTACCCCACTATGTCTCCAAAGTTGGCTAGAAAAAAAGATTCTAATAAAGCGGATGCAATTTTAATTGGGAAATATTTTATAGATAATTATAAAAACGATAGTTTTCATGGCTAGTTTATTAAAGAAATACACTCATCAAATTAAAGTTTACTACGAAGATACAGATGCAGGAGGAATTGTCTATTACGCTAATTATTTAAAATATTTTGAAAGAGCTAGAAGTGAACTTATTTATTCTCTTGGTTACAATCATAAAGAATTAAATGACAAATTTGATATTAAAATTGTTGTTCACAAATTTAGTATCATTTATAAAAAACCTTTATTTTTTGAAGATAAAATTACCGTCGAAACTTTCATAAAGAATGTATCAAATCTGAGAATTGAGATGGAGCAGAATATTTTAAGAGATAAAGAAGTTTTAGCCGAGGCAATTGTTGAGTTAGTAACTGTCGACAATTTAGGAAAACCGAAAATAATTCCTAATGATTTAAAAGGAAAACTAAGCTCTTGTATATAATATATAACAAGACTCTAGATCTTTGTTGCAAAGACAAATAAATGACAAGTTTTAGAAATACAGAATAATATAATTATATAAAAAATATGAATTTTGCTGTAAATAATTTTTCTTTTTTTACTTTATTTTTTAAAGCAGATTTTGTTGTTAAATTTGTAATTATCATTTTAATTGCTTCATCAATTTACTCTTGGGCAATTATTATTGAGAAATATAAATTATTTAAAAAAATTAATAGTTTATCTTCATTATTTGAGGAACAATTTTGGTCTTCAAAATCAGCTGATAGTCTTTATAAAAAACTTGAAGATTATAATCAAGATCCTATGGCCAATGTATTTAAAGCGGGCATGAGCTTTATGATGCAAAATAAATCTAAAACTTCGCAAGTTCAGGAAAGAATTTTGCAAGCCTTGAGCAGATCAGTAGATAAAGAAATGGAAACTGTAGAAAAAAAATTAACTTTTTTAGCAACTGTGGGTTCAACAGCCCCTTTCATTGGTTTGTTTGGAACTGTATGGGGAATTATGAATTCATTTCAATCTATTGCTATTTCTAAAAATACTAGTCTTGCAATTGTGGCTCCTGGCATAGCGGAAGCCTTGTTTGCAACTGCGTTAGGATTATTAGCGGCAATACCATCAGTTATTGCTTATAATAAATTTACTAGCGACTCTAGAAAATATTCAACGCGTTTGGAAAATTTTAGCCAATCATTTATTTCTATTACATAAATGGCTTTTAAAACTCAGAACATTAGATCTCGAAGACGGGAACCTATGAGTGAAATAAATGTTACGCCCTTTGTAGACGTAATGTTAGTTTTATTAATTATTTTTATGGTTACAGCGCCAATGCTAACAGCAGGTGTAGCGGTTAATCTACCAGACAGCTCCGCAAACTCATTGCCAGATGATAAAGAACCTTTAACTCTTAGTATTAATTCAAAAGGGGAAACCTTTATTCAAGAAACTCAAGTTGAAATAAGTCAATTAGTTCCTAAAATTTTAGCAATGTCAAAAAATAGAACTGATACTAGAATTTATGTAAGAGGTGATAAGTCAATAGACTATGGACGAGTCATGGAGGTAATGGGATTGCTTTCAAGAGCCGGATTTACAAAAGTTGCTTTGATTTCAGGACCGCCTGTTTCTAAAAGTAAAAAATAATGTCATGCAAAAGAGTCTCAAGATTTCTTTTATAGCACATTTTTTAATTCTTGTTCTCAGCAGTTTAGCTTTACCTTTTTTAGTGGGAAAAGTTCAAGTACCTGTATTAATTTCTGTTGATCTTGTTCAAATTGGAGATAGAACAAATCTTCCTTATGCTCCAAAAGTTACTGATGGAGAAAAGACTGATAAAAAAATAAAAGATAAAGTAGTTACTAATCAAGCTCCTCCCAAAATTATACCC
>SHWR01000038.1 GCA_009693745.1 Candidatus Fonsibacter sp.
GATGTTTAATTATTTTGGTCATAAAAAAATATCCATACTAGATGGCGGGCTAGTTAAATGGAAAAATGAAAATAAGAAAATAGAAAATGGATCTGAGAAAAAATTTCAAAAAAGTAATTTTAAATGCACCATAAAACATGAAATGCTTGTGCTAATTGATCATGTTAAAGAAAATATTAATAATAAAAAATTTGAATTAGTAGACGCCAGAAGCAAAGGTAGGTTTGATGGTACTGAGAATGAACCAAGGCCAGACATAAAAAGCGGATCTATACCTAAAAGCTCCAATATGCCTTGGCTAGAATGTATTGATCCTGTTAGCAAATGCTTCTTACCTAAAGAGGTGCTTCAAAAAAAATTTGAACAAATAAACGTTAATAAGAATTCTAAGGTTGTGTTTTCCTGTGGCTCAGGTGTTACCGCATGCATTGTTGCTAAGGCCTTTGAAATAATAGATGGAAAAGAATTCTCAGTTTATGACGGCTCATGGACTGAATGGGCAAGTCAATAAATAAGCTATTAGAGTCAAGTAAATCAATAAAACAAAGAAATTTTTTTTTCAATTAAAGCATGTTATTACATGCATCTTCATGAATACTTCCAAAAAAATTATAATAGCCGTCAGCATCATTTTTGTTCTTGTTGTTGCAATTATTGCCGGTCGAATGGTTTTAAATAATATTATTCAAAAAAAAATTAATCAGGCAAACCCAACTGAAGTTATTGCACAAGAGGTCCAAAAATCTGAATTTTATGAAAAGATCGAAACATTTGGCACAGCTCTTGCTAACCAGTCATTCTCTATAAGAATTAAAAAAACAGATTTAATAAGCTCGCTAGAGTTTGATAAAAATTTAATAGTTCAAAAAAATCAATTAATTGCCCAGTTAAAAACAGAAAAAATTACAGCTCCTTTTAGTGGACGATTAGGGGTTAGAGAAATTACACCTGGAATTTTAGGTGGAGAAGACTCAATTATTGCAACTTTAGATGATATTGAAACAGTAAAAATTGATATTAAAATTCCTGAAAGTTATCTAAATATTCTTAAAAAAGATTTAAAAATTAAAGCAAGCTCTGAAGCATTTAAGGAAGTTTTTTATGGAAATTTAGAAACTGTAAGTGCAAGAGTTGATCCAATTACAAGATCTATTTTAGTTCAGGTAAAAATTAAAAATTCTAATTATAAAATAATTCCTGGAATGTTAGTTAGTATTGAAATTATTTATAATGAAAAAACATCTTTGGGGATTCCTGAAGAATCTTTAATTCTTCAAGGCAACAGAACTATTGTTTATAAAGTAATCGAAGATAAATCTGTTGCCCTTACAGAAGTTAAAACAGGAATCAGAAATTATGGAAAAGTTGAAATAATATCTGGATTAAATCCTGGCGATAAAATTGTAGTAGAAGGCGTTTCAAAAATTAGAGATAAAGCGCAAATAAAATTAATAAATAAATAATAAATGTTCTTAACCGACATAAGTATAAAACGTCCAGTTTTTGCGACTGTGATGTCAATTGTCTTGGTTATATTTGGTTTGGTTATATTTAATAAGATATCTGTTAGAGAGCTGCCTGATATTGATCCAAGTATTGTGACTGTTAGAACTATTTACAAAGGAGCTTCTGCAGAAATTGTTGACTCTCAAATAACACAAAAAATTGAAGATATAGTTGGAGGAACCCCTGGACTTGCAACTATTGACTCTAGAAGTGAAGATGGAAGATCCGTGGTTCGAATGGAGTTTGAGCCTGGCGTTAGTGTTGATGAAGCCACTAACGATATTAGAGACAGAGTAGCAAGAATCATTGATTTTCTTCCTGATAATGCTGGTCGTCCTGAAATTTTTAAAACATCGGAGGGTAATACTATTACAATATGGTTAAGATTAAGAAGTCAAAATTTAAGCGACCTTGAACTTAGTGATTATGCAAGTAGATATTTAAAAGATTATTTTTCAAGTGTTGATGGTGTTGGTCAAATTATTTTAGCTGGTGAAAAAGAAATATCTTTAAGAATCTGGATTAACCCATCAGCTTTATCCGCTAGAGATTTAACTGTAGCGGACATTGAAAGTGCTTTATTAAAAGAGAACATTGAATTTCCTTCTGGAAGATTAGAATCTAAAAACATGGATCTAACTTTAAAAGTCGATAAAAGTTATAAAAATGTTGAAGATTTTAGAAATTTACCTTTAAAAAAAGCAAGAGATGGATCTTTAGTTAGACTTAAAGATGTAGCTAAAGTTGAGTTTGGACCTTTAAATATGCGAACAATGTTTAGAGGAAATGGTAACCCTGTTGTTGGTATTGGTATTTATCAACAATCAAACGCCAACACCATCTCTGTTGCTGATGGTGTTAAAAAGAAGTTAATTGAAGTTAAAAAAAATCTACCTGAAGGAGCACAACTAGATATAGCTTTTGATAGATCAAATTATATTCGCGTTGCCGTCAATGAAGTTTATGTAACTTTATTTATATCAGTGGCGCTTGTTGTTGGAGTCATTTATTTATTTTTGGGAAATCTTAGTTCAGTAATAATTCCAACTCTTGCCATTCCTGTTTCGTTAATTTCAACTTTCCTATTAATTTATTCAGCAAACTTTAGTTTAAACTTATTTACTTTGATGGCTCTTGTTATTGCAATCGGTCTCGTAGTCGACGATGCAATTGTCATGTTAGAAAATATTTATAGAAGAGTTGAGGCTGGTGAAACTCCACTTATTGCATCCTATAAAGGAGCCAGTCAAGTTTCCTTTGCAATCATTGCAACAACGGTTGTATTAGTTGCTGTATTCGTTCCTCTTATTTTTGTTAAAGGCATAGTTGGAAAATTATTTACAGAACTAGCTCTTACTCTTACTTTTTCAATAATAATTTCTGCTTTTGTTGCTCTTACATTATCACCAATGCTTGCTTCAAAATATCTTACAATAACTCATTCAAAACCTGCTTTTTTAAAAAAATTTGATAGCTATTTAGAAAAATTTTCTAATTTTTATTTTGAAACACTATTGCTTCTGCTTTATAAAAAAAAAGAAATTATTATATTTTTAATAGGCGTCTTAGTTGCTGTTGTTATTTTATTTAAAATAACCCCAAAAGAATTAATTCCACCTGAAGACCGGGGTGTCTTTTATGTAGTTATTCAAGCACCAGATGGCTCTGGTTTTGATTATACAAAAGAAAAAACTGAAAATATTGAAAAAGTATTTTTGACAGAATTAGGTAAAGGTACTTACAAAGAAATTCTTGCTCGTGTTCCAGGATTTCAAAGTGGAATAGATCAAGTAAACACTGGATTTCTTGTTGTTTTATTGGAAGATTGGGCAAAAAGAAAAAAATTCTCCAGTCAAGATTTAGGTGGAGTATTTGAAAAATTAAATTCTTTTCCTGGTGTTAAAGCATTTCCAATTATGCCTCAAGGTCTAAGAGGTGGAGCGGGTGATAAGCCAATACAATTTGTAATTAAAGGGAATACTTATGAAGAATTAATTAAGTGGAAAGAAATATTAAAATCAGAAATTGTAAAAAATAAAAATTTAGTAAATGTAGATGATGATTTAAATCTAACTAGACCTCAATTAAAAATTAAAATTAATGCAGATAAAGCTGCTGATTTAGGAGTTTCTGTTGAGTCTATTAGTAAAACAATTGAGACAATGTTCGGATCAAAAGAGGTTACCAAATATACTAAAGAAGGCAGAGAATATTCTGTAATGTTACAGGCTGATATTAAAAATCGGCAAGAGCCCTCTAATTTAAATAAGATGGTTGTTAGATCTAATAGTGGAAAATTAGTTCCGTTATCAAGTGTTGCTACATTCTACGAAGAGTCAACTTTTACATCTTTAAATAGATATAACAGACAAAGAGCTGTTACAATTACAGCAAGACTTGTTGGTAATTATACAATTAGTGAAGCTCTTGGTTATTTAGAAAATCTTGCTAAAGAAAAATTACCATCTTATGCACGAATTGATTATAAAGGTGAATCTTTAGAATATAAAAATACTAGTTCTGATATTTATTTCATTTTCCTACTAGCATTATTTACTGCTTATTTATCTTTGGCAGCACAATTTGAAAATTGGAAACATCCTCTAACTATTATGTTAACGGTTCCACTTGCTATTTTAGGTGGAATTATTGGTCTTTGGGTAATTGGAAGTTCATTAAATATTTACAGTCAAATTGCACTCATAGTCTTAATTGGTCTCGCCGCCAAGAATGGAATCTTAATAGTAGAATTTGCAAATCAACTAAGGACGCAAGGATTAAAGCAAAAAGAAGCTATAATTGAATCTTGCAGAGTTAGATTAAGACCTATCTTAATGACATCAGCCTCAACTATAATTGGTGTAGTACCTTTAATTTTTGCAACAGGACCTGGCGCCGCAAGTAGAGCAACTGTTGGTATTGTTATTTTTATGGGAATGTTCTTTGCTACTCTATTTACTCTTTATGTAATTCCAGTGATGTATTTAATTATTGGAAAAAACACTGGAAGAATTGATGCTGTTGAAATTGAGCTTGAAAAACAACTAAAAGAAGCTTCTAATAAATAAAATACTTATTAGTGGTTAACTGGTTCTTGCACTGATCGAGTTGTGCTTTATATTTTTTTGCAACACGATCAACTTCTTTTGCATAAGGAATAACTTTAGGATTTTTTTTATAATCTTTAAAATTTCCCCAGCCTTCGTGATAAGCTATGTATTGTCTAAAATAATCATCTTTTGGAATCTTTAATAATTGATTACTTTTATTAATATACCAGCCAATAAAATCTACTGAGTCATTAAAACTTATTCTAAGAGCAAGTGGCTGATCAGTTTCACGAACGAATTGGTCCCAAGTTTTATTTATAGCTTGAGAATATCCAAATGCACTAGATTTTCTTTTATAAGGAATAACTTTGAATAATTTATCCCACTCTGGAGCTGCTAACCAATCAAAATCAGATTCTCTTTGAATAATTGCCATCTGCAACTCCACAGGCGCCCCCCATTTCTTTTCTGAATTTTTAACAAATTTGTACCAAAAATAATTATCAGTAAAAATTAAACATGTGTTTGAAGTGTTTCTTGGGGCTGAGACACAAGAAGTAATAAATAATAGAGATAAATATAATAAAAGTTTAAGTATATTTCGAATCATTAAACTAAACTTAGTTTAAATAATTTTATTTGGTAGAGTTTTTAATCCAGCGTAAAAAATCTTTATTACCATTAATAATATCTACAAAAACAATACATGGACATTCGTATAGGCTACTTTTTTTTACATAAGAAATAAATTTATTCATATTTTTTTTTGTTGTTTTTCCAATAACAATAATCTCATTTGCAGTGTTAATTTTTTTATTCCATTTAAAATAAGATTTTATGTTTGGAATAATATTTGCACAGGCAACTATATCTTTTTTGACAAGACCATAAGCGATTTTATTTGCTTCAACTTTATTCTTACAAGTCATGTAAAATAATTTATAATCACTCATGAATTTTTAGTATCACAATTTAAAAAATAAAAAATGTATAATTTAATTTTAGTACGACACGGTCAAAGTCAGTGGAATTTAGAAAATAGATTTACAGGATGGTACGATGCAGAACTTACGAAACAAGGAATCGAAGAAGCGCAACAAGCGGGTTCTTTAATCAAAAACCTTAATATTAATTTTAATTTTGCCTTCACTTCTTTTCAAAAAAGAGCCATTTTAACTTTGGACGAAATAAATAAAGAACTTAATCTAAGTATTAAAAATATATTTAAAGCTTGGGAATTAAATGAAAGACACTATGGCGCTCTCCAGGGTCTTAATAAAGAAGAAACTGCAAAAAAACATGGCGAACAACAGGTAAAAATTTGGAGGAGGAGTTATGATATACCACCTCCGCCCATGGACAAAAACAATCCTGATAATCCGATTCATTATCCAATTTATAAAAATATTAATAAGAATTTAATTCCAGACACTGAATCCTTAAAAGATACTTTTAAAAGAGTTATTCCTTATTATGAAAAAAATATCTTGCCTATTTTAAAAAAAGAAAAAAATGTAATCATCTCAGCTCACGGCAATAGTTTGAGATCTCTTTGCAAAAAAATATTTAATATTACTAATAGCTCAATTGTTGAATTAGAAATCCCAACTGGGAATCCAATTCATATTACATTGAAAGATAATATGAGTTTATCAAACTATTTATATCTTGATCGAAAAAGAGCTAAAAAAATCTTAATTAACGAATAAGATCTAATTGTTTTAGCTTTTCATACATTGATAAATCCGTTACGTGATAAAACATGTTTTGGGTAACCTCTCCAACCATTTTTTTATCAGCTATAGCCTCATCCCAAACTGGTTGAATTGAAAAATTCTCATTTTTTTTATTTTTTAATAAAATAGGATTAATAATCTGACAGCCCGTAAAAATTAAATTGTTCGTATCACCAGATTGTCTAAATAAAAAAGGTTCTGATTTTATAGTAAAATCGCCTTTTAAAGTTTTATCAAAACTATTCTCCCTCTTAATCATTAAAAGACCAGAGTTAGCATTATACTGAGTAAAATTTTTATATAAATTTTTTAAAGAAGATAAATATTCATCAGACCAAATTGTGTCGCTATTTATAGAGATAAAAGGTTTGTCTAAAAAAAATGATAATGCATTTCTAATTCCACCCCCTGTGCCTAAGATTTCTTGTTCTTTAAAAATTTTAATATCGTAAATACTTTTATTACTCTCTGCAAGAGCTACTATTTGTTCTCCTAGATGATGGGTGTTAATAGCAAAACTTTTTACTCCAAATTTTTTTAAAAAATTTAAAGTATTCTCAAGTAGACTAACATTATTAATTTTTAGTAATGGTTTTGGCGTAGTATTTGTAAGGGGAAGAACTCTTTTTCCAAAGCCTGCGGCTAAAACAATTGCTCTTTCAATCATTTACCTTTTAAGCACCACTCAATAATTCCCTTTTGACAATGCAGTCTATTTTCAGCTTGTTGCCATACTACTGATTGCTTACCATCAATAACTCCAGCACTTACCTCTTCTCCTCTTTGCGCTGGTAAATCATGCATAAAAATTGCATCTTTTTTTGCAATTTTCATTAATTTTTCATTAATTTGAAAGTTCTTAAATGCTTTTCTTTTCTTGCTTAAATTTCCTTTATCTCCCATTGAGATCCATTTATCTGTCATAATACAATCCGCATTATCGGCTGCGCCTTTTGCATCATGAAATATTTCAATATCTGCTTTTTTCTTTTTGGCCCAAGTAATAACTTTTTTGGACGGCATGTAATCTTTTGGACATGCAATCTTTAATTCAAAATCAAATTGTGCGGCTGCTTCCATTAAAGAATTAGTGATGTTATTACCATCACCAACCCAAACAATTTTTTTACCCTGGATAGATCCTTTGATTTCTTCAAAGGTCATAATATCACTTAAAATCTGACAAGGATGACTGTCGTTAGTTAGTCCATTTATAATAGGCACTGTAAGAAGCTCAGAGAATTTCAATAAAGTACTATGCTCAAAAGTTCTGAGCATAATAATGTCTGAAAAAACAGAAAAAATTCTCGCAGTATCTTCTATTGTCTCACCACCAATACCAACATGCAGATTCTCAGAATTAATAACTATCGTCTGTCCACCTAGCTGTCTCATTGCTAAATCAAAGGAGAGTCTTGTTCTTGTAGATGGTTTTTCAAAAATCATAAGAAGCATCTTTCCCTCTAAAGGATTATCTTTATCGACAAGAACTTTGCCTTTGTTATTTCTATTCTTTTTTCTAGTCTTAGAATTTTCAATAATTTTTCTTAATTCCTTTTTATCAATCAGACTTAAATCTAAAAAATGTTTCATAATTAAAATTCAGAACAGGTTTTTGTTATTATTCTTATAGCTTCATCAATATCTTTTTTCTCAACAATAAGTGGTGGTAATAATCTTATAACGTTATCGCCAGCTTTTACTGCTAGCATCTTATTTTGAAATAAATGATCTAAAAACTTATTATTATCTACTTTTAACTTAACTCCTCTTAAAAGACCAACGCCTCTTACTTGTTCAACAACATTACTATATTTTTTTTGTACTTCTTTTAATTGAGTCTCAAAATAACTTCCAATTTCTTGAACATGCTCTAAGAAACCTTTTTTTAAAATAATTTCTAATACAGCATTACCAATACTCATTGCTAAAGGATTTCCTCCAAATGTACTTCCATGTGTTCCTGGTTTCATTCCAACTGCAACTTTTTTATTTACTAAACAGGCACCTATTGGAAAACCACCACCAATTCCTTTTGCAATAGGAACAATATCAGGAACAACATTTGCCCACTCGAATGCAAAAAACTTTCCTGTTCTTCCAACTCCACATTGAACCTCATCTAAAATAAGTAAAATATCATTGTCATCACAAAGTTTTCTCAAGGGTCTTAAACAATAATCTGGAACCACTCTAATTCCACCTTCTCCTTGAATGGTTTCAAGCATTATAGCTGCTGTATTTTTTGTAATAGCTTTTTTTAATGCATCATGATCTCCGAATGGAACTTGATCAAAACCATCAACTTTAGGGCCAAATCCCAAAGTGTGCTCCTTGTTATTAGCTGCAAATAAAGCGGCTAAAGTTCTTCCATGAAAAGCGCCTTCAAAAGTAATAATTCTATTTCTTTCAGGCTGGCCAGTTTCAAAAAAATATTTTCTTGCAACTTTAATACTTGCTTCGGTTGCTTCTGCGCCAGAATTCATAAACATAACAAAGTCTGCAAAAGTGTTTTCTGTTAATTTTTTTGCTAATTTTTCCTGCTCTGGAATTACAAAGGCATTAGATACGTGCCATAATTTTTCAGATTGCTTTTTAATTGCATCAACCAAATGAGGATGACAATGTCCTAACGAATTTACGGCAATACCAGAAACAAAATCTAAATATTTTTCTCCTGTAATTGATGTAAGATAAACTCCTTTTCCTTCTGAAAAAGAAACATCTCTTCTTTTATATATGCCTAATATTGAACTCATGAAAATTAGCTTTTAATTTTATATCCTTTTTTAAAAAGGATATAACATATTATCCATAAAGCTAAATTGATAAATGTTAAGTAAAAGAATCCAATAATAACAGATCCATCAGCTTGTCCTAAAAATCCATATCTAAATCCATCAATGGCATAAAAGAAAGGATTGGCATGACTAATATAATAAAATACCGAATGTAGATTTTGTATAGAATAAAAGGTTCCTGACAAGAATGATAAAGGAACAACAATAAAGTTTGTAACTGTTGCCATATTATCAAACTTTTGAGCCCACAATCCCGTAATAAATCCTAAACAAGCAAGCATTGATGATCCAAGTAATGCAAATATAAGAATTATAAAAATATTATGAAAAGGAACGTGAGCAAATGGAACAATGATTAACACAGAAAAAAATCCGATAACTAAGCCTCTTGTAATTGCCCCCAGAAGCATTGCTGCCGTTACTTCCATAGGACTAAGAGGTGGAAATAATATATCAACAATATTTCCCTGAATTTTCGCAATCATTAGTGATGAGGAGGTATTAGCGAAAGCATTTTGCAAGATCTGCATGCAAATTAGACCTGGTAATATAAACACTCCATATTCGTGACCTAAAATATTATTTCTATTAAGTCCTAGAGCTATTGTAAAAACAGCTAAAAAAAGTATGAGAGTTACTACGGGTGAAAATACTGTTTGAATCCAAACATTCAAAAATCTTAAGATTTCTTTTTTATAAAGCGTATAAAATCCAATCCAGTTAATGGATATCACTTGTGGAATTCTAATTTTATAATCTTTAATTGCGCTCATATTTTTAAGTATTATTAAAATATATAGACAAATGTGGATAAATTTATGTAAATTAAATAAATCACTGATTTATCTGCTCTTTTTTAACCTATATATAGTATAATTTACTTTAGCTTAGACTACATATAGTATTTAACC
>SHWR01000039.1 GCA_009693745.1 Candidatus Fonsibacter sp.
TAAATAATTTAGAGCAATCTGAAAAAGAAATTCAGCAAGTTGAAAAACTTGGCAAAGAATTTTTTTGGTACGCCAATTTAACAAGATTAAGATTTTTGCCAAATATTAATTCTGACAAACAAATTAATTTGCTTGAGATTTTTTTAAAGACTAATGAATCTTTTTCTTCTGAAAAATACTTTGAATTAGCAAATTTTGTGAGATCCAATAAAAACTACTTAAAATCTATAGAATTATATCAAAAATCGATAGCATTAAAAAAAAATTCAAGAGATGATGATTGGATTTATTATTATAATTTAGCTATTAGTCAAGAACGTGCAGGAAAGTGGGATGAAGCAGAGAAAAATTTTTTTCAAGCTCTTAAAATTTCACCAAAGCAGGCTGAGGTTATGAATTATTTGGCATATAGCTGGCTAGAAAAAAAAATTAATTTAGAGAAAGCAAAAGAGATGTTGGTTGATGCTGTTAATATAAGTAAAGGACGAGGATATATTTTAGATTCACTTGGTTGGGCATATTTTTTATTGAAAGATTTTGATAAAGCAGAGGAAACTTTGGAGATTGCCTATGAAAGGGAACCCTCTGAAGCAGTTATTTATGATCATTATGGAGATGTTCTTTGGGTTAATGGAAAAGAAATTCAAGCTAGATATGTTTGGCAAAATGCTATCAAACTAAAAAATATTGAGCAGGATTTAAAAGAATCTATAAATAAAAAAATAATTTTTGGATTAGATGATGCTTATAAAAACAAGTCTTAAAGCTTATGGCAAAATAAATTTATATTTAAAAGTAATCAAGAAATTAAAAAATAAGTATCATGAAATAGAAACGTTATTCTGCTTTATTGATATTTATGATCATATTTTTATAACTTCTAATAAAATAAATAACCAGATCATTTTTACTGGAAAATTTTCTAAAGGAATAAGCAATACTAATAATACAGTATTAAAATTAATAAATATTTTAAAAAAATATCCAAAATTCAATAAACATAAATTTAAAATAAAAATTATAAAAAATATACCACAAGGTTCTGGATTTGGGGGTGGATCTGTCAATGTTTCTGCTTTACTTGTGTATTTTAATAAACGTCTTAAATTGAATTTAAAAAAAAAAACAATTTCCCTAATATGTAATAAAATAGGCGCTGATGTTGAATCTTCGTTGAATACTAATTTTAAGATTCTACATGGTCATAATAATAAAATTATAGAATTTAATAAAAAGCCGAAATTTAATTTATTATTAGTTTATCCCAATTGTTTTAATGCTACAAAAAAAATCTATCTTTCGAATAAAATACTTTCGAAAAGAAGTAATTCTGAAATTTCTATTTTAAAGAAGAATTTTTTAAACTTGAATTATTTGTTTAAATTTTTAAATTATAAAGGTAACGATCTAGAACAGAGTGCTTTTAAAAATAGTAAAACAATATTAAAAATTTTAACTTTCCTTAAGAAATTAAGAGGTTGTAAGTTAGCAAGAATGACTGGCAGTGGCTCTGCTTGTTTTGCTATTTTTGAAAATAACTCGCAGTTAGCCAATGCTATTCTTATTCTAAAAAAACATTATAAAAGTTATTGGATAAGGAAAGCAAAAATAATATAACCTTATTTCTAAAATAAATATTGGGGCTTAGCCAAGCGGTAAGGCAGCGGGTTTTGATCCCGCCATCCCAGGTTCGAATCCTGGAGCCCCAGCCATGATAAAAATAATTGTTGTGATAAGAGAAGAAAAAAAATCAGATAATAAAAAAATACTTTTACTCGAAGAAGATGTTTTGGGCCCAGGAAGATATGCCAGGCCCAGTTTTAGATTAAGGGAAAATCTGGAACATAATGCAAAATATTCAAAAGTTTATTGTCAAGGTCAGAAAATAATTGGAAGTATCCGATATTTTAATTGCAAAATACAAAATCAGAATGGTTTAATGTTAGGACCTTTAATAGTTGATCAGAAGTTTAAAGGAAGAGGAATAGGTAGAGAATTAGTTAACAAAAGTATGAGTGGAATAAATCAGGGGAATATTAATTTTATTATTTTAATAGGAGAATTTGATTATTACGGACAATTTGGTTTTGAAGTAAATACTAATATATATTTTACATTGAATGTTAGAAAAGAAAAAGTTTTATTAAAAAAGTTATCAGAAAAAGATAATATGTTTTCTGGCAGAATAGAATTATATTAATATTTTCAATGAAAAAATCATTTTTATTTTCAAAAGAAAATAAAAAAATAATTTCAATTCTAAATCCAATTAATTTAACAACCCATACTCAGTTTATTGGTGGATGCGTTAGAAGAGCAATAGAGGGAAAATTAACAACCGATATCGATTTAGCTACCGCTTATAGGCCGGAAGAAGTTAAGAGAATTTTGCTAAAAAATAATTATAAAGTTTTAGATTCAGCAATTAAATATGGATCAATTTCAACTCACTCTAAAAATTATAAATATGAAATTACATCTTTAAGAAAAGATATAAAGCCTGATGGTAGACATACAAAAATTCAATTTATTAATAATTGGTTAGTGGATTCCTTAAGGAGAGATTTTACAATTAATGCAATTTATTGTGATAAGTTTGGAAAGATTTTTGATCCAGTGAATGGAATTAAGGATTTAAAAAATAAAAAAATTAATTTTATTGGAAGTCCAGATTTAAGAATTAAAGAAGATTATTTAAGAATTTTAAGATTCATAAGATTTTCATTAGAATATAATTCTAATATTAAAAATTATAATATTATAAGAATTATTAATAACAATATTAAATTTTTAAAATTTATCTCCAAAGAAAGATTATTTGTAGAGTTAAAAAAGATACTAGAGTTAGAAAATTTTTTTAATATTAATAATAACAGCTATTTTAAAAAAGTTATTAGCCAAGTATATAAAATAAAATTTTTCGAGAGATTAAATAGAGCTGAAATTTTAAATAAAAAATTAGGATTAAACCTAAATTATCTTCAATTACTTTCAGTATTATTAGTAAATTATGATAAAAAAAATATATATTTTTCGAGAGAATTTAGATTATCTAACAAGGATAGAGATTATCTTAATTTTATTTATGAACAGTTTAAGTTATTAAAAAATGAAACTTATGATTATCAGGTAATTAGACGCCAAGTATATTTTTATAAAAAAGATTTAACTTTAGATTTTTTAAATTTTATTTTTTGTATAAAAAAAGAAATTAATCTAAAGACTTTTATCAAATACAGACTTTTTATTAAAAAATTAAAAGTTCCAACATTTCCTATTTCTGGAGATTTTTTAATTAAAAAAGGATTTAAACAAGGAAAAAAGCTAGGAAATAAATTGGAATCTCTAAGAAATTCTTGGATTAAAAATAACTTTAAATTAAATTTGCGAAATATTTAATTCTTTAATTAAATATATTTAACTTCAATAATTTCATAATTTTTCTCTCCAGCTGGAGTTTTGACAGAGACAAAATCGCCACTATGTTTTGAAACAAGTTCTAATGCAATTGGTGATTTATAAAATAAAAGACCTTCTTTTGCATTTGCTTCATCTTTACCAACAATTTTGTATTTTTTTTTCTCTTTTGTTTCTATATCTAATAAAATGATTGTCGATCCAAAAATTACTTTTTTGTCATTCTTAATTTTTGTAACATCAACAACATTAGCAGTTGCTATGGTCGTTTCAATTTCTTGAATTCTTCTTTCATTATGACCTTGTTCCTCTTTTGCAGCGTGGTACTCAGCATTTTCTTTGAGATCACCATGAGCCCTTGCTTCTGAAATAGCTTTTACAATCCTAGGTCTAGTCATAGATATTCTTTCTTGTAATTCAATTTTAATTTTTTCTAACCCGTGAGGAGTAATTGCTTCTTTTTCCATTAAGATTTTTACCATTTTGCAAGTGGAGGAAGCGACATAAAAATAGCTTCAATGTTTCCATTGGTATTTAAACCAAATTTAGTACCGCGATCGTATAATAAATTGAACTCTACGTACCTTCCTCTTTTAATTAATTGTTTTTCTTTATCTTTCTCATTCCATTTTAATAACATTTTTTTTCTTATAATTTTAGAAGATAGTTTTAAAAAAGTCATTCCAACATCCTTTGTATAATTAAAATCTTTATTCCAATTATTAGAATTAAAGTAATCATAAAATATTCCACCGTCTCCTCTAGGCTCTTGTCTGTGTGGCAAATAAAAATATTGATCACAATTTTTTTTATGTTGATAATAATAATTTTTATTATGAAGATCACACATTTTTTTTATTTCTTGATGAAAATATTTTTTTTGATTTAGATCTTTTATGCATGGAGTCATATCCATTCCTCCACCAAACCAAGATCTTGAAGTGACTATAAATCTAGTATTAAAATGAAATGCAGGAACTTTTGGATTTTTCATATGTGCCACGATAGAGATTCCGGAAGCCCAAAAAATAGGATTATTTAATGCTCCAGGAATTTTATCTCTAAATTCTTTATTAAATTTTCCTGAGACAGTTGAAATATTAACTCCAACTTTTTCAAAAACAGAACCATTCTCAATTAATGCAAATGTTCCACCTCCTTTAGAATTTCCGCCAGCATTCCACTTCTTTCTTTTAAATGAAATTTTTTTTTTAGATTTGAGATATTCAATTCTTTCAAATTCTTTACAAATAGAATCTCTTAAATTTTCAAACCAATTCTTAGCAATAAATTTTTTTTCTTCTAAATTTAGATTCATTATTAAATATTATAGTAATTATTTTGCCTAAGAGCTTCAGATAATACAATAGAAATAGAAGTTACAACATTTAAAGATCTGGTATTTTTTGATATAGGTATCTTTAATCTTGCATTAACTATCTTATGAACAGAGTCTGGAACCCCGGCACTTTCTCTTCCAAATAATATTGTATCTTCTTTTTTAAAATCAAAATTATAATAATTCTTTTTTGCTTTAGTGGTTAATAATATTATTCTTTTATTTTTCTTCGTTTTAATAAAATCATCAAATGACTGATGTTTAATAATTTTACAATTTTTATAATAATCCATGTAGATGCTTTTGAGTCTTTTTTCGTCAAATTGAAATCCACAAGGCTCAATAATTTCTAAAGTTGCATTTAAACATGCACATAATCTTATGGTTGCAGCTGTATTTTGAGGGATATCAGGCTGAAATAAAGCAATATTAATCATATTAGAAATTTATTATTTATGCGTCATTCTGGCTATGGAAAAGAAAATAGTTTAGAAATAATTAAACTAAGTATCTATGTCAGAAAATAATAATAATTCAGATAAAAAGAATAGAAGAGATTTTTTAACGGTTGTAACAACAGCTGTAGGGGCGGTTGGAGTTGGAGCAGCTGTTTGGCCACTTATAAATCAAATGAATCCAGATTCATCAGTTAAAGCCCTTGCTTCTATTGAAGTAGATTTATCAAAAATTAAAGAAGGACAAGAAATAACAGTTCTGTGGAGAGGCAAACCTGTTTTTATAAAAAATAGAACTAAACAAGAGATCGCCAATGCTGAAAAAGTTGATCTTAAAGAATTAAAAGATCCTCAGCATGACAATAAAAGAGTTAAAAAATCTGAGTGGTTAGTTTTAGTTGGGGTTTGCACACATTTAGGCTGCGTTCCAATTAGTGGCAAAGGTGATTACGGTGGATGGTTCTGTCCTTGTCACGGTTCTCATTATGATAGTTCTGGCAGAATTAGAAAAGGACCTGCTCCAACAAATTTAGAAGTTCCAACATATGAATTTGTTGGAGATAATAAAATTAAATTAGGATAAAAAATTATTATGAGCGGTCAAGATTCTAATTTGAATAATAACGAAATTAGGCCTGTACATACAAATAAAGTAGGTGGATCTCCATTCAAAGGAGTTGTTGGGTGGATAGATAACCGTCTTCCAATTTTTAGAATTTTTAAATACGAGTATTTAGACTTTCAAGTTCCAAAAAACTTAAGTTATCTTTGGAGTTTAGGTGGAATATTGATGATATGTCTAATATTTTTAATTGTTACAGGTTTAGTTCTTGGAATGCACTACAAACCATCTTCGTCTGAAGCCTTCGTATCTGTTGAAAAAATTATGCGAGATGTAAATTATGGGTGGCTTCTTAGATATGCCCATATGAATTTTG
This sequence comes from Candidatus Fonsibacter sp., assembly GCA_009693745.1. Classification (GTDB taxonomy): domain Bacteria; phylum Pseudomonadota; class Alphaproteobacteria; order Pelagibacterales; family Pelagibacteraceae; genus Fontibacterium; species Fontibacterium baikalense. Next base: position 6,150 of record SHWR01000039.1, read on the forward strand.
CCTCTTTCTTTTTTATAGCAGTATATATTCATATTTTTAGAGGACTTTATTATGGTTCTTATAAAGAACCGCGACAATTAATGTGGCTTATTGGAATTATTATTTTTTTCATGATGATGGCTACAGCTTTCCTTGGTTATACTTTGCCATGGGGTCAAATGAGTTATTGGGGAGCAACAGTTATTACAAATTTATTTTCAGCAGTACCATTAGTAGGAAACACAATAGTTACGTGGTTGTGGGGAGATTATGCAGTTGGAGATTCTACTTTAAATCGTTTTTATGTTTTACATTGGTTTTTAGCTTTTGGAATTTTAGGAATTGTCATTTTTCACGTTATAGCTTTACATATAGTTGGTTCTAATAATCCATCTGGTATTGAACCTGCAGATACTAGAGACACGGTAAGTTTTGCTCCGTTTACAACAAGCAAAGATTTATTTGCAATGTTAATTTTTTTACTAGCCTTTGTTTTAATTACTATGTTTGCGCCAAACTATCTAGGTCATCCAGACAATTATATTCCTGCAGATCCTTTAATCACTCCGGCTCATATTGTTCCAGAATGGTATTTTTTACCTTTCTATGCAATTTTAAGAAGCATTCCTGATAAACTTTTAGGAGTTATTGCGATGGTAAGTAGTACCGTTGTTTTAGGCTTATTGCCGTGGTTAGATTTGTCTAAAGTTCGATCTTCAGTTTTTAGGCCTATATGGAAGCAATTTGTTTTTTTATTCGTCCTTGATTTTTTTATATTAATGTATGTAGGGGGAATGCCAGCTGAAGGTATTTATGTTTTAATAGCTAGAGTAGGTACTGTTTATTGGTTTTTATTCTTTTTAATTATAGCTCCCTTGGTTTCGTTAACAGAGAAAACTTTACCTATGCCTAATAGTATTCATGAGTATGAGAATTGGAAAAAACAAGGCAGAATTAAAACATTAAAAATTTTTTAAATATAAAATATGAGTTTTGTATTAAAATTTTCATTATTTTTTTTATTTTTTACACTAACCATCTCAAATTTCTCTTCTGCAGAAAAACAAGAGAAACTTTTAAGGCAATCTTGGTCTTTTGATGGTTTTTTTGGAAAGTTTGATAGAGCGTCTCTTCAAAGAGGCTATCAAGTTTACACCGAAGTCTGCGCATCTTGTCATTCAATGAATCTTTTAAGTTATAGAAATTTGTCAGAAGTAGGCGGACCAGGTTTTTCAGAAGATGAAGTTAAAGCAATATCCTCAAAAATTGAAGTTTTAGATGGCCCTAATGAAAGCGGAGAAATGTTTAAAAGATCAGGAAAAGCATCTGATAAATTTGCAAGCCCATTTCCTAATGAAAAAGCAGCAAGAGCTGCAAATGGAGGAGCCTATCCACCAGACATGTCAGTTTTAGTGAAAGCTAGAGCCGGTGGGGCAGATTATATTTATTCTATTTTGATGGGTTATGAAGATAAGCCGCCCAAAGGTATAAAACTTGAGGATGGAGTTTATTACAATAAATATATGTCTGGGAATAAAATTAAAATGTCAAAACCTTTAAATAATGATTCCGTAACTTACTCTGATGGCACGGCATCAACGCAAGAGCAGCTTGCAAAAGATGTGGTTACTTTTTTAACATGGGCTTCAGAACCTCATTTAGAAGCAAGAAAAAGGATTGGATTTAAAACTGTTATTTATTTATTAATTTTAACAGCACTAGTTTATTTAGTTAAGAAAAAAATTTGGTTACGTATTGAACCTAAAGTGTAATACGTCTCCGTCTGCGACTTCGTAGTCTTTACCTTCAATTTTAAGTTTACCATTGTCTCTAGCGCCAACTTCTCCATTAAATTTAATATAATCAATATAAGATATAACTTCAGCTTTAATAAATCCTTTTTTAAAGTCAGAATGAATAACTTCAGCAGCATCTGGGGCTTTACAATTTTTTTCAATTGTCCATGCATGTGTTTCCTTAGGACCTGCTGTAAAATAAGTAGTTAAGTTTAAAATTTTATACCCAGCTTTTATTATTTGATCTAATCCAGATTCTTTTATTCCAATTTCTTTCATAAATTCATTAGCTTCAGAATCTCGAAGTTCAGTAATTTGTTGTTCAATTTCAGCAGAAACAACCACTACTGTATCATTTTTAAATTTTTCTTTTATTTTATTAGAATAAGAATTACCTAAGCTGACACAGTTTTCGTCTACATTACAGACTAAGATTCTAGGTTTAGTTGATAAAATACCTAAATTTTTAATTAATTTTTTATCGAATTTTTCTTCTAACTTCTCCGGTCTCGTTCCTTCTTTTAGAAATTCATGGATATACTCCAAAATCTCAAAAGCATCTTTATTTAATTCATTGTTTTTATTTTTTTTTTGGGACAATCTCTTTTCAACGGACTCTAAATCTGAAATCATCATTTCAGTTTCTACTGTTTCTAAATCTCTTATAGGATCTACAGTTTTATTAACGTTTTGTATTTCACTTGAATCAAAACATCTTAACATATGAATTACGGCTTCAACCTCTCTAATATTTGCAAGAAATTTATTGCCTAAACCCTCACCTTTAGATGCTCCGGCCACTAGTCCAGCAATATCTACAAATGTTATATATGTAGGAATAATTTTTTCTGATTTTGCAATATTTGATAGTTTTTCTAATCTTTCATCAGGAACAGTTACTACTCCAATATTTGGTTCTATTGTACAAAAAGGAAAGTTAGCTGCTTGAGCATTTTTAGATTTTGTAAGAGCATTAAATAGTGTTGATTTACCAACATTGGGCAAGCCTACGATTCCACATTTAAAACTCATATAGACTTATTGATTACTTTTAGAAGCAAAATCGTCTAGTTTTTTTTCTATAAGAAGATTTATATTTTTAAATATTTTCTTGATAACTTGGTCTATTACTATTTTTTCTTCTTCAGTGAAATCATTTAGAACATGTTTGTCCACCAATTCCGTGTCACCAGGATGTCCTATGCCAATTCTAATTCTATTATAATCAGTACCTATAGAATCATCTATTGACTTAATACCGTTATGACCACCACTGGATCCTCCGATTTTAGTTTTAATTTTTCCAATTTCTATGTCCATGTCGTCATGAAATACAAAAATATTATTAGTTTTAATTCTGTGGTAGTCGGTTATTTCTCTAATGCACATTCCAGAATTATTCATAAAAGTTAATGGTTTTACTACAATAACTTTATTCTCTTGCACTTGACCGTTAGTTAGTAGGCCTTTAAATTTAGGTTTTTGCTTTGAAAGTCCGAAATTTTTATTTAGAGCATCTATAAGTTTGAATCCTACGTTATGTCTGTTATTGGCATGTTTTGGATCTGGATTTCCTAACCCCGCAAATAATAACATTTAGATGTTATTTCTTTTTATCTGCAGGTGTAGCAGCGGCAGCAGGTTTTTTTCCAGCTTCAGGAGACTTTGAAGCTTCTCCTGGTTTAGCTTTCCCATCAGCAGGCTTAACATCACCCGCAACAGCTCCACCTTCTATTGGAGCAGTAGCATCACTCGTGGCAGCATCACCTGCAGCAGCAGCAACTGGTTCAGGTTCTTTAACAACCGTAGGAGCTGCAATGGTTGCTATAGTAAAGTCACGATCGTTAATTACAGGTTTTGCTCCTTCAGGTAATTTTACAGAGGATATATGAATACTTTCATTCATTTCTTTATTAGCTAAATCAACTACGATTTCAGCAGGAATATTTTCAGCAGC
>SHWR01000040.1 GCA_009693745.1 Candidatus Fonsibacter sp.
ATAAATTTAATTCTTTAAAAGTCTCGATCTTTTCTAAAATATTTATCAAAACATTCTTTAATTCTTCTAAATTTTTATTATTAAAATTAATTAATGAAAATTTTTGAGATTGATTTTTTAAAATTTGTACATTATTTAAAAAAAGATACATCAAAGAAAATTCTTTTAGTTCGAAAGATGAATACCTTGTAATTTTTCTTGTGAGCTCTTTAGTCTTATTTAGTGGTTTAACATTTCTGACTTTTCTATTTGAGAATTGTTCAAAAATTTTATTTTTAAAAAAACTTATATAATGTTTTTTGACGGTTAGATCTTGAATTAATGGACACAAATCCATTAATTTTTTTTCAAATCCGGCTCTTTCTTCTGGTTGCGTTGATTTTAAATCTTGTAAATTATTTTCAAAAATAAAATTACCAATATCAATTTTTTGATCTATCAAGTTCTCAAAATTATTTCTTCCATTCTTCCTTACAAAAGAATCTGGGTCGAAACCATTAGGTAAAATTAAAAATGATAACGAGTAATTTGGCTTCATATAAGAAATTAATTTTTCAGAAATTTTTTGAGCTGCATTCTGTCCACTTCTATCGCCATCAAAACAAACTATAGGATCATTAAAATAACGCCATATTAAATTTAAATGGAATTCAGTCATTGCTGTACCAAGTGTTGCAACTACATTTTTAAAACCAGCCTGATAAAGACTAATCGCATCCATGTACCCCTCAACAATAAAAATAATTCCGCTTTGTTTATTCTCAGTCTTGGCGTTATTTAAATTATATAAATTAAAACCTTTTTTAAAAAATTCAGTTTCTGGAGAATTAATATATTTTGCTAAATAATTTTGACTTAAAGCTCTTCCACCAAATCCAATAACTATGTTGTTGTAATCAAAAATTGGAAAAATTAGTCTATTTTTAAATCGATCAATAAGTTTATTGTTTTTTTCATCATGGAAAAATACTCCGCTATCGATAAGTTCTTTTTGATTAAAATTACCAAACAACGAAACATTCAAACCGTATTCTCCAGAATATCCTATTTTGAATGTAGATAATATTTCTTGGGTCAACCCTCTGCCAAGAGCATATTTTTTAACATTTTCATTCTCAAAAAAGTTTTTTTGATAGTATTGCAAAGCAATAGTTAATATTTCATCGTATTTTTTTCTTTTATTTTCTACTTCAATATTTTCCTTGGTAAATTTAAATACAGGCATTCCAGCTTTAGCGGCTAACTTTCTTACAGCATCACCAAAATTTAATTTCTCAATCTTAACTAAAAAATCAAAAATATTTCCGTGCTCACCTGTACTAAAGCAATGATAAAATCCCTTTTCGTCATTAATGGTAAATGATGGGGTTTTTTCTTTAGAAAACGGAGATAGACCAACAAATTCTCTCCCTCTTCTTTTTAATTGAATCGTAGCTCCGACTATATCAGAAACTTTTATTCTTTGTTTTATCTCTTCTAAATACTCTTTTGGAAATTTCATTTACTTAATAATTCTTTTAATAATGCTCCTGCTTTAGAAAAATCTATACTTCCAGAATATTTTGACTTTAGATTTGCCATTGCTTTTCCCATGTCTTTAATTGAAGTTGCTCCTGAAAATTTTATTGCACCCTCACAAGCTTTTTTAGTTTCGTTATCATCTAGTTGCTTGGGAAGAAACTCTTGAATAATATTTATTTCCTTATTTTCCTTTTCAGCCAAATCATTTCTTAAAGCTTTTTTATAAATCTCTAATGACTCCCTTCTTTGTTTTAACATTTTATTAAGAACCACAATTACATCTTCATCTTTGATTGAAGTATCTTTCACCCCAACTCCTCTTTTTTCAATTTCTTTATCTTTCAATGCAGAAATAATGAGTCTTAGAGTAAGAAGCTTATCTTTGTCTTGTTTAAGGGCCGATTCTTTCAATTGAGTATTTATCTTATCTAATAAATTCATAAGTTTTAAATTACTCTAAATAATCTAATTGCTCAAAAGAAAATATTACCAACTTGACTGGTGATTAACTTTTTCATAATGTTCACCAACTTTTAAATAACTTAAAAGTTTTTAACTCATGGGTTGTATTTGTCTAAAGAAACTAATTTAGAAAATAAATACAAAATAAAAAATTCTATTAATCCTAATGCTATTTTAGTTCTTGAAGATGGAGAGCAATTCCATGGATTTGGAATTGGTGCTTACGGAATTTCTTCTGGGGAAATATGTTTTAATACCTCAATTACCGGTTATCAGGAAATACTAACTGACCCTTCTTACTCTGGACAAATTATAAATTTTACTTTCCCTCATATCGGTAACGTAGGTGCTAACAATGAAGATTTAGAAGGCGATAAAGCTTGGGTTAAAGGCGCAATATTCAGTGCTGAAGTATCTCATTCATCTAATTACAGAGCTTTAGAAAATTTAGATCAATGGTTAAAAAAAAATAATATTACTGCAATTTATGGAATTGATACTAGAAAACTTACCTTAAAAATAAGAAAGTTTGGACCAAAAAAAGCGACTATAGCTTTTAGAGAAGATGATAAACATAATGTCAAAGAATTATTAGATATTACCAAAAAATTACCGAGCTTAGAAAACTCAGATCTCACTAGGCAGGTTACTTGTAAAAAATCATATCAATGGATTGGCAATAAACTATGGAATGCAAAAGGATATGAGGTTCAAAAAAATAATAAATATAATATTGTTGCAATTGATTACGGTATTAAAACTAATATTTTAAGAAATTTCTCTGAACTAGGATGTAAAGTAACTGTTGTTCCTTCAATAACTACTGCTGAGAATATACTTGCTTTAAAACCAGATGGTGTTTTTTTATCAAATGGGCCTGGAGATCCAGATCTTACTGGAAAATATGCAATTAAAATAATTCAAGAAATAATATCCTCAAATATCCCTGTATTTGGAATATGTTTAGGGCATCAATTGCTAGCTTTAAGTCTTGGTGCAAAAACAAAAAGAATGCATCAGGGGCACAGAGGTGCGAACCATCCTATAAAAAATTTAACAAATAATAAAGTAGAAATTACAAGTCAAAATCATGGGTTTGAAGTTACAAAAGATAGTTTACCTAAAGATGTTGAAGTTACTCACGTGTCCCTTTTTGATGCTTCTATTGAAGGTATAAAATCAAAAATCAAACCTGTATTTTCTGTGCAATATCATCCGGAAGCATCTCCTGGTCCACATGATAGCAATTATCTTTTTAAAGATTTTATAAATTTAATAGAAAAAAATAAAACTAATGCCTAAAAGAAAAGATATAAAATCAATTTTAGTTATTGGAGCTGGACCAATTATTATTGGTCAAGCATGCGAATTTGATTATTCAGGAACTCAAGCATGCAAAGCACTAAGGTCTGACGGTTATAAAATTATTTTAATCAACTCAAATCCAGCAACTATTATGACTGACCCTGATGTTGCGGATAAAACCTATATCGAACCTATTACTACTGAAATTATAGAAGAAATAATCAAAAAAGAAAAACCTGATGCGATATTACCAACTATGGGTGGTCAAACTGCGCTTAATGCCGCTATGGCGCTTAAGAAAGATGGGATTTTAAAAAAATATAATATTGAATTGATAGGTGCAAATTCTGAAGCCATAGAGAACGCTGAAGATAGAGAAAAATTTAAAAAAAATATGATTGATATCGGTCTTGATTGTGCAAAGTCTATAATTTGCAGATCAATTGAAGATGCAAAAAAAAGTTTAAAATTAATTGGGCTACCAGCAATTATTAGGCCTTCTTTTACTCTTGGAGGATCTGGGGGTGGAATTGCTTATAGCGAAGAAGAATATTTAAAAATCATAGCGAATGGTCTTGATCTTTCTCCAATAAAAGAAGTTTTAATAGAAGAGTCTTTATTAGGATGGAAAGAATTTGAAATGGAAGTAGTAAGAGACAAAAATGATAACTGTATAATTATTTGCTCAATTGAAAACGTAGATCCAATGGGAATTCATACTGGAGACTCTATTACTGTAGCTCCAGCCTTAACTTTAACTGATAAAGAATATCAGATCATGAGAGATGCTTCCTTTAAATGTATTAGAAAAATTGGAGTTGAAACAGGAGGTTCTAACGTTCAATTCGCAGTCAACCCAAAAAATGGAAGAATGATTATTATAGAAATGAATCCAAGGGTTTCTAGATCCTCTGCGCTAGCTTCAAAAGCAACTGGATTTCCAATAGCAAAGGTGGCTGCAAAACTTGCCGTTGGTTATACTTTGGATGAATTAAAGAATGAAATTACAGGTACTACCCCCGCCTCATTCGAACCAACTATTGATTACGTGGTAACTAAAATTCCAAGATTTGCATTTGAAAAATTTAAAAATACTGAAGCAATACTTGGTACAGCAATGAAATCTGTTGGCGAAGTAATGTCTATCGGAGGAAATTTCAAAGAGTCCGTTCAAAAAGCATTGTGCTCATTAGAAATTGGACTTGATGGTTTTGATCAAAATGAAGAAATAAATATGCAAGATTTAAAGAAGAAACTTATAGAAAGAACTCCTCAAAAAATACTTTATGTAGCCGAAGCTTTTAGAAGAAATCTAAAATTAGATGAAATTTATGAAATGACAAAAATTGATAAATGGTTTTTAGAACAAATTCAGGAGTTAGTTATTGTAGAAAAACAAATTGAAGATGAAGATGTTTTAAATAACAAAGACAAACTCCAATATATTAAATCAATAGGATTTTCAGATAAAAAAATTGCAAAAATTCTAAAAATAAAAAGTAATGAAGTAAGATCTGCTAGAAATAAATTTAAAATTCATCCTATATATAAAAAGATAGATACATGCGCTGGAGAATTTGAATCTAAAACCCCTTATATGTACTCCACTTATGGAAGTAGCGATCTTAGTTCATGCGAGTCTGAGCCAACAAATAAAAAGAAGGTTATTATTTTAGGTAGCGGCCCAAATAGAATAGGACAAGGAGTAGAGTTTGACTATTGCTGCTGCCAAGCAAGTTATGCATTAAAAGAAATTAATTATGAGACTATTATGATTAATTGTAATCCTGAAACAGTCTCAACCGATTATGATACAAGTGACAGATTGTACTTTGAGCCTTTAACTGAAGAGCACGTAATTGAAATTATTAATAAAGAAAAGAACAATGGTTCTCTTGTTGGTGTCATAGTTCAATTTGGAGGTCAAACTCCATTAAAACTTGCAAAATTTATTCATGAAAATAATATTCCAATTTTAGGGACTCAACTTGAATCTATTGATCTTGCTGAAGATAGAGAAAAATTTAAAAATTTTGTAATAAGTGAAAATCTTTTACAAGCAGAAAGTGGACTTGCAAGATCTGAAATTGAGGCACTTGAAATTGCAAAAAAAATAGATTTTCCAATCGTAATAAGACCTTCTTATGTCTTAGGTGGAAGAGCTATGGAAATTGTATATGATGAAGATCATCTAAAAAAATATATAAAAGAAGCAGTTAAAGTCTCAGGTAACGATCCAGTTTTAATTGATAAATTCATTAATGATGCGATTGAAGTTGATGTTGATGCTATTTGCGATGGTAAAGATGTTTTTATTGCAGGTATAATGGAACATATTGAAGAGGCTGGAATTCACTCTGGAGATTCCGCATGTTGTATTCCTCCTTATTCTCTTAAAGAAAATATTATTGATGAAATATCAAAACAAACAAAGAAAATTGCCTTTAGTTTAAAAGTATTAGGACTTTTAAATATTCAATTTGCCGTTAAGGGCGATCAGGTTTATGTTTTAGAAGTAAATCCTAGAGCTAGTAGAACTGTACCTTTTGTAGCTAAATCTATTGGAATACCAGTCGCAAAGATTGCAACAAAAGTAATGATGGGTTTAAAATTAAAAGATCTAAATTTAAATAAAAAAAATCATAAATTATTTTCTGTTAAAGAAGCTGTATTTCCTTTTAACAAGTTTCCAAACGTAGATACTTTGTTAGGACCGGAAATGAAATCAACAGGGGAAGTTATGGGAATTGATAAATCATTTGGCCTTGCATTTGCAAAAAGTCAATTTGCGACCGGAAATAAAATTCCAAAATCTGGCATCGCTTTTTTATCTGTAAAAAAAGATGATAGAAAATATATCTTAAAAATTGCACAAGAACTTACAAGCCTTGGATTTGACATTCTCGGTACGTCAGGAACTTCTACTTTCTTAAATTCCTCAGGAATAAATTGTAGAAAAATAAATAAAGTTATGGAAGGAAAACCTCATATTGAAGACTATCTTAATGAAAAAAAAATTTCTTTAGTTATAAATACATCTCAAGGAAAACAATCTATAAAAGACTCTTTCTCTCTAAGAAGAGCTGCCCTTACAAGCGGTACTCCTTATTACACAACTATTGCTGGAGCTAATGCAATAACTGAGGCTATTAAATCTTTAAAAAATTCTAAATTTGAAGTTCTTGCTTTGCAGGATATAAATTAATTAACTTTCCAGTCAGTTTGAAAAGTTACATAATTTACTTGAAGGCATCTTCTATCTCTTTTGATCTCTTTTTTCTCTAATCCATGCCAGGTGTCTGGACCGCTTGTAAAAACATATCCATAATTATTTTTATAAGGAACGGTTTTCACTAATTTTAAATTCTTATCATAAAAATCTGTACCTAATTCTTCAGATTCATAATTATCTGGATTTGCAAATAACAGACAGGACATTAATTTTTCTTTAATATCACAATGAGGCTTAAGCCAAAAACCAACTCTATCAGCTATAATTTCAACTCGCACATAAGCTTTGCTTAAATCTTTTTTAATTTTTGATCCGACATATTTTGCTGTTTCCATTTGGCACAATTCGTCAATAAATTTTTTTAAATGCGGATAGTTTTCATGATTATTTTTTGTAACAAATTCTCTTATCTTTCCTGCTTTACCCCCTGCAGGATCCCCAGATCTAAATGTTCCTGCACCACCGTCTACCGCCCTAGTACCGTCAAAATCAATGTTAACTTCTGGAACCTTTGCTTCACAAATTTCTCTTATTTGTTCATCTGTTAAGGGTTCTGTTAACTCCCAATGTTCAAATGGATAATTAGAATGAGCTGATTTGGTTTGAAATGATTTTAAAAAATTCATTGATACTAACTTAACCTTTCTTTTATTATTTTTGCAATACGTTTAGTCTCATCCAGTTCTAGGTAGCTCCAATTATCAGTATTTTCTCCTAAAAATTTAATAATTCCCCTTTCTCTAAAACTATTAAGAAAATACTCAAATCTATTATTTTTTCTCTTGGCTTTCATTTTGGCTACAAATATTGGCTTTTGTGTGATCGCGCATTCAGAAATCATAGATGTGGAATCGCAAGTTACAATAATTAATTTGGATAATTTAAGCGCTGATAAATAAAATTCTTTACTAACAAAATCAATAACGACCGCTGAATCTAAAAAAAACTTTTTAGCAAAATCAATAATATTATCAGGTGTTCTTCTTGATCTGATAATAATTAGTTTAAAACCTTTTTCTAAAAAATTACTTTTTATAGATAAAAAAATATTTCCGAGGTCAATCTCATTAAAATTATAATACCTATTAGGTCCTCCCAAAATTAAAGAGGCAATTTTATTATTATTGGATAAGTTATATTTTGAAAAAAGATTACTACTATTATCTATTTCCTGTTTAGTAATATAGTGAAGAGCTCCAAATGTGCTTAATACATTACTTCCTTTTATTTGATCATGATCAGGTGCGACAATTAAATCAAAATTTGAAAAATTAACTTTAGGATTCTGAATATGAATATTAAATAAATTTTTATTATTTCTTTTTAAAAATAAAGAAGAAATAATACTATTTTTTCCACATGAAATCAGTACTTGATTCTCTATTTGATCAGGAATTGTTCCATCAACAACAGATTTGCTAACAGGAACTAAATTTATAGGAAAATATCTCCAAGGTTTTTTTAAATTTACAAAACAGTGATTAAAATCTAATTTTAAGGCTTTTGCTAAACCTTCTACTTGGCTCACCATACCATGAGCACCTTCTGTTAATAATAATGCTTTAAAATATCTCATTGTTTAAAATGATAATTAATTATAAGTATTATTAATTAAAATCTACAATGAATGTCGATAAGGTAAATAAAGTAATTATTATTGGATCTGGTCCTGCTGGATATACAGCAGCGATTTATGCTGCAAGAGCAATGCTTGAACCAGTTTTAATTGCCGGTTCACAACCAGGCGGTCAATTAACTATCACTACTGATGTTGAAAATTTTCCTGGATTTGCCGATGTAATTCAGGGACCTTGGTTAATGGAACAAATGAAAGAACAGGCATTGAAGGTTGGTACAAAATTTATTGAAGATCACATCTCTAAAGTTAATCTTAATAAAAAACCTTTTGAAATAATTGGAGACTCGGGAACTCATTACCTTACCGAAAGCATCATTATTTCAACTGGAGCACAAGCAAGATGGTTAAATCTAGATTCTGAAGAAAAATACAAAGGGTTTGGTGTTTCTGCCTGCGCCACATGTGATGGTTTTTTCTATAAAAACAAAGATGTTGTGGTAGTTGGTGGTGGAAATTCTGCTGTTGAAGAATCTTTGTTTCTTACAAATTTTGCGAAAAAAATAACTCTTGTTCATAGAAAAAGTGAATTGAGGGCAGAAAAATTATTACAAAAAAAATTATTTTCTAATCCTAAAATTAGTGTGATTTGGGATAGTGTTGTTTCGGAAGTTATTGGAACAGAAAACCCTAAAGGTGTAACTGCTGTGAAATTAAGAAATATCAAAACAAATACAATCTCAGAGCTACAAACTCATGGACTTTTTGTTGCAATTGGACATGACCCGGCAACAGCTCTATTTAAAGGACAAGTTAATATGGATAGTAATGGTTATTTAGTGACACAACCCGACTCTACAAAGACCAATATACTCGGCGTTTTTGCTGCAGGAGATGTAAAAGATAAACTATATCGACAAGCTGTTACAGCTGCTGGAATGGGTTGTATGGCTGCTCTTGAAGCTGAAAAATATTTATCTAACCACTAAAACTATTTTAAACTTTCGCAAAAACTTTTAATCTTTGTTACGGCCTTCTCTAAAATTTCCATAGAAGTTGCATAAGAAATTCTAAAATAACCTTCCAATCCAAATGCTGAACCCTGAACAATTGCAACGCCCGTTTCTTCTAATAAGTAAGTTGCAAAATCTGTATCATTTTTAATAATTTTTCCACTAGATGTTTTTTTATTCATTGTTTTTTTACAATTAGGAAAAACATAAAATGCACCTTGAGGATTAACACAGGTTAATCCATTAATATTATTTAAAGCATGAACAATAAAGTCTCTTCTTTTTTTAAACTCCAAAGCTCTAGTGTTAATAAAACTTTGATCTCCATTAAGAGCCTCGACTGCGGCAGCTTGACTAATAGAAGATGGATTAGTCGTTGATTGAGATTGGATTTTCTGCATTGCTTTTATTAATTCTTTCGAACCAGCGGCATATCCAATTCTCCAGCCTGTCATTGCATAAGCTTTGCTTACTCCATTTATGACTATAGTTCTGT
>SHWR01000041.1 GCA_009693745.1 Candidatus Fonsibacter sp.
TATACTTCCAGAAACAGAAAAAATTATTCAAGAAGCCGAACAAGTTTTAAAAAAAATAGTTTCTGAAAAAAAAATTATAAAAGACGAGTCTAAACAAAGTTTCGAAACAAAAGTTGAGTATAAAAAATATACAAACTATTTCTCTGATCAAGATAGTATTGGAGATATAGATCCTCAAGAAACTACTGAATGGGTTGACTCATTAAACGGTGTCGTTGAAAGAGATGGTCCAAAAAGAGCTAATTATCTTTTAGGTAAATTAATTAATCAAGCATACATCTCTGGTTCAAACTTACCTTACAATCAAAAAACACCCTATATCAATACAATACCGAGAGAGATGGAAGCTAAATCTCCTGGAGATCAAGTTTTGGAAAATAAAATAAGATCTTTAATTAGGTGGAATGCCGCATGTATGGTTGTGCGCGCCAATAAAAAACTTCCAGAACTTGGTGGGCATATTGCAACTTTTGCATCCGCTGCTACATTATATGATGTTGGTTTTAACCATTTTTGGAAAGCCCAAAATGAAAAAAATTTAGGAGATTTAATTTATTTTCAAGGTCACTGTGCTCCTGGTATTTATGCAAGATCCTTTCTTGAAGGAAGAATAACTATAAAACAATTAGAAAATTTTAGACAAGAAGTTGATGGTGGAGGATTGTCCTCATATCCTCATCCATGGTTAATGCCAAACTACTGGCAATTTCCAACTGTATCAATGGGCCTTGGTCCTATCATGGCAATTTATCAGGCAAGATTTATGAAATATTTACAAAACAGATCTTTAATAAAGGATCAAAATAGAAAAGTTTGGGTTTTTTTAGGTGATGGAGAAATGGACGAGCCTGAATCAACCGGCGCTATTAGTTTAGCAGCAAGAGAAAAATTAGATAACTTAGTATTTGTAATAAATTGTAACCTTCAAAGATTAGATGGTCCAGTAAGAGGTAATGGAAAAATAATACAGGAAATGGAAGGTTTGTTTAGAGGAGCTGGCTGGAATGTAATTAAAGTTATTTGGGGATCTTATTGGGATCCGCTTCTTGAAAGGGATAAAACAGGTCTATTACTGAAAAGAATGGAAGAGTGCGTTGATGGAGAATATCAAGCGTTTAAAGCAAAAGGTGGAGCTTATGTTAGAAGTCATTTTTTTGGAAAGTATCCAGAATTAAGAGAGCTGGTTTCGAATATGACTGATGAAGATATATGGAAGCTCAATAGAGGTGGTCACGATCCTCATAAAGTATACGCCGCGTATCATACTGCTCAAAATCATAAAGGGTCACCTACAGTAATTTTAGCAAAAACTATCAAAGGCTATGGAATGGGCAAAAGCGGGGAAAGTATCAATACAACCCATCAACAAAAAAAATTAGACGTTAATGACATGTATTATTTTAGGGATCGATTTAATATTCCAATTACAGATAAACAAGTTGAAAACTTGGAGTTTTTTAAACCTGATGAAAAATCAGAGGAGATTCAATACATCAAAGAAAGAAGAAAGCAACTTGGTGGTTTTATTCCTTCTAGAACAACAAAAACAAAAGCTTTAAAAACCCCGGCTGCTGAAATCTTTGAATCCTCTTATTTAGATTCTGGTGATAGAGAATTATCAACGACTATGGCTCTCGTTAATATACTAACTAAAATTTTGAGAGATAAAGAATATTCCTCGAGATTGGTTCCGATAATTCCTGATGAAGCAAGAACTTTTGGAATGGAAGGATTTTTTCAAAAAATTGGAATTTATGCTCACGAAGGTCAAAAATATGAGCCTGTAGATTCAGAACAATTAAGTTCTTATCGTGAAGATAAAAGTGGACAAGTTTTAGAAGAAGGAATTACAGAAGCTGGAGCGATGTCCTCTTGGATGGCTGCTGGAACATCATACACAAATCACAATATTGAAATGATCCCTATCTATCTTTTTTATTCAATGTTTGGTTTTCAAAGAATTGGAGACTTTGCTTGGGCAGCTGGTGATGCTCAATGTAGAGGTTTTTTAATTGGAGCAACATCCGGAAGAACAACTCTTGCAGGTGAAGGATTGCAACACCAAGATGGTCACAGTTTAGTAATGGCATCAACTATTCCAAATTGCGTAAGTTATGATCCAACTTTTGCTTATGAATTAGCAGTAATATTCGAGGAAGGTTTGAAGAGAATGCATGAAAAACAAGAAAATATTTTTTATTACATAACAACTTTAAATGAGAACTATAAACATCCTGCAATGCCTAAGAGTTTAAAAAAAGAAGACATCTTAAAAGGCATGTATTTGTTTAGAGAAATCAATAATAAAGGAAAAACTAAGGTTCAGTTGCTTGGGTCGGGAGCAATATTAAATGAAGTGATAAAAGCAGCAGAAATATTAAGTTCAGACTATGGGATTGATTCTGACATCTGGAGCGTAACAAGTTTTAATGAATTAAGAAAAGATGCAATAGAAATTGAAAGAAAAAATTTGTTACACCCAGAAAAAAAACCAGAAAAGACTTATGTAGAAAAATGCTTTGAAAAAAGAACAGGTCCTTTTATAGCAGCAACGGATTATATTAGAACATTATCTGAGGGGATCAGAAATTATGTCCCAGGCACTTATGTAACTTTAGGAACAGACGGTTTTGGAAGAAGTGATACTAGAAAAAATTTAAGAAAATTTTTTGAAGTAAATAAAGAATTTATTGTCTATTCTACATTAAGCACTTTAGTAAAAGAGCAAAAAATTGCATCGAAAGTAGCTACTGATGCGATGAAAAAATACAATATTGATCCGAATAAACCTATTCCAACAAAACTATAGTTTAAAATGGCTAAAATTGTTGATTTAGTAGTACCTAATATTGGTGATTTTAAAAATGTAGAAATCATAGAAGTCCTTATAAAAGAAAATCAAGATATAAAAAAAAATGAGGGAATAATTACTTTAGAAAGCGATAAATCAAGTGTTGAAGTTCCTTCTCAGTTTTCAGGAAAAATCAAAAATATTAAAGTTAAACTTGGAGATAAAATTTCTGAAGGAGATAAAATAGGAGAAATAGAAATAACTTCTGACGAATCAATTCAGGAAAAAAAATCTGAAAATAATAAAACTGAAATAGAAAAAGAAAATAAAGTTTCTAACGATACTACTTTCCTAAAAATTCCAGAACTTGAAACTAATAAAAAATTAAGTGTTTCTAAAATTCTTCTAAAAAAAGATCAACTTATTAAAGCTGATGAGATAGCATTGTTAATTGAGGATGAAGAAAGTGCTTATGAAATTCCATCTCCAATATCAGGAATTGTTAAAAATATAATATTAAAAAAAGGTCAACAAGTTAAAGTTGGAGATCCAATTGCGGAAATTCTTAATCAAACTTTAAAAATAGAAATAAAAAAACAAATAATTATAGAAAATATTATTCAAGATAATAATCAATATCAGAATGTAAAAAGCGCAAGTCCAAAAATAAGAAAATTTGCTAGAGAACTAGGTGTTGATATTCAGTTAGTTGATGGAAGCGCAAGAAAAGGAAGAATTCTTGAAGAAGATATTAAAAAATTTATTAAAGGTACTTTAAGTAATAAAATTAACAAAGAAGAGGTGATAAAAAAAATAGAAACAAAAGAAGAAAAACTTCCATATGAGCACTTGGAATTTGGTGAGATTGACATCCAAAAAATGCCAAGAATTAAGAGACTATCAGGTCCACATTTAGTCAAAGCCTGGAATGAGATTCCTCATGTAACTCAATTTGATGAAATTGATGTTACAGATATGGAACACTTTAGAAAAAATTTAATAGATCTTAATACAAAAGAAAAAATTACTATCACTCCTCTTGCTTTTATAATGAAAGCATTAGTTAATGGCATGAAAAAATATCCGAATTTTAATTCCTCACTTGAGTCTACTGGCGAAAATATTATTTATAAAAAATATTTTCATATTGGGATTGCTGTAGATACGCCTCATGGCTTGATGGTTCCAAAAATTAGAAATGTTGATCAAAAAGATCTTCAGACTTTAAGCAATGAACTTAGAAAAATTAGCAAATTAAGTAAGGAACTTAAAATAGATAAAAAAGAATTCTTTGGAGGGTCAATGACAATCTCTAGTTTAGGCGGAATTGGTGGAAGTTTTTTTACTCCAATTATCAACAATCCAGAAGTAGCAATAATTGGAATAGGAAAAATAGAAATAAAACAAGTGTTTATTGATGAAAAATTTATAACAAGAGCAATGATGCCAGTATCTCTTTCTTATGATCATAGAATAATTGATGGAGCTGAAGCGGCCAGATTCTGTCAAGATCTTAAACTTAGTCTTGGAAAAAACTTTGCTTTCAATTTGTCATTTTAAAAATGATAAGTGGTTATTGTGAAGAAAAATATAATCCTGTTAAAAAAATATTTGAAAATTGCTTCTCAAAACAAGAAGAAATTGGAGCTTCTTTTGCAATTTACAAAAAAGAGAAACCATTAATAGATTTGTGGGGCGGTTTTAAAAATAAAAATAATAAAAAATGGGAACAAAATACTATCGTAAATGTATTTTCAGCAACAAAAGGTATTTATGAAATTATCGTTTCCATCCTAATTGATCAAAAAATTTTAGATTTAGAAAAACCTGTTTCTTATTATTGGGATGCTTTTAAAAAAAGCAATAAAAGAGAAATCAAGTTAAAACATATTCTATCACATCAATCTGGGCTCTATAGGTTTAAAGAAAAAATTACACAACAAGATCTTTTAGATTGGAATAAAATAATAGCTATTTTAGAAAATCAGGAGCCGGATCATCCATGTGGTGAAAAAACTTATTATCACGCAAAAACACATGGATTTTTAATCGGTGAAATTATAAAAAAAACAACAAAAAAAAGTTTAGGAGAATTGGTCTCCGAATTACTATCAAAGAAACTGGGTTTAGATTTTTTTATTGGAACTCCAAAAAATCAACTGTCAAATATTGCTTTTCTCTACGAGGATAAAATTGAAACTAAAATATCATCGGAATTTAATGCATTTAACAATCCTGAACATGAAATAAATTTTTATAACAAAGAAAAATGGCAAACCGCGGAGGTTCCTTCGATGAATGGTCATGGCAACGCAAGATCTATTGCTAAAATTTATGATATTTTTGTAAATGACCTAATATTAGAAAAAAATATTTTATTATCAAAATCATCAATTAAAAAATGCTTAACTGAGAGCACTAGTAGAATTGATGAAAGTTTAATGCTCCCAATTAGATAGTCTCAGGTTGGTTTGATACTTCGTGGTGGATGGTTATTTGGAAAAAATAAAGAATCTTTTGGTCATAATGGTTGGGGTGGATCTTTGGGTTTTGCTGATCCAATATTAGGTATAGGAGTTGCTTATACTACAAATAAAATTAATCCTACTATGGGGTCAGATCAAAGAATTATAAATTTGTTAAAAAAATTTTACGAAATTGAATAATTACTGAAATTTAAAAATGTAATCTTTTCTTAATTGATAGCAGGGAAAATCTAAATCTTTAATAGGAAAATTTTTTTGAAACTTTTTTTTATTTAATGGATAAATATTTTTATTTAAAAAAGTAAACTCAACAACCTCTGGAAATTTATCTTTACAAAGAGAGCAGTAATTATTGCCGTGAATATGGATAATATTAAAAAAATTTTTTAAAAAAATTATACTATTTTTGAATAATTTTCTTTTTTTATCTAAGTTGTGAAATTCAATAATCAATATGTGAATTTTTTTTGAAAAATTATTAATATCACTGATTATTTTATACTCATCACCTTCAATATCAATTTTTACTAAAAAATTTTCTCCCTTTAAATTATTAAAAACGGACTTTAAATTAGATTCATTGGAGAAATAAATTTTTTTAACAATTTTATTATGAATATATTGAGCTTTTTTGTTAATCAAAAAAAATAAGGTGTAATTAATTAAAGAAGTAAATTTATTTAAAATATTAACTAAATTAGACTTAAAATAAAATATTCTTTTAATGCTTTTTAATAATTTCTTAAAGAAATAAAAAATATTTACAGTATGATCGTAAACAATAATATTTAATTTATTATTTAATATAAGAGCGTGTTGTTCAAAAGAAAAATTGTCGCCGAGACCAAATGATAAAATGCTATCGATGTGCTGAAATGCTTTAGAGGGAACCACATATCCACCATCCATTTTGTTTCCTACTCCAAATAAATTATTAATCTTTATAGGTCTAAGGTAATTTAAATTTTTTGATAGTTTCATTTAAATAATATTAACTATATACAATATTTCATAAGATATATGGAAGTATTTGATTGTTTTACTTTTAATGATGAACTCGAGTTAATAGACATTAGATTTCATACATTAGAAAAGTATATTTCAAAATTTATTATTGTTGAAAGTAATATAACCCATCAGGGCAAAAAGAAAAAAATTAATTTTGATATTAAATATTTTAGAAAATTTGAAAAAAAAATTAAATATTTGCTATTAGATGACACATTATTTCTAGATAAAAATAAAAATGATCTAAATTCATGGATAAGAGAAAATAATCAAAGAAATTTCATTTCTAAAGGACTTAAAGACTGCTCTAATGAAGACATAATATTAATATCGGATGCAGATGAAATACCAAATCTTACTAAAATTAATTTTCATAATATAAAAGAAAAAGTTTATGTATTCGAACAATTACATTATATGTATAAATTAAATTTATTAAGATCAGATAAATGGCTTGGGACAAAACTTTGCAAATACAAATATCTTAGATCACCTCAGTGGTTAAGGTCTCTAAAGGTTCATAAAAAGTACTCATATTTCAGAATAGATAAGATATTTGCAAATGATTACATTCATAATTTTAAAATAATTAAAAATGGTGGCTGGCATTTTGGTTGGATGAAAAAGCCAGAAAGAATCATAAATAAACTTAATTCGTTTGCACATACGGAATTTAATAAAAAAAAATTTAATAATAAAAATTATATAAACAATGTAATAAAAAATAGAATAAACTTCTTAAATGACGAAACACTAAAAATAGTTCATGTCAACAATAGTTTTCCAAATTATATTAATAAAAATTTAAAAAAATTCTCTAATTGGATAATCAAATAAAAAAAATAATTGTAATAATTCCTTATAGGGGTATTGGAGATGCAATATTTCATATTCCTTTACTGCGAGCGTTATTCTTAAAATATAAAAGAAAATTAATAATTATTAGCAATCAAGTTAATCATGCTAATGAAATTTTTAAGAACGAAACATTTTATAAGAAAATTATTAATTTTGATTTTACAAGAGGATCAATATTAAATTATATAAAATCAGCATTTAAACTATTAAAAATTATAAATAACTTTAATAGTGATCTTTTAATACTAACAGACCCAAGTTCAAGAATTGCAATACCAGTTCTTTTGAGTAACTCAAAAAAAAAAATAATTGCAGGATTAATCTATGCAAGAAATTTATTCAAAAAGAAAATAATTTTCAGAAAAAAATTTTTACCTTCAAATTTATTTGAATTAAAGAAAAGATTAAAATTAAAGAATTACTTCAATAAATATAACATAAAAATTAAGGAAATTAAAAAAAATTATAGAAATAAAAAATTTAAATATAAAATAAAAATATTTTTTAATATAGATTCCCATCACAATCATAACAACTGGGGAGTTAAAAATTTTGAATTTTTAATTGCAGAATGCTTAAAATATTCTTCTAAAATATTTATTAATTTCTCACCAAAAAATATAAAAATGAAATCTGATTTTTCTTTTAAAATTAAAAATAACAAAAATATAATTTTTACATATAAAGAAAAAATTAATAAAATAATAAAATTGATTTACGAATGTGATGTAATTATTGGCAATGAATCCGGTCCAATCTGTATTGGCGCTTCACTAAATAAAAAAGTTTATAGCTTATATTCAAAAAAATTCTCAAGACCTGAAAGTGCTCCCATTTCCAAAAATATAAAATATTATTTATTTAATGATATTAATTCGAAAATTATTTCAAAAAAAATAATAACAAATATAAAAAAATTTTTAATTAAAAAATAATTTAAACTTTTGGTCTATAACTTGAAGGTCTATTCAAATAACTATTCATCAAACCTAGTAATCTACATAAATAAATTTTGCTTTTAGCAAATCTAAAAATAAAAATATAAAAAAAGAATTTAAAAAAAGAACTAATTAATTTTCCAATAGTAATTTTAAATGCACAAAGAAAGCCATAGTGTTTTTTATTATAATAAAATAATGACCACATCCAATGCCAATTTCTTGACAATTCTAATTCATAATTAAATTTTAAATCGTGAGACATGCCACCAGCATGATAGATTTTTGCAGATGGTATAATATAAATTTTTTCACCCTGATCTTTAATTCTCTTGCACAAATCTATTTCTTCTAAATAAAGAAATATTTTTTCATCAAAAAATTTTATTTTGTTCAACTTTTTCTTATTAAAAAACATTGCAAAACCTTTAATAAAATCAACTTCAAATGGATTATTTTTATTTCTTTTTAAAATAGTTTTGTTTTCAAAATAACCATAATTTTTATCTTTTTCATTAACAATGCTTGGGGCTAGCAAAGCAAAATCTTTAATTTTATTAGCATTTTTGATTAATATATTCACAGTATCTTTTTTTAATTTTGTGTCTGGATTTAATAGAAGAACATAATTTGATTTCGCTACATAAAGTCCAATATTATTAGCTTTTCCGAAGCCTAAATTTTTTCTTGCAAGAATACATTTTACATTTTTATATTTTCCCTCAATTTTTTTTTTAAAAATAATATCTGAAGAATTTTCAATTACTATAACTGGATATTTTTTATTTATTGTTGATAAGCAATTATAAATTGCATTTTCGCTTTTAAATGAAACTATAATTATAGTTATTTCCTTCATAAAAATTTAATTGGCGGAGAGAAAGGGATTCGAACCCTTGATACTTTTAACAGTATACACGCTTTCCAAGCGAGCGCCTTCAACCACTCGGCCATCTCTCCATTTTTTTTTGTTTTCATCAATTAATTTTTAATAAAATATTTTTTTCGTTTGGAAAGCAAAAAATATCATTCTCAATTGGAAAGAAGGAATAGTTATTTTTGATGAGTGAATTTAGTGTATTTTCTAACTCATTATTTTTTATATGGGACCATTCGAATATTACAATAGGTCTTATTCCTTTTATATTTAGGAAAAAATCATTAACAATATTACAATCATATCCTTCGGTATCTATAATCAATAAATCAAATTTTT
>SHWR01000042.1 GCA_009693745.1 Candidatus Fonsibacter sp.
AAATTGAGCGAACTATAGGTATTCTTTCTAGTAAATTTTTACCTAACAATAAGAACTGTTTTCCAAAATAAGTTAAGGAAATCATCCCAATAAAAGTAGTAATAATAATTGCTATTAAGATTTCTATTCCTGGTATTTTAAAAGGAAGGTATTTATTTGGATTTACAGCATCCGGAACTATCTTTGAGAAAAGATCGATAACAACAACTGTTAAATATACAGTTATAAATATTGGTATTAATGTAACTAATCATGAGGATTATAAAGAATACCTGCAAAAGGTTGTGCCCATTACAGAAAAGTTTGGCGGTAAATATATTGTTCGCGGTGGCACTACAACAAAGGTTGAAGGAACTTTTCCACATCCAAGAACAATGGTGATTCAATTTCCAAGCTATCAAAAAGCTTTGGAGTGGTACAATTGTGAGGAATATAAACTCATTCGAGAAATTAGATTTAAGAATGCTCAATCTATTGGAATGATTATAGAAGGTGCTTAGAGTTATTTTCTTTTAATAATAAACCCATAAATTATTCCATTTATAATAAGCAGAGCAGTTCCAAGGCTGATTTGAATCTCTTGGGTTAGATTGATTGGGTAAATAATTGAATAAAGATAGTTTTGAATAAAGGTTGTAGAATAAGTTGCAAGATTTGCTTTAGTTAAAAGATAATTTTCTAAGTAAGTGAGTGGGCAAATAGTTTGCGTAAATTCCATATAAGCCCCATAGAGAAATGCTGGAATATGAAAGTATAACGCCCAACGTTTAACAAAAAACAATAAACCTCCAAAGATCACAAATACAATAAAGAGAAAATGAATGATAAGCGTAAGACTTGCTAGGAATTCATACATTTTGATTAATTAAATATTAACTTGATATTTAATAACGATAAAGCTTCTATATTTACCGGCCAGATATGAAAATTAGAGAAGAAGCGTTAGAAAAACTTAAAAATTACTCAGAAAATTTCTTGAGCAGTTATGCAAAAGATAGAAACTTTGATTTTGGGCCTGATAAAAGAACTAATACCAGTTTTTTATCAAAATATATTACCCACAGAATTATTGATGAAGAGGAAGTTATAAAATTAGCACATTCTAAATATTCTTATTTAAAAATTGAAAAATTTATCCAAGAAGTTTTTTGGCGAACGTATTGGAAAGGTTGGCTTGAGTTGAAGCCTCAAGTTTGGCAATCCTATAAAACTGATTTGTTAAAATTAAATGACCAAATACAAAGCAAACCTCATCAAGATGCAATCAATGCAAAAACATCTGTTGAATGTTTTAACGATTGGGTGGTTGAATTAAAAGATACGGGTTATTTACACAATCATGCGCGCATGTGGTTTGTTAGTATTTGGATTTTTACTTTAAAACTTCCTTGGCAATTAGGTGCTGATTTCTTTCTAAAACATTTACTCGATGGTGATGCTGCATCTAATACTTTAAGTTGGCGTTGGGTTGCAGGACTGCACACGAAAGGGAAACATTATGTTGCTGCAAGTTGGAATATTAATAAATTTTCAGCAAAAAAATATAATAATCTTAAATTAAATGAAAATGCCACTGCCCTTTTTGAAAGTGAAAACTTTACCTCCATTCCAATTCATTTTGATAAGCTAAATAATCAAGACTCATTATTGTTAGCTCATAATTTGGATAGTAATTTTTTGCTCAAAACTAAGGATAAGTTTAATCACTATGCCCTTTTCGATTTTAACGGCGTTTTAGCAAAGGAAAATTATTCGAAAAGAGTTTTAGATTTTAAAGCAGTTATTAATCAAGAAATTGCAGATCACATCAGAAGTAATTTTAGCTCCAATACTATTATAAGAGATAAAGAGCAGCTTCTAAAAATTATAGATGAGAAAAATATAAAAAATGTAATTATGCCTTACGTAACTTGCGGTTATGAGAATGATTTTATGAATGAAATCAAGAATAAAACTAAGATTTCGTATATTGCAAGAGATTATGATCAGTATTGTTTTCAGTTTTCAAATAAAGGTTTTTTTGCCTTTAAAGAACAAATTCCTAAAATTTTATCAAAGTTTTTATAAAAAATTGTACGTAGATATCTATTAAATTGTAATGTACTATAAAAAATAAAAAATATTATGACTTTTTCACTACCGAATTTAAATTACGCAAAAAATGCGCTCTCGCCTAATATGAGCGAAGAAACATTAGATTTACATCACGGTAAACATCATCAAACTTATATTACAAATTTAAACAATCTTATTAAAGACACGCCCTTTGCAAAAAATTCCTTAGAGGAAATTATTAAACAAACAGCAAAAGATGCTTCAAAAACTGGAATTTTTAACAATGCGGGACAGCACTGGAATCATATTTTGTTTTGGAATTGTATGAAACCTAAGGGTGGTGGAGCTATGCCTGCTGCATTAGAGAAAAGAATTATTGCTGATTTTGGCAGCGTTGAAAAGTTTAAGGAAGATTTTATTCAAGCAGGAATTACTCAATTTGGCTCAGGCTGGGCTTGGCTTGCTATTCATGATGGTAAACTTGTTGTAACTAAAACAGCAAATGCTTCTAATCCCTTAGTAGATAATATGAAGCCTATCTTTGGCTGTGATGTGTGGGAGCATTCGTACTATGTAGATTATCGAAACCGCAGACCTGATTATCTTAAGGCTTTTGTCAATGAGCTTGCCAATTGGGAGTTCGTTGCATCGCAGTTAAATTAATTTTTAAATTTATTTTAATTAAAATTTTTTCAAAAAACTTTTAGAGACACTTTGGCATTGAATACTCCTTGCTATGCATCCGCATATGACATACGCGTGGGCCTCAATCAATCAAACAAAAAGGAAATATGCACAACATTATTGATACAGCTGTAGAAGCTGGATCTTTCAAAACACTAGTAGCTGCAGTAACTGCGGCAGGTTTAGTGGATACATTAAATGGCACAGGACCGTTCACAGTTTTTGCACCGACAGATGATGCATTTGCGAAATTGCCTGCTGGTACATTAGAGTCTTTACTTGCTGATGTTCCAAAACTTAAATCTATACTTACATACCACGTAGTGGCTGGCAAAGTTATGGCAGCAGATGTAATGGGTTTAAATGGTAAATCTGCTAAAACCGTTAATGGAGCTGATGTTACAATTAGCACAGATGACGGCGTTAAATTAAACGGCACATCTAAAGTTGTTAAAACAGATATTGAATGCACGAATGGCGTTATTCATGTAATCGACACTGTAATTCTTCCAGCCTAATTATTTTACAAAAAAAATAGTTAAATATTAAACATCCAGCTGCAAAGCTGGGTGTAGCTGCTATTTAACTTCCTTCAATTCAGAAGCAACATTCATTAGGCAGATTATTTAGCTAGTTCTCTCAACAGTTTTTCCGCCAGATCTTAAACATTCAGCTAATGTTGTATAAGTCTTAACGTAATCTTTTATTTTTTCATACCGTGGATGATCTGGAGGATAGCAAATATCTCTTGGTGTTTTTTTAACAGGTAGATTTGCTAATGCTGGAATAACTAACATTATAAAAAATAATATTACACTTATAAATCGGATCATTTTGAATTCAATGTTACTAAATATTTAGTCACAAAAATAGAGCCTAAGATAATAATGTAAATAATTAGAAGATATAACGTTTCTAAAAATCCAAGAGTTATTAAAGAGTAAATAATAAATGCAGTAATTATTCCTGCAAGCAAAGCTCCTAAGAGAAGGTAAGGATTTGCAATTGAAGTATTTGCTGTAATTTTTTTATAAATAAAAGGCAGAGTTGATGAGGTTATTGCTAGAATGGTAGTTATAATGATTTCTAAGGTCATTTAATCACTGAATGAAAAAATGGAATATATATTTATCAGCTAAATAAATACCAAAGCCTAAAATCGCACCATATAAAATGTACAAGTACCAATCGTTTAGCATTCTTAAGATAATATCACAGGTAGATAAAAATCTAGACTATAATTTAAACAATAATAATTGGATTTAAGGTTTGATTAAGCTTTGAAAATCATTTGCGTAACCTTGTAGTTTTTGTGCAGCTTTAAGACGTTGCTCTGAAGTTGTTCTGTTGTGAAGTTCTGATAATTGCGCACAACCATCTTGCAACATTTGCTCACTATAATTTGCATATTTTGGATCTGGCGATTGTTGATTATTTTTCCAAACGTTTTTTAAAGTTTGTAAAGGTAGAGCTCCTTTTTGAATAAGATTTACCGCAGCAACTGCATCATTATGACGGCGCGTTCGCTCTGGTAAAACCAGTTCAGCTTTAAAAACACTCTTTGCAAGGCGTTGTGCAATCCATTCTTTTTGGCTTACATTTAATGTTCCATAAAACATTTCTGCCCGATCAATTGCTTTTTCTAATCGTTTTTCATTGATGACTTCGCCCTTAGCACCTAAGCCAAAGTTTACCATAAATTCCTCATCATTTTTTAATTGGTATTTATTCCAACTTTCAATTTGCTTAGGCGTTAAAGTTTTAGCAATAGGAACTAGAGCTGGTAAAAATTGTTAAACAGCTTCATCTGCAAAACGACGAATAATCTCTATTTCTTTACAAAATTGCTGCGGTGTTAAATCTTGAATAACTAATTTTTCATAATTTTTTAGTTTATTTGCATATTGCGGTAAATGTGTTGAACGATGCCAAATTAACCAACGATCAAGCTCTGGACGAACTAAACTACTTTGCTCATCCGTTAAATCAAAAATATTTTTCAATTGAAAATTAACTACAATTGGAATTCGATTATAAGTTAAAGTAACAACGCTGCAGCCAACAATGATTAAGGTGGCAATAATAATGAATGCTCTCTTTAAGCGTAGGCTTATAGACATGATAATTTGTTTAATTAAAAATTTTTGAGGTTACTCATTTTATCAGCTGAACCTTTTGATTAATTTATAAACTTCGAGCGGTTTGTTTAACATCTTCTAAAAATTCAGCACGTTCTTCAGCACTTACAAACGGTACAGCAAAATATCGTCTATATTTAATATCTCTAATTCCGCAAATATGAAAAACACCACGTTTTAATCTTCGTATTGGTAAATTTAAAAAGAATGTTGTGATTGTAAGTCGAGGTGAACCGTAGGTGCAAAAAATAATTGCATTTTTATCCTTAAGTCCGCCTATGGGAAATCCATAATTTCCCCATAATTTTTTAAAAGTGAAAGCAAACGGTGGAGCTAACACTTTATCAATCCAACCTTCTAAGATTGCGGGCATTCTAAAATTCCAAATAGGACCTATTAATACAATCGTATCTGATTTTTTTATTCGCTCTCTATGAGAAAGGGTTGTTGAATCTGGTTCTTCGCCTCTAAAAACTGGATCAAAATTTTCCTTATATAAATCAACACAATCAACAGTGTGGCCCAGTTGTTGTGCTGTTTCTATAAACGTGTCACGAATGGCTGCGTTAAAAGACTTATCACTATAGTGACCGTAAACTAAAAATACTTTTTTCATAAAATTTTAAATTCCGCCAAAAAAATACAAATAAGAAGAAAGCATTATAAAAAAACCAATGACTAACCATAGTTTTTCAAGGCCCATAGCCATAAGAAAGCCAATGGAAAATACTAATAAGATAGTAGTAATGAGAGGAGTCATTTTTTTTTAATATTTACTACCATCTATTTGTTTTTGAAAGACATTAAATAATGATACAGCTAGATATTACCATGGTTAGTTTTTTTAGAAAATTACAACTTATCTTTGC
This sequence comes from Candidatus Fonsibacter sp., assembly GCA_009693745.1. Taxonomy (GTDB): domain Bacteria; phylum Pseudomonadota; class Alphaproteobacteria; order Pelagibacterales; family Pelagibacteraceae; genus Fontibacterium; species Fontibacterium baikalense. Next base: position 5,747 of record SHWR01000042.1, read on the forward strand.
ATCAGTCATTCTAATTGCAACCTCCATTGCTTTTGTGCTTGAAATTATGCACATGATCGATATTCGCGATGTGAATTTGCCAGATCTACTATTACTATTTATCTATTTAGAGGTAATTGGAATGGTAACTAGTTATTGGCGAACACAAACCATTCGACTAACTTATCCTCTATTTATTGCAATCACTGCCCTATCACGATTAATTATATTACAAAAAAAAGATATCGACCCATCAACACTTACTTTATGAAGCCGGTGCAATTTTGTTACTTGCAATTGCAATTGTGATTTTAAAATTTAGACGATCAAAGCACTTAGGTATTAATTTTGATAAAGACGAACTATAAAATCTTAAAACTACAATAAATTTATAAATAACGGCGATAAAGCAAGTAGCACTAATATAATCACCACCATCTTGGGTCTTCTAATAAGGTAATTAACTATCTTAAGTAAATCTTCTTTAATCATTAAAAAATAATTTTATAGATATTCTAAGTGTAAACAATATTAGTTTTTAAATCCCAAAAGGGGGTCTTTGCCCCCTTTTATCAGGTTCTAATATAACCTATAAAAATTAAGTGATGTGGACCTTTTTTGGAAGAGCAGAGGTCCGTAAGCTCTTATTCAGTAGTGATACTTTTTAATTCAAGTATCAGGTATTGGCATAAACATATTTACCGCCTCCTGATAAAAATATGTTCCTATTCACACCCTTAGTCAAATTTTCGAAAAAAAGATGAGAAAAAGAAATAAGTGTTATAGATGGGCATGTTGACTATAGATTAAGGCAAAGACAAAAAGATAAAAGCTCAAAAGCCCCTGTATTATAAGCCTTAATTAATTTTGAAATAAATATTCGCGCAAAATCAATTATTTAAAAACGTTTTACTTTCATTGTTTTTTAGTATGATGACACGATACTTTTTTTTCAATATCAAAATCCTCTCTTTTTAATTAAACTTTTAAATGCTTACGGAACGCCCCTCATTTATTCGAGCAGTTGCAGCTGTTGCTTTATTGAATTTTAGCTACTTTTTTATTGAATTTTACATGGGCTATAAAATTGGCTCTGTTTCTTTATTTGCAGATAGCATCGATTTTTTAGAGGATACTTTATTAAACGCTCTAATCTTTTTTGCCTTTTATTGGAGTAAACCAAAGCAGAAAATTATTGCAAGAATTGCATCGATTAGCTTGTTAATTCCAGTATTTTTCACAGCTTACACTATTTGGAAAAAAACAACGATTGGCACAGTGCCTGATCCTTTAGATATGGGCATAACTGCTTTTGGTGCATTAATTGTAAATGTATCGTGTGCTTTAATTTTGCACTTATATAAAGAAAAAGAAAATGCTCTTTATCTTGCAGCTTTTTTATCTGCACGAAATGATGCTCTAGTTAATATTTCTATAATGGTTGCAGGAGTTATTACTTTTTATAACCAATCTTATATTCCAGATTTAGTAGTTGGAGTGGTTGTTGCTTATCTAAATATTGATGCCGCTAAGAAAGTTTGGAATAGCGTTAAGTAAATACTAAATTTTAAAATAATTTAATTAATTTAAACTTGGCAGATCTGCATTCATAATCTTTGTCCAAACTTCAACAAAGTCTTTAATGAATTTTTCTTTATTATCATCTTGCGCATACAATTCTGCATAAGAGCGAAGGATTGAATTTGACCCTAAAACTAAATCTACGCGAGTTGCAGTAAATTTAACTTTATTTGTTTTTCGCTCAATAATATCGTAGCTATTTTTGCCCGTTGGCTTCCAAGAATATTTCATGTCAGTTAAATTAATGAAAAAATCATTGGTTAAAGCTCCAACTTTATCTGTAAAAACTCCGTGTTTAGTATTTTCAAAATTTGTGCCTAACACTCGCATACCGCCAATTAAACAAGTCATTTCTTTTGCTGTAAGACCAATTAAATTTGCTCGCTCTAATATTAACTCCTCAGGCATAACTGAATATTCTCCTTTAACATAATTTCTAAAACCATCATGCAATGGCTCTAATACTTTAAGGGAGTCTGTATGCGTTTGCTTTTCAATTGCATCGCCTCTTCCTCCTCTAAATGGAACTTTTACTTTTGAGCCTGCTTTTTTAATCGCTTTTTCAAGTCCAACAGTTCCTGCAAGAACGATAGTATCTGCAATAGTTGCTCCTGTTTTTTTTGCAATGCTTTCTAAAACTCTTAAGGTCTTTGATAGTCTATTGGGTTCATTTGACTGCCAATTGTTCATAGGTGCAAAACGGATTCTTGCTCCATTTGCTCCGCCTCTTTTATCTGTTCGTCTATATGTTCTAGCGCTATCCCAAGCAACCACGACTAAATCGCTGATACTTAAACTTGTTTCCGCGATCATTTTTTTAACTTTATCTAAACTATATTTTTTCTTTGGAGCTGGCACATTATTTTGCCAAACAAGATCTTCCTTAGGTGCCCAAGGACCAATATAGTTTTGTTTATTACCCATAGTCCTATGGGTTAATTTAAACCAAGCTCTAGCAAACGAGTCTTCAAAAAACTCTGGATCTTTGTAAAATTGTTCTGAAACTTTTCTGTATTTTGGGTCTATTACCATTGCCATGTCAGCATCCGTAAACATTAATCTCGCCTTCTTTTTAGGATTTTCTAAATCAACTGGTTTTTTTTCCTCTTCAAGACCAATAGGTTCCCATTGCCAAGCTCCGGCAGGACTTTTTTTGCTCTCCCATTTATAATTAAGTAAAAGATCTAAATATTGATGATCCCATTTATCAGGATTTGTTGTCCAAGCGCCCTCTAAACCAGAGGTGATTTGATTTGCGCCGGTTCCGTTTTCTTGATTCCAGCCAAATCCTTGTTCGTAAATTTCTGCTGCAGCAGGCTCTCGACCTAAATTTGTAGGATCGCCATTTCCATGTGCTCTGCCAATAGAATGTCCGCCAATTGTAAGTGCTGCGGTTTCAACATCATTCATTCCCATTCTTGCAAAAGTTTCACGCACGTCCATAGCCGTTCTTAGTGGATCAGGTATACCCTCCACTCCTTGTGGATTTACATAAACTAATTGAAAGTGTGATGCTGCAAGAGGTGCTTCTAACGATGAACGATCCATCGGATCACTGTATCTATTCACCGCTAACGGTACAGTCTCTGAACCCCAATACACATCTTTTTCTGGTTCCCAAATATCTTCTCGACCAAATGAAAAACCAAAAGTTTTAAAGCCAGCATGTTCGTAAGCCATCGTTCCAGCAAGACACATTAAATCTGACCAACTTAATCTATTTCCATATTTTTTTTTAATCGGCCATAGCAATCGTCTTGCCTTATCTAAATTTGTATTATCTGGCCAAGAGTCTTGTGGAGAAAATCTATGTGAGCCAACATTAGGACGACCATCAAACTCGCGGTACGTTCCAACTTGGTGCCATGTAAGTCTGACCATTAAACCAGA
>SHWR01000043.1 GCA_009693745.1 Candidatus Fonsibacter sp.
AAAAAAATAATAATCAATAAAAATATTTTAATAGCATTTCCAGATCTCAGCAAAAAATCAATCAATGAAATGATCGATCATATGTGGAAAAATATAGGAAGAGTATTTGGGGAATACATGCATATAAATAAATTTAGCATTATTGATGACAAAAAAAATAAGATAGTTTTTCTAAATAAAAATAATGTCGAAATATTAAAGAAAAATAATAAACCTATGGTTTTCTTTTCTGGACATTTTGCAAATTTTGAATTGATGGCAAAATGTTTGCAAGAACTGGGATTTAATGTTGGTGCAATTTATAGACCTCTAAATAATATATTTTTAAATCCAATTATGGAGTTTATTAGAAAAAAATATATCTGTCCAATTCAAATAGAAAAGGGCTCTGCTGGAACTAGAAAATTAATTAAACACATTTCTACTAATAATCCTTTAGCATTAATGATTGATCAAAGATTATCGTCCAGTATTCGTGTGCCTTTTTTTAATCAGCCAGCAACCACAACCACAACACCAGCTCAATTAGCAATTAAATACGATGCATTACTTGTTCCGGTATATTTGAAAAGATTAAAAAAAACTAATTTTGAATTTTTTGTTGAAGAACCTTTAACAGTAAAAAAAACTAATGATTCTGAGAAAGATATTTTTAATATCACTCAAATCATGAATAAAAAAATTGAAGAATTTATAAAGAGGGATCCTGCTAATTGGCTGTGGTCACATGATAGATGGAAATAAGAATACTATTATTTAAGAATTAATTCTGGATCAATTTTAACGTCGAACCAATTCATTCCAAAATGTAAGTGCGGTCCGGTAGCTCTACCTGTTGAGCCGACCTTTCCAATTACCTGCCCTTTTTTAATTAAATCACCTTTTCTTAATAAAATTTCATCTAAGTGAGCATAAATTGTTGAAACCCCATGTCCATGATCTAAAATTATACTACCTCCTGTAAAGTAAAAACCTTTCTCGGCAAGAGTTACATAGCCATCTGCTGGAGACTTAACCTCTGTTCCTTTAGGTGCTGCAAAATCAACACCTAAATGTGGTGAACGAGGCTTACCATTCAATATTCTTTGGCTACCATAAACTCCTGTAACTACACCATCAACGGGCTTACTAAATCCTGATAAAAAAAATTCAAAATCTGAATTAATTAATTGAGCATTTTTAATTAGGTCATTTTCTTTTTTTATTATTTCTAATGACTCTTGATCTGGGGTTACCATTTTTTCATGAAGACCATCTATTTTTTGAATTTTGTATTGTCTTTTCTTTATTTGGTAAGTTTTAGAAGTGATTTGATTATTCTTATCAGATGACTCGATAACAATATTTCCTGTTTGATTAAAATTGATACCAAAAACAAAAATGCCATTTTCAGACAATTTTATTTTTTGCTTATTAATATATACAGAATTATTAGGATGTTCTTTTCCAATAATAAGTGCACCTTGGATAATTTCTCCATTTAACTCAAAAGCATTTACTAAAGTTGATTGGAATAATAAAAAAAATATAATTAAAAAACGCATTTATTTTTCATTCAATTGTTTAAATCTTTCTGCTGCCTCAACATAAGAAAAGTAGGCCTCTTGTAATTCGACGTTCCAATATTTTAATTCCGATAAATCTATTTTCTTTCCAGAAACTTTGCAAAGTACATAATTTCCGGAATTAATAATTTCAAAATTTCCAGGTTTAAATTTTAATTTTGCTTCTTTCATAAAAAATATTATTAATTAATTTTAGCCTTAATTTTTCCATCTGATAATTCAATTATAATATCACTATTTTTATGTGCATAATTTTTTTTGTAAATAATATTATTATTTAAATCTCTAATAATTGAAAAACCTCTTTTAAGAATTTTATTAGTATCCAAACTATTTAATCTAGAAAAAATACTATTTAAATTTAATTGAAAATATTTAAATTTATTTTTTAATAGGTTAACAAGAGATTTGTCATAACTTTTAATTTTATCTTTCTTTTCTCTAATAAAATTTTTTAAATTATTAATATTTAATGATTTAACTAATTGGTAAATATTTTTATCTTTTTCTTTTAAAAATAAGTTAAAACTAAAAATTAACTGCTTATGAAAAGAAAAAATTCTTTCAATTAAAGTAGTTCTTTCTGGAACGGCTTTTTCTGCAGCCGCAGTGGGGGTTGATGCTCTATAGTCCGCTACGAAATCAAGCAAAGTAAAATCAGTTTCATGCCCAATTGCGGAGATAATTGGTATTTTACTTGCAAATGCAGCCTTGACTACGTTTTCATCATTAAATGATAATAAATCCTCTACTCCTCCACCTCCTCTAGCTATTATTATAGTATCAACATTAATTTTTTTATTAAAAAATTCTATTCCTTCAATAATTTCTCCGGCTGATTTATTTCCTTGCACAGAAATTGGGTAAATTAAAAGATGAGTTGGATATCTATCTTGTACTCTATTAATAATGTCCATTATTACAGCTCCTGTTGGAGAAGTAATTATTCCAATTTTATTAGGAATGAATGGAATCGGCTTTTTGCGTTCTTCGTTAAAATATCCTTCAGCCTGCAATTTTTTCTTTCTTTTTTCAATTAATTTTAATAGCGCGCCCTCGCCTTGAAGTTCAATCTGATCTACTTTAATTTGATAACTTGAAATGCTACTTTTTGCATATGTTGTAATTTTTCCTTCAGCAACAACCTCCATGCCCTCTTCTGGGAAAACTTGTAGAAGAGGTACTGCGCTTGACCAACAAATAGCATTCAATATAAAATTTTCGTCTTTTAATGAAAAATACAAATGACCTTTATTTTCTTTTATTTTGGAAACTTCGCCTCTGATTCTCACTCTTTCAAAATTTTCCTCTAAAATATTTTTCGTTAAAGATGTAATTTCTGAAACAGAAAATTCTGGTATGTTTTTCATTATCAATTTATATACCTATATTATTATATGAACATAGCTGTAATAGGAAGTGGCGGTAGAGAGAATTCTATTTGCTTTAAACTAAAACAATCAAAACAAATTAATAAAATCTTTTGCATTCCAGGAAATGCTGGCACAAGCATAATGGCGGAAAATATTAATATAGATGTTCTAAACTTTGAAAGTATTTCAGATTTTTTAAGAAATAATAATGTAAAAATAGTATTTGTTGGACCTGAAGTTCCTTTGGTTCAAGGAATTAAAGATTACCTAGAAAAAAAGGATTTTTTTGTATTTGGTCCATCTAAGGCAGCTTCAAGGTTAGAAAAATCTAAATCTTTTACAAAACAACTCTGCAAAAAGTATAAAATACCTACAGCACAATATAAGTCTTTTAGCAGTATGAAAGGAGTTAAAGATTATATAAAAAAAATGAATACTCCTATAGTGATAAAAGCTGATGGATTAGCTTCGGGTAAAGGTGTTTCTATTTGTAATAACAAAACTATGGCATTACAAAAATGTAAAGAAATTAATCAAGGAAAATTTAAAAGTTCTAAAAAATTTGTTATTGAAGAATTTTTATCAGGAGAAGAAGTAAGTTACTTTATACTGTCTGATGGAATAAATTATAAATTTTTTGGAAGCGCTCAAGACCACAAAAGAATAGGTGAAGGTGACACCGGTCCAAATACTGGAGGAATGGGCGCTTACTCTCCTTCAAACATTATTACAAATAAAGTTGAGAACAAGATAAAAAAAGAAATTATTGAACCTACTTTAAAAGGGCTAAAAAAATTAGGATGCCCTTTCGTTGGAATTCTTTATGCGGGACTAATTATTAAAAATAATCAACCCAAACTTATTGAATATAATATTAGACTTGGAGATCCTGAATGCCAAGTTTTGATGATGAGATTGAAAACAGATTTGTTAAAAATTATATTAGCTTGTAAAAAAAAACAAATTAACAAAATAGCAATTAATTGGAGCGATAAAAAAGCAATAACAATTGTTGCCTCTTCAAAAGGATATCCTAATAAACAAAGTAAGATATCAGAAATCAAAAATACAGAAAAGATTTTACTAAATGCTAATCAATATTTATTTCACGCAAGTACATTTAAAAAGAATAATAAGATTTTCTCATCTGGTGGTAGAGTTTTAAATGCTACGGCTTTAAATAAAAATTTTAAATCAGCACGAAACATATGTATTAACATGTTAAAAAAAATTAACTGGAAAGATAAATACTTTAGAAGAGATATTGGTTGGAGAGTTATCAGTAATTAATTACGTTTTTTCCTAAAAAAATTTTTTATTAAATCTAAAAAAATTTTTTCCTTAAAGCCATAATAAAACTTAGGCTTATGATGTAAATTCTTAGAATAAATTAATTTCGGACCATTAATAAAACCTCCTGATTTTTTATCTTCTAAACAAAAATAAACTCTTCTAATTCTAGAAAGAGAAATTGCAGAAGCACACATTGGACATGGCTCTAGAGAACAATAAAGATCAAATTTATCTAATCTTTTTGAATTTATTAGTTTTAAAGCTTTTAAAATAGCATTAATCTCAGCATGTAAAATTGGATTTTTTTTAGTCTGATTTATACTTGCAGATATAACTTTTTTAGTAACGGGATCTACTATAATTGCACTGATAGGAAGTTCTCCTAAAGCAAGAGCTTTTTTTGATAATTTTAAAAGTAAATCAGTATAAATATCAATCCGACTATTCATTATGAATAATAATTACCAAAAAAAAATTAGAATAGCTAAATTTTTATCTAATAAAGGATATGGTTCTAGACGTGAAATAGAGCAATTAATTTTAAAAAATAAAATCATTGTTAATCAAGAAATTATTATATCTCCTATTACTTTTGTAAATAGTGAAGATGAAATACTTATAAATAATAAAAAAATTAATCTTCAAAAAAAACTTGAAGTATGGAAATTTTATAAACCATTAAATTATATTACCTCTAGAAATAAACAAGACGACAGACCAATTATATATGACCTATTACCTTTTAACCTTAAAAAAATAAAAACTGTTGGTAGATTGGATATTAACTCTGAAGGACTTTTATTATTAACAGATGATGGTGAGATAATAAGAAATTTAGAGTTGCCAAAAAACAAATTTATTAGAAAATATAAAATTAGAGTTTATGGATATATAGATGAAAATTCTCTTGAAAGGGTTAGCAAGGGTGTAAAAATAAATAACATTCAATATGCTCCTTTTGAATATAAATTATTAAAAAAGGGAAACGCAAATTCTTGGGTAGAGTTTCGGATGCGTGAAGGAAAAAATAATGAAATAAGAAATTTATGTGCCGCTATTAATCTTAAAGTTAATAGACTTATTCGCCTAGAATATGGTCTGTTTAAACTTAAAAACTTGTTACTTGGAAAAGTAGAAAAAGCAGAAGAAAAAGAAATGAGATTATATGAGGATCATATCAGGAAAATATAAAGGAAAGAAAATACTTTTTCCCAGTAAATCAATTACTAGACCTTTGAGAGATAGAGTCAAAGAAAGTATATTTAATATATTACAGCACTCAAATAAAATTCAATTTGAATTTAAAAATTCAACAGTTCTAGATCTTTTTTCTGGTTCAGGTTCTTTTGGGCTGGAATGCTTATCAAGAGAAGTGAAAAAAGTATTTTTCTTTGAAAAAAATTCAGAAGCTTTTTCTATTTTAAAAAAAAATCTTAATATTTTAAATATACTAAGCGAGAATGCTATCGCTACTAATGAAGATGTTTCTTTAATTCAGAATAATAAATTATTTAATCAAATTAAACCAAATTTAGTATTTCTGGATCCTCCTTTTAAAATAAAAAATATTGATAATATAATAAATGATTTAAAAAAAATTATTGGTAAAAAAAATATATTAGTTATTCACACAAATTCGGAAAACCGCATTGAAAATAAAGAACTCGATATTATTGAGGAAAGAATTTACGGTGTTTCTAAAATCTATTTTGCAAAAATAAATCTAACTTAATATAGAATAAGTCTCTTTTTTGATTGCTTCTACGGCTGGTTGGTTAAAAGGATTTAAATCTAGCGCTTTGCATAAGATTGCTGTTTCTAACATTGAATAGACAAGTAAAGAAATAAAGCTTTGAATTGGCCTTTTTTTATCAATCAATATTACTCGAAACGGCATCAAATTCTTTTTAAAAACATTGATCGTTGCATTGAATTGAGCATCGATAATATTATTTAACGAATTTTTTCGAAATTTTTGATTAAAATAATCTTTTATTGGCTGATCAATTTTATTATTGATTGTTTTGAAGAATGTAAAAAATTTATTTCTCTTTCCGTCCAAATAAAGCTGCATGATGCTATGATGATCTTTGGGACACTCTGATATAATTGGCGTGAAATCTTTACCTTTCTTTCCGATACTTTCTGCTAATAATTGTTGATGCCAATAACCATAACTTAACAAGTTATGAGAATAAATAAGAGATACATGAGTATCTATTTTTGATTTCTTAATTAAAGTTAATAAAGTGGCTGCATTTTTAATTAGATTTATCTTTAAATCTTTTTTAATAACAGAATTAATGCCTTGATTAATTTTTTTATAATCAAGATTAAACATTAACAAACCCGCTTCCGATAAAACGGAATACCGACCACTAAGGTTTATATTATGTTCAAAAAATAAAAGATTATTTTTTCTTGCAAAATTAAATAGGATACTATTTCTCTCTGAAATAATTATAAAATTTTTAGATATGTTTTTTTTTCTTTTTTTTAAATTATTTAAAATAATATTGCAATTTGTCAAGGTTTCTAAAGTTTTTCCAGACTTAGATATAATAAAAATTGAAAATTTACTTAAATCTTTTTTAATAAAATCGTCAACTGTAAAATTATTTAAATTATCTAAAAAATAATAGTTCTTATCCAAGCCAAAAAAAGAAGAAAGCATTTTAGATCCAAGAACAGACCCTCCCATTCCTACAATTAAGATATTTTTGTGTAATTTTTTTTTTAAAACTACTTTTTTTAAAAAAAGACTTTTTTGATACTCTTCAGACAATGTATTAAAAAAAAAATTCTCTTTGTCATTAAGTAAATTTTTGAATATTTCTGAACATTTTCTCAAATTATTTTTATAAAATGTTGTGCGGTTTTTTGAAAAATTAAAAGAATTAATTTTCATCAAACTATTTTATTTTTTCAAGAATACTTTTTTCCAAAGATCCGGCGTTTGTTTCTTTTTTAATTTCCACGTTTTTTTTATCTTTTCCAAGATTCTTATTAATAATTTCTTTTAAATTATCTTTCTCATCTTTTTGATTATTTTGATTCACAGAATCTGGTGGTAACAAATCGAAATTTGGTGGCATAACCAAGGGATTTCTTTTTTCAACTAAAAACTCATCAGGAACATCTTTTTTCATGCCTAATCCTTTTTGAATATTCTCACATGAACTTAATAAAAATAACAATGCAAATAAATTTATAAATTTTTTCATGTTTTTTTTTTTATTTTAAATAGATCAATTATTATTAAACCTATAATTCCAATAGTGATAAAAATATCAGCAATATTAAAGGTAAACCAGTGAAAACTCTCATAATGAAAATCTATAAAATCTGGAACAGAACTATAATAATATCTGTCAAATAAATTACCTAGAGATCCGCCTAAAATTATAGAAATAAAAATAGATTCTAAGTAGCTTGATGAACTTAACATCCAATAAATTAAAATTAAATTAATAGCAGTTATGATAATTGAAATAATTGAATAAAAAATATTAGGTTCGATCTGTAAAATTCCAAAACCAATTCCACTATTCCATACTAAAGAAAAATTAAGAAAAGAGTTTAAATAAATTTCAGATAAAGAACTATTTAAAAAATTTTTTAAAATTAAAATTTTTGAAATTCTATCTATTGTAAAAAAAACAAGAACACAAAAAAATAAATATATCTTTTTTTTATTTGTCATATTAATTTTTTAAACCACAAATATCTCTACTGCATGGTTTTTCTAAAATCTTCCAACAACGCGAACATTTTTGTCCATTAGCTTTTAATATTTTGACAGCTACCCCTTCAATATCTTTTAAAGAAAACAAATCACTCTGGTTAATAAAAGATTCTGCTTTTGCTTCTGAACAAATAAAAATTTCACTAAGATCTTCTTCTTTTGTAAGATTTAGATATTCATCTTTTAAATAAACAATAACATTTGCTTCTAAGCTAGAACGAATAATCTTCTTATTTCTAATATCTTCTATAGCCGCATTAACAACTTGTTTTACTTTCTTAATCTCGATCCACTTATTTTTAATTCCAGAATTATTCCAAATCAAAGGTATAAGTGGAAAATCCTGCAAATGAATACTCTTATAATTTTTATTTTTAATTACCTGATAGGCCTCTTCAGATGTAAAAGCTAAAATTGGAGAAAACCATTTTAATAAAAAATTGATAAGAACATTTAATACTTCTAGACAGTTATTTCTTCTTTTGCTATTTTCGCTATCACAATAGAGAATGTCTTTTTTTATATCAAAATAAAAAGCTGAAAGACCTAAAGTACAAAAATTTAAAAGCTCGACATATATTTTATGAAAATTATAAGACTTAATATAATCTCTAAATCTTAAATCAAAGTCATATACTTGCATTAAGATATATTTCTCTAATGATGATAATTTTGAATATTCTATTTTAGAAAAATCATCGTTTAATAATTTGTCGTTTAAATTTCCCAAAAGAAATCTAAGAGTATTTCTAATTTTTCGATAAGACTCAGCATGTTGATTTAAAATTGCTTTATCAATTTTTAAATCTTCAGAATAATCTGAGGCAACAACCCACAATCTAAGTATATCAGCTCCATAATTTTTAATAACTTCTTCTGGCATAACCACATTCCCTAATGATTTTGACATTTTTTGTCCTTTACCATCCACTACAAATCCATGACACAAAATATTTTGAAATGGAGCGACTCCTTTTGTTCCGCAGGATTCTAGTAAAGAAGAATGAAACCAGCCTCTATGTTGATCTGATCCTTCTAAATAAAGATTTGCTGGCCAAGCAAGTTCTGGTCTTTTATCTAAAACGTAACTATGAGTAGAGC
>SHWR01000044.1 GCA_009693745.1 Candidatus Fonsibacter sp.
CCAACCTTCCTTATAGAAAAGGTGTTGGAATAATGCTTCTTAATCATGAAACTAAAGTTTTTATTGGAAAAAGGATTGATAGTACAAAGGCATGGCAAATGCCTCAGGGTGGCGTTGATAATAAAGAAGATTTTGAAAGCGCTGCTAAAAGAGAACTTAAAGAAGAAACAGGAATTATATCAATTGAAATTATAAAAAAATCAGGGAAAGAGTTTATTTATGATTTACCTAATGAACTGCTTGGAAAAATTTGGAATGGTAAATATAAAGGACAAAAGCAAACCTGGTTTCTTGCAAAATTTATTGGAGAGTATAGTGAAATCAATATTAAACAAAAAAAAGCAGAATTTTGTGAATGGCGTTGGGCTCAACCTTTGGAACTGCCTAAATTAATAGTACCATTTAAAAAAAAACTTTATAAAGAAGTTATAGAAGAATTTAAAAAGTATCTCTAAGATTTAATATTGTTTATCTGATCAATAATTTGTGTATTTAAATAAATTTCTTCATCAGAAATATCTTTTTTGCCTAATTTATTTTCTGCATTCTGTTTTAATTTTATTAATTCTTCACTTTGAAACTCTGAGCTATTAAAAATATTATCTAATAAAATGCTTAATTTATTATTAGAAAACTCTACCGTTCCACCCGTGGAAAAAAACGTATCTATATTGCTTCCTGTTTTTGCAATAATCTTGCCTGCTTTAAGAAAAGTTATTAAAGAAATATGATCTTTAAATATTTCCATGTCACCTTCGACTCCCGAAATAACAACGCTATCAACTGCTTTTGAATAGGCTACTTGTTTTGGAGTTATAATTTCAAGATGAATATTATCTGCCATTTAAATTAAGCTGCAGCTTCTTTTGCCATTTTTTCAGCTTTTGCAACAGCTTCCTCTATTGTGCCAACCATATAAAAGGCTGACTCTGGAAGATGATCATACTGACCTTTGCAAATGGCATCAAACCCTTTAATTGTTGATTGTAAATCAACCAATTTTCCTGGCGATCCCGTAAACACTTCTGCAACAAAGAAAGGTTGAGACAAAAATCTTTGTATTCTTCTTGCTCTTGAAACAACCAACTTATCTTCTTCTGATAGTTCATCCATACCCAAGATTGCGATAATATCTTGTAAAGATTTATAGTTTTGTAAAATCTTTTGAACTTCCCTAGCAACTCTGTAATGTTCTTCTCCTACAATTCTAGGATCAAGAATTCTTGAAGTTGAGTCTAGAGGATCCACTGCAGGATAAATTCCAAGCTCAGCAATTTGTCTAGATAAAACTGTTGTTGCATCCAAGTGCGCAAATGAAGTTGCTGGTGCAGGATCTGTTAAGTCGTCCGCTGGAACGTAAATCGCTTGGACCGAAGTGATTGATCCTTTGCTAGTTGTCGTAATTCTCTCTTGTAAATTTCCCATGTCTGTTGCTAATGTTGGCTGATATCCAACAGCTGAAGGAATCCGACCAAGCAACGCAGAAACCTCTGAACCTGCTTGTGTAAATCTAAAAATATTGTCAACGAAAAATAGAACATCTTGTCCTTCTTTATCTCTAAAATATTCAGCTAATGTTAATCCTGATAAAGCGACACGGAGTCTTGCTCCTGGTGGCTCATTCATTTGTCCATAAACTAAAGCGGCTTTAGATCCTGGACCATCAGTTTTAATAACTCCCGACTCTATCATTTCATGATAAAGATCATTTCCTTCTCTTGTTCTTTCTCCAACTCCTGCAAAAACTGAATATCCACCATGTGCTTTTGCGACGTTATTAATTAATTCCATAATAAGAACTGTTTTTCCAACACCGGCTCCTCCAAATAAACCAATTTTGCCGCCTCGAGAGTACGGCGCAAGCAAGTCCACAACTTTAATTCCTGTAACTAAAACTTCTGTTTCAGTCGACTGCTCCACATACGCTGGTGCAGGTCTATGAATTGGCCAATTTTCTTTTGTTTTTAAAGGACCTCTTTGATCAATTGGTTCTCCAATAACATTTATAATTCTTCCTAGTGTTTCTGGACCCACAGGAACGGTAATTGCTTTCCCAGTATTAATAACTTTATCCCCTCTTTTTAAACCTTCTGTAGTATCCATGGCTATTGTTCTAACTGTATTTTCACCAAGATGTTGAGCAACTTCAAGAACAACTCTTAATCCATTATTATCGCACTCAAGTGCAGTTAGGATTTCCGGTAACTCATTGTCAAACTTTACATCTACAACTGCCCCAATAACCTGAACTATTTTTCCAAATTTATTTTCCATAATTTCTCCTATAAAGATTCAGCTCCAGATATAATTTCAATCAGCTCTTTAGTAATAACGGCTTGTCTTGTTCTATTATAATTAATTGTAAGTTTTCCAATTAATTCACCTGCATTTCTAGTAGCGTTATCCATAGCTGCCATTCGAGACCCTTGTTCGCTTGCCTGATTTTCTAAAAAAGCAGTGTAAATTTGTGTTGCAATATTTTTTGGCAAAAGATTTTCTAAAATTTCATTTTCTTCAGGCTCATATTCGTACTGATTATTGCTTTTATTTTCTTGATCTAATTTTTCGTTGATTGAAACAGGAATTAATTGTTGAGCTTGTGGGATTTGCAAAATAATACTCTTAAATTTATTAAAAAACAAAGTGCAAGTATCAAATTCATTTCTAGTAAATAAATTTAAAATTTTATCTGTAATTTCTTGTGCTTTAGCAAAAGAAATAACTTTTTCATCTTTTAAACTGATTTTATCAACAATATATTGACTATATTTTCTTCTAAGCTGGTCATTTGCTTTGCTACCTACAACTATAATTTTTAATTTTTTATTTTGACCGATGACTTTTTCAAAAAATATTTTTGCTTTTCTGCAAATATTTGTATTAAAACCTCCACATAAACCTCTGTCAGAACTTAATACAACACACAAATGTGTTTCTTCTTTTTGATTTCCAACTAATAATTTTGGCGCCGAGTCTATGTCATTAACTGAATTTTTTAGATTTAATATTATAGAGTTTAGTTTTTCAGAATAAGGTTTAGCGTTTTCTGCATTTTGTTGTGCCTTTCTAAGCTTAGCTGCAGCAACCATTTTCATTGCCTTGGTTATTTTTTGCGTTGATTTAACGCTAGTAATTCTATTCCTTAAAAATTTTAGACTAGGCATTATTTTTGAAAACCTTTCTTAAACTCACCTATAAAATTTTTTAATTTCTCCTCAATAGCTTCATCCATTTTTCCAGAAGATTTAATATTTGTCAAAATATCTGGAGCTTCTAATTTGATCTTTGCTAAAAGTTTCTTTTCAAAAGATTTTATTTGGTTAAGTTCAACATTATCTAAAAATCCTCTAACACCTGAAAAAATTGAAACTACCTGTTCTTCTACAGTCAAAGGTGAATATTGATCTTGTTTTAATAATTCGGTTAATTTAGAGCCGCGATTTAATAATTTTTGTGTAGCAGGATCTAAATCGGATCCAAACTGTGCAAAGGCCGCCATTTCTCGATATTGTGCTAATTCAAGTTTAATCGATCCTGAAACTTGTTTCATAGCTTTTATCTGTGCTGCAGATCCAACTCTTGATACGGAAATACCAACGTTCACAGCTGGTCTAACTCCTTTATAAAATAATTCTGTTTCTAAAAATATTTGTCCGTCAGTAATAGAAATAACGTTTGTTGGTATATAAGCAGAAATATCGCTTGCTTGTGTTTCAATAATTGGAAGGGCCGTTAAAGAACCTCCACCGTACTTATCATTCAATTTTGCGGCTCTCTCGAGCAATCTACTATGAAGATAGAATACATCTCCTGGAAAAGCTTCTCGTCCTGGAGGTCTGCGTAAAAGCAATGACATTTGTCTATAAGCAACAGCTTGTTTTGATAAATCATCATAAATAATAAGAGCGTGCATTCCATTATCTCTAAAATATTCACCCATTGTACATCCGGTATAAGGAGCTAAAAATTGCAACGGTGCAGGATCAGATGCTGTGGCAGCAACAACAATTGTATATTCTAATGCTCCAGCCTCCTCTAAAGTTTTTACAATTTGAGCAACACTCGATCTTTTTTGTCCAATCGCAACATAAATGCAGTAAAGTTTTTTACTTTCATCGTTAGATTTATTTATCTCTTTTTGATTAATAATTGTATCAATAGCAATTGCTGTTTTTCCAGTTTGTCTGTCTCCAATAATTAATTCTCTTTGTCCTCTTCCAACTGGAATTAAGCAATCAATAGCTTTTAGTCCAGTTTGCATCGGTTCATTAACTGATTTTCTTGGAATAATTCCAGGGGCTTTAATTTCAACTCTTTTTCTTTCTGCGTTTTTATCAAGAGGTCCCTTGCCGTCTATCGGGTTTCCCAGTCCATCAACAACTCGACCTAGTAAGGATTTTCCAACCGCAACGTCAACGATTGATCCTGTTCTTTTTACTATATCACCTTCCTTAATTTTGGAGTCATCTCCAAAAATAACCACTCCCACATTTTCTGTCTCAAGGTTTAAAGCCATACCTTTTGTGCCTTCAGAGAATTGAACCATCTCTCCAGCCTGAACATTATCTAATCCATATACTCTTGCGATACCATCTCCTACTGTCAAAACCTGGCCAACTTCTGAAACCTCTACATCTGTACCGAAGTTTTTAATTTGGTCTTTTAAAATATTAGTAATTTCTGAAGGATTAATTTTCATTCTTATTTATTTAATAAATTATTTAATCTTGTCTTGGCAGAAGTGTCTATCATTGCACTACCAATTTGTAAAATTGAACCGACTAATAAAGATTCGTCAACTGAGAAAGAAATATTAATTTTTTTCTTTAAAATATCATCTAATTTTTTGACTATATCTGCTTTTTCACTATCTGAAATTGCATGAGATAATTTAAGTGTTGCTAAAATTTCTCCTCTTTGACTTAATAATAGATCAAAAAAATTATTTACTATTTTTTCAACAAAAAAAAATCGTCTATTCTTATTTAAAACTTTTAAAAATCTTGAAAATAAATCTGAAAAAGAAAATTGCTTAGTTAAAGCGTCTATAACATTATTAATAACAGCATATTTATGAGTAGGATTTTTAATAAACTTTTTTAAGTCTACACTTTGAAACAATATTTCTCTTAATTTTAAAAAATCTTTTTCAAGAATATCTAAACTTTTAGACTCAGAAGCAAGTCCATATACTGCTTTAGCATATCTTTGAGTTTCACTAAAAGTTTTCATCGATTTTCTATAGTTAACTTAAAAAGAAAAAAGATTTCGTAACATGCAAGGTTGCACTTATCAAGTATGATATTTTGGAACTTATTAAAAAAATTATTTAAAATTTATTGGATCGACGTCCACAGTTAATGAAATATTTTTATTAATTTTAATAGTTTTTAACCAATTTTTTAAAAATTTTTGTGGGAATGCTTCTTGAGGATATTTTAATAACAATCTAGAACGATATTTTCCCTTTATAAGCGAAATAGAAGCACTTACGGGGCCAAGCAATAAAGCATCTTTCATTTTTGGAATTTGATTCTTTAAAATTCTTGCAAACTCATCAACATCAAATCTATTTTTTCCTGAAACAATAAAAGCAATGAGTTTTGTAAACGGAGGTAAATTAGATTTTTCTCTGAAGGCAATTTCATTTTCATAAAAAGCTAGAATATTATGATCGCATATTGATTTTAATGTTTGGTTTTCTGGTTCATAAGTTTGGAGATATACTGTTGAATTCTTAACTTCTCTTCCAGCCCTACCACTAAGCTGGTTCATTAATTGGTACGTTTTTTCTGAACTGCGGATATCATTACCCAAAAAGTTCATATCAGAATTAACAATAACGATACAATTTAACTTTGGAAAATGAAAACCTTTAGAAATCAACTGTGTTCCTACAATGATATTAATCTTTCCATTGTGAATATTCTCAAATATTTTTTTTGTGTTATCATCATTATGAATAAAATCACTTGAAAATAATTCAATTTTTTTGTCTGGAAAAATTTCTTTAACTTCTTCAAATATTTTTTCAACACCTAGACCATAAAAAAAAAATTTGCAATTATTTTCATTTTTACATTTTCTTTCTAAAGAGGCCTCATGATCACAATAGTGACAAATTAATTTATTTGTTTCTTTGTGATAAATTAGTGAAACTGAACAATGTGGACAATTAAAACGGTACCCACACTTTGAACAAATAACAAATGTTGAATATCCTCTTCTATTTAAAAAAAATAATATTTGATTTCCTTTGTCTAAAATACTTTTAAGTTCAGGAATAATCGAAGGTGATATAAATTTTGATTTAAGAGGGGAATTTTTTTTTAAATCTACAAATTTAATTTCGGGTAATTGGGCATCTCCATATCTTTTGTCCAGACTAATATAAAAAAATTTTTTATTTACTGTATTGTAATAAGTTTCAATCGAAGGTGTTGCTGAAACTAAAATGACTGATATTTTTTTTATAGAAGCCATCAATACAGCCATATCTCTAGCATTATAAATTATTTGATCTTCTTGCTTGTAAGACTGATCATGTTCCTCATCTATAATAATTAAACCCAATCTTTTAAAAGGAAGAAATAGAGATGATCTAGCACCTAAAACCAAATTAATTTTATGACTAGCAATACCATGCCAAATTAATCTTTTATCTTTTTCTGAAATCTCTGAGTGCCACAATGCAGGGTAATTTCCAAAATATTCTTTAAATCTTTCTTTGATCTGATTTGTTAATGCAATCTCTGGAAGTAAAACTAAAACCTGATAACCTTTTTCTAAAAAATTTTGTATTTTTTTAAAATATATTAATGTTTTTCCCGAACCTGTTATTCCGTGTAGTAGCACTGTTGAAAAGCTGCCAAAAGAAATTTGTTGATCTAAAATTTTAATAGCTTTCTTCTGACTTATATCAAAACTAATGCTCTTTTTTAATGAATGTTCTTGAGAGTATTCTTGCTGTTTTTTTTTTTTTAGATATTTCTTTAAAGGCTCTTTTAAAAATAAATAATTTTAATGCAATTCCCAAATCGACTAAGTTATATCGAGAAAATTTTTCTAAAAAAATTAATGTATCTTTAGATAAAGATACGAAATCAAATTTCTTTTTAATATCTCTAATCTTTATTGAACTCTTAATAGGGCTGCTCTTACCCCAAACAACGCCTATAATATCTTTATTTTGAAAAGGAACTAAAACGAAATCCCCAACTTTTACATTAATATCTTTAGGAATATTATACGTAAAAGGATGATCAAATTTTAATGGTAACAATACGTCTAAAGTCATCAAAAAATTCTATTAATTGTTTATTTCTTACTATAAATTTTATAATCTAAATCCATGGAAATTTTTCTAGACTCATCAGATATTAAAGAAATTAGAGGATTAAACAAAGCTAATTTAGTAAACGGCATTACAACAAATCCCTCTTTGCTTGCAAGTGCAAATACTGATTTTAAAATTTTATTAAAAGAAATTTGTAGTGAAATAAAAGGACCCGTAAGTGCTGAAGTAACTGCTCCAGATATTCATTCAATGTTAAAAGAAGCAGAAGTTCTAAGAAAAATTGCAAAAAATATCGTAATTAAAGTTCCACTTACTTGGAATGGTTTGCAAGCATGCAGTATACTTTCAGCAAAAAAAATTAAAGTAAATGTCACTTTATGTTTTTCTACGTCGCAGGCTTTGCTTGCTGCAAAGGCTGGAGCAACTTATGTTTCTCCTTTTATCGGAAGGCTAGATGATATCGGCGAAAGTGGAATTCAACTTATAGAAGATATTAAAAAAATTTTTAATAATTATAAAAATATAAAAACTAAAATCTTATCAGCGTCCATTAGATCTGTTGAACACTTTAATGCTGTTGCAGCTATTGGATCTGATGTCGCTACAGTTCCTGTTAAAATCTTTAAAGAACTTCATAAACACCACTTAACTGATAAAGGTATAGATATTTTTACTGCTGATTGGAAAAAATCAGGAATGAAAATTTAAGTTTAAAAGTGAATAGCTCTTTTATCGACTGCTAAAGCGGCTTCTTTGATTGCCTCAGCTAAAGTTGGATGAGCATGACATGTTCTTGCTATATCTTCAGCGCTTGCACCAAACTCCATAGCTAATACCATTTCTCCTATCATATTGCCAACATCTGGTCCGATCATATGTACGCCTAGGATCCTATCTGTTTTTTCATCAGATAAAATCTTAACAAAACCATCACCTTCATCATTAATTTTTGCTCTAGCGTTAGCTGCAAATGGAAATTTACCAACTTTGAAAGGTATTTTCTGCTCCTTTAACTGTTCTTCTGTTTTTCCAACTGATGCAACTTCTGGAGAAGTATAAATCACACCAGGAATAACATCATAATTTACATGCCCAAATTTTCCACTAAGTAACTCTGCAACGGCGATTCCTTCTTCTTCTGCTTTATGCGCTAACATAGGACCAACAACGACATCTCCGATCGCATAAATATTATCTAAATTAGTTTTATATTTATGATCTATTTCTATTCCTCCTTTTGAGTCTAATTTTACTCCAATCTTTTCAAGATTTAGTCCTGTGGTATTAGGCTTTCGCCCCACAGACATTAAAACTACATCACAATCAATATCACTCTTAACGCCGTTCTTCTCAACTGTAATTCTAGCACCATTTTTATTTTTTTTAACACCAATGACTTTTGTTGATAGATTGAATTGCATTCCTTGTTTTTGTAATATTTTTAAAAAAGCATCCGCTACTTCTCTATCTATACCTGGAGTTATATAATCTAAGTATTCTACAACGTGAACTTCCGATCCTAATCTTAACCATACAGAACCCATCTCCAATCCAATATAACCAGCACCAATAACAACAAATTTTTTAGGAACAGATGTCAAATTTAATGCTCCTGTTGAAGA
>SHWR01000002.1 GCA_009693745.1 Candidatus Fonsibacter sp.
GTATCCTATATTTATGCAAAAAGAAAAAATTTACCTATTGAAGAAGCTTTTAATTTTAAGAATTTAAAAAGAACCGCAAAAGATGCTGCATTTGCTTTTACATTACCAATAATAATTTTGGGTGGAATATTTGGTGGGTTTGTAACAGCTACAGAAGGAGCAGGTTTGGCAGTAGTGGCTGCATTAGTCATAGCATTTATTTACAAAGAGTTTAATTTAAAACAATTTTTTGACGCAACTGTTGAAGGAGGATCGCAAACTGCAACTGTGATGTTGTTAGTTGCATCTTCTATGTTATTAGGTGAATTTTTAACGATAGAACAAATTCCCCAAAAAATTGCTTTATCTTTAACAACGTTAACGCAAAATAAATATTTAATATTGGCGATATTAAATGTCTTCTTATTTATTATAGGTTTCTTTTTGCACTCAGCTGCTGCAATTATTTTAGTAGTTCCGGTTGTAATGCCTTTAATTAACAGCTTAGGAATAGATCCTGTTCATTTTGGTATTATTGTAACTTTAAACTTAGCAATCGGCCAACAAACCCCTCCAGTTGCAAGTGTTCTGGCTGTTGCTTGTTCTATTGCAAAAACTGATATGTGGGCAGCATCCAAAGTGAATATCATTTTTGTTGCTGTTTTAATTTTTATATTATTACTTTCGACCTATGTTCCTATAGTGCCTATGTCTTTAGTTGAGTATTTTTACAGATAAAAAACATGTCAAAAATAATTTTACAAAAAAAAATTAGTGATTATATAATTGAAATATCGTTAAATCGCCCTGAAAAATTAAACGCACTAACAAAGCCTATGTGGAAAGAGTTAAGCGCTATATTTAAAAAACTATTCACAAATAAAAATTTAAGATGTATTGTAATTAGAGGTAAAGGTGGAAAATCTTTCTCACCTGGTAACGATATTGGAGAATTTACAACTGAACGTTCAAATAGTAAACAATCAAAAGACTACGGTAAGTTTTTGCACTCTACTTTACGAGCTATATTAGATTGTCCCATTCCAACAGTTGCTTTAATTGAGGGTATTTGCGTCGGCGGAGGTTTAGAAATAGCCTCTTGTTGCGATATTAGGATATGCGGGAAATCTTCCAGATTTGGCGTTCCTATTAATAGACTAGGCTTAACAATGGCGCCAAGAGAAATGCAGCCTTTAATTAATTTGGTTGGCAAAAGTATTGCTTTAGAAATTTTACTAGAAGGCAGGGTTTTTGATTCCGTGGAGGCTTTACAAAAAGGTTTAGTTAATAAAATTGTTTCTGATAGTGAGGTTGAAAGGGAAACTTATGAAACTGCACAACGAATTGCGGATGGAGCTCCATTAGTTGCAAGATGGCACAAAAAATTTGCCAAAGAAATTTCAAATAATGAAAAAATTACAGATAAGATGAATGACTATGGTTATAAATGTTATGATACTGAAGATTTTAATATTGGTTACAAGACATTCCTAAATAAAACAAAGCCAAAATTTAAAAATAAATAATTATGCCAGGACCTATTCATGGCACCAAAGTTCTTGAGCTAGCACAAATAATGGCCGGACCAAGTTGCGGTCTGTTACTTGCAGATCTTGGCGCTGATGTTGTTAAAATTGAAAAAATTCCAGATGGAGATGACACTAGACGCTTTACTCCACCAGAAATTAACGGAGAAGCTGCAGCTTTTATGACAATGAATAGAAATAAAAAAGGTTTTGCTTTGGATTTAAAAAGCAAAGAAGGCAAAGAGGTTTTTAAAAGAATGGCTAAAAAAGCTGACGTAATTATTGAAAATTTTAGAAAAGGGACGTTAGAAAAATTAGGCATTGGTTATGATGAACTTAAGAAAATAAACCCTAAAATAATTTTATGTGAAATATCAGGATATGGAAGAACAGGACCTTATGCTGATAAAGGAGGGTTTGATCTAGTCGCTCAAGGAATGTCAGGACTTATGAGTATTACTGGTGAGAGTTCAGATAAGCCTCCGATGAAAGTTGGAGCGCCAATTACAGATATTACAGCTGGAATTTTAGGTGCTACTGGTGTTCTTGCTGCTTTAATTCACCGCGACAAAACTGGAGAAGGGCAAAGAGTAGATACTTCTTTATATGAAGCTGGAATTATTCACACTTACTGGCAATCTGCAATCACAAGTGCAACTGGAAAATCTCCAGGTCCATTAGGTTCTGCTCATCCGTTAACAGCTCCTTACCAAGCTTTTAAGACCAAAGATAAATGGATTACTGTTGGAGCGTCTAATCAAAATAATTGGATAAATTTAATTGAAGCTTTAGGAAGAAAAGATTTACAGGAAGACAAAAGATTTAATAGCAATGCTAATCGAATGAAAAATTTAAAGCAGCTTGTTGAAATTTTAAATAGAGAAATTATAAAAAAATCATCAAATGAATGGTTAAAAATATTTGATCAAAAAGGTCTTCCTTGTGGTCCTATTAACACTATTGAAGAAATGTTTGAAGATTCTCACACAAAACATAGAAAAATGATTATTGAAGTTAAAAATACTAAAGCTGGAA
This sequence comes from Candidatus Fonsibacter sp., assembly GCA_009693745.1. Taxonomy (GTDB): domain Bacteria; phylum Pseudomonadota; class Alphaproteobacteria; order Pelagibacterales; family Pelagibacteraceae; genus Fontibacterium; species Fontibacterium baikalense. The sequence continues at coordinate 2,541 of SHWR01000002.1, forward strand.
TATTTAAATCTATTGGAATGCCTATTAAATTTTCAAAATCTAAAACAGTAAAATCTAAAGGAGCGCCTATATTTGGAGAACATACTATAGAAGTCTTAATAGATTATGATTTTAATAGAGCTGAAATTGATAATTTAATCAAAAATAAAATAATTTATTCTTCAAGCGAATATGCTTAAGAGTTTAAAAAATGTTTTTTAAAAGATTATTCTCACGTAGTAATTTAGAATTAAAAATTAATGACGGGGGCAGAGCTGCTGCCGGTTATAAAGGGCAGGCAGGAGATTGCGTTGTAAGATCTATTGCGATTGCTACAGGCATATCTTATCAAAAAATATATGATGATTTATTTAAAGCTAATGAAGAATTTAGAAATACATCAAAAACTAAACTCGCAAGGAGTTTAAAAGAAAGAGCCGATAGTCCTCGAACTGGAACGCATAGAGTAGTATTAAAAAAATATTTAAAAAAATTAGGATGGAAATGGACGCCTACTATGTTTATTGGAAAAGGCTGCAAGGTTCATTTAAAGAAAGAAGAGCTGCCCTTAGGCACATTAATTGTATCTTGTTCTAAACACCTAACTGTTGTTATTAACGGAGTTCTGCACGATACATCAGATTGTTCTAGAAATGGGACTCGTTGTGTTTATGGATATTGGACTAAGTAAATTAAATCTTCTGGTCGTATTCACCAATTTTTCCTGTTTTTTGAAGAGTTTTATCAATAAAATTAAAGATATTTTTGGTGTCTTGATTAGATTTTAGAGTTTCAACTACCACAACTAAAGAGGGCTTGTTAGAGGAAGCTCTAATTAATCCCCAAGAATTATCTTCAAGAACAAACCTAACGCCATTGATAGTAATGATTTCTTTTATCAATTGATTGTTAATTTTAGTTTTGTTTTCTTTAAATTCTTTAAACTGCTTAGTAATTAAATCAACTACTTGATATTTTTCTTCATCCTTACAAAATGGTGCCATAGTAGGAGTTTGATAGGTCAAAGGAAGAGCATCTATAATCTCAGACATTTTTTTATTTTCATTATTTAGTAAATGACAAACTTGAATTGCTGACATAATTCCATCATCAAAACCAAATCCTATAGGGTGATTAAAAAAAAAGTGACCACTTTTTTCAAATCCTGCAATTGAATTTGTTTCTTTTACTTTTCTTTTAATATGAGAGTGACCTGTTTTCCAAAAAAAAACTTCGCACTTATTATTTTTTAAAACTTCATCGTTTGAGTAAAGACAAGTTGATTTAACATCAATAATAAATTTTTGTCTCTTGTATTTATTTGAAATGTTTCTTGCAATTAATAATCCTATTTTATCTGAAAATATTTCTCGTCCTTTATTATCAATAACTCCAACTCTATCTCCATCACCATCAAACCCAAATCCAATATCAGCTTTATTTTTTATAACAGCTTCACTAATAGCATGAAGCATTTTCATATCTTCAGGATTAGGATTATATTTAGGAAATGTATAATCGAGATTACAATCTAACTCTACAACATCACAACCGATCCTCCTTAAAATTTGTGGAGCAAATACTCCGGCCGTTCCATTACCACAAGCAACTATAGCTTTAATTTTTTTATTTATTTTATTTTTTGAGATTAAATAATTACTGTATATTTCCTTAAAGTTATCAATTTTTTTTAAACTACCTTTATCTTTTATAAAATTATTACTAAATACTATTTCTTTAAGTTCAGACATTTCTGTCGGGGCATGAGTTAGACCTTTTTCAATTCCCATCTTAATTCCGGTCCAGCCATTTTCATTATGACTTGCAGTTACCATCGCTATTGCATCTGCATCAAGTTCAAATTGCGCAAAATAAACCATAGGCGTTAAACTAAGACCAAGATCTTCAACATTGCATCCGCTTTTCATTAATCCTTCGATTAAAGCACCTTTAACTTCTTCACTATAAGATCTGTAATCATGTCCAACGATTACTCTTGGATTTTTTTTTGCTCTTTTATTGATCTGTGTGCCTAGAGCAAGGCCTACAGTTTTAATTCCCTCTAAATTTATATCTTTAGGATACAACCATCTAGCGTCATATTCTCTGAAACCATTTTTATTTATTACAATATCTTTAGAATTCATTAAAAAATTAATTGTTATTTTTTAATGGTTTATCAAAAATAAATTTTTTTATTTGACTTTTTTATAATGTTCTATTAATGTTCTATTGTAGTATGCGTATTAATAGTATACTCATAATTTTGTAACACAATATGTAGTTGTTTTACCGCTAAAATCTAATAAAATATAGAGTTATGCAAGATAATTTGGCTTTAGCCATTAGAAATCTCGTTTTGGATAAAGGAATCGATATTCCAATGTCAAATCCAAAATCTAACGTTCAGGATCTAAGAAAACCAGATCTTTTTTCTTTAACTAAAGAAACTGAGTTATTTCAAAATGAAAAAGGTATTACAATTAAAATTGATAGATTTAAAGATTCTAAATTAACAAATTTTGGAAAAGCAACTTTAGACGATAGATATTTAGCTGACGGAGAATCTTATCAAGATTTATTTGCTCGTGTTGCTGCAAATTACGCAGACAATAATTTACATGCACAAAGAATTTACAATTACATTAGCAATCTTTGGTTTATGCCAGCAACCCCAGTTTTATCTAACGCAGGAACTGACAGAGGTTTGCCAATATCTTGTTTCTTAAATGAAGCAACAGATAGCTTGGACGGTATTTTAGATCTTTGGTCAGAAAATGTTTGGCTTGCAGCACGAGGAGGTGGAATTGGTAGCTATTGGGGAAACTTAAGATCGATTGGAGAAAAAATTGGCCGGGTTGGAAAAACTTCTGGAATTATTCCGTTCATTAAAGTTATGGACTCTTTAACACTAGCAATCAGCCAAGGATCGTTAAGAAGAGGATCTGCTGCTTGTTATTTGCAAATTGATCATCCTGAAATTGAAGAGTTTATAGAAATGAGAAGACCAACAGGTGGAGATCCAAATAGGAAAGCTTTAAATTTACATCACGGTGTTTTAGTTACAGATGCTTTTATGAGAGCAGTGGAACTTGATGAGCAATGGGCGCTAAAAAGTCCTTACGATGGCGTAGTCCAAGCAACTATATCTGCAAGAAATTTATGGATAAGATTATTAACTGCAAGAGTTGAAACGGGTGAGCCTTATATTATTTTTATAGATACAGTAAATAGAATGATACCGCAGCACCATAAACTTGCAGGTCTGACAGTTAAGACTTCAAATCTTTGTTCAGAAATTACTTTACCCACTGGAATTGATAAAAATGGAAAAAATAGAACTGCAGTTTGCTGTTTATCATCATTAAATTTAGAAACATACGAGGAATGGAAAAATGATAAAAATTTCTTAGAAGATGTAATGAGATTTTTAGACAACATTTTAAGTGAATTTATTTTAAAAGCTCCCGATTCTTTTAAAGATGCTAAATATTCAGCTCATCGCGAAAGAAGCGTTGGTCTTGGAGTGATGGGATTTCATTCTTTCTTACAAAAAAATATGATCCCTTTCGAATCTGTAATGGCAAAAGTTTGGAATACAAAAATTTTTAAATATATTGATCAAGAAGTTAATAAAGCTTCAAAAAAATTAGCAGAAGAAAGAGGAGCCTGTCCAGATGCCGCAGAATATGGAATTATGGAGAGATTTTCTAACAAAACAGCAATAGCTCCAACAGCTTCTATTTCAATTATCTGTGGAGGATCTTCTCCTGGAATTGAGCCGATAGCTGCAAATAGCTACACACATAAAACATTGTCAGGCTCATTTAATGTTAGAAATAAATTTTTAGAAGAACTTTTAGAAAAATATGGAACAAACAATAGTGATGTTTGGTCTTCAATTACAACAAATCAAGGATCTATTCAGCATTTGGATTTTTTAACACAAGAAGAAAAAGATGTTTTTAAAACTGCATTTGAACTTGATCAAAGATGGTTGATTGATCTTTCAGCAGATAGAACTCCTTATATATCTCAGGCACAATCATTGAATGTATTTATTCCAGCAGATGTTCATAAAAGAGATCTTCATCAGATCCATTTTCAGGCATGGAAGAAAGGACTTAAGAGCCTTTACTACTGTAGGTCGAAATCTATACAGAGAGCAGAGGTTGTAAGTAAAAGTTTTGTTGAAAGTTCAACAGAAAAAAAAGAAACTAATCAAACAACTAATTATGAGGAATGTTTATCATGTCAGTAGCAGCAGTTAAGACTCCAGAAAAAATAATCGATAAAAATTATTGTGATACGCAAGGTTTGTTAAAAGATAATCCTGTATATAAACCTTTTCGTTATCCTTGGTGTTACGACGCATGGTTAACTCAACAAAGAATTCATTGGTTACCCGAAGAAGTTCCTTTGTCTGAAGATATTAGAGATTGGCAAAAAAAGTTAACACAAGGTGAAAAAAATTTATTAACACAAATTTTTAGATTTTTTACACAGGCGGATGTTGAAGTAAATAATTGTTATTTAAGACACTATACAAGTGTTTTCAAACCAACAGAAGTTTTAATGATGATGACTGCTTTTTCATCAATGGAAACAGTTCACATTGCTGCGTACTCACATTTACTGGATACGATAGGAATGCCAGACTCAGAATATTCCGCATTCTTAAAGTACAAAGAAATGAAAGATAAGTACGATTATATGAAAAATTTTAACATGAATAATAAAAGAGAAATTGCAAAAACAGTTGCTGTGTTTAGTGCTTTCACGGAAGGTTTACAGTTATTTGCAAGTTTTGCGATCTTATTAAATTTCCCACGTTTTAATAAAATGAAAGGAATGGGTCAAATAGTTACTTGGTCAGTGAGAGACGAAACACTTCATTGTAACTCAATGATAAAGATTTTTAATACATTTTGTGATGAAAATCCTGGCTTGCTAGACGAGAGTTTAAAAAAAGAAATCTATGATGCATGCAGAACAATTGTTCATCATGAAGATGCGTTTATTGATCTGGCTTTTGAAATGGGCAATATTGAAGGATTAACAGCTGAACAAGTTAAAACCTATATCAGATGGATTGCAAATCGAAGATTATCTCAATTGCGCCTAAAAGAAATTTACGAGGTCAATGAAAATCCATTAACTTGGTTAGATGATATGTTAAATGGTGTTGAACATATGAACTTTTTTGAAGGTAGAGCAACAGAGTATTCAAAAGCTTCTACAAAAGGTTCGTGGGTTGAAGCCTTTGAATTTACCAAATAATTTAAAACTATCTTTTATCTATCGGTTGAACTTTTCGATGAGGCGCTCCCGTATATTTTGAAAGAGGTCTAATTAGTCTGTTATTTTTTAATTGCTCAATTATATGAGCGGACCATCCAGTAATTCTTGTGATTACAAAAATTGGAGTAAAGAAATCCACATCAAATCCCATTAAATAATAAGTAGGACCAGATGGAAAATCTAGATTTGGAAATATTTTTTTTTCTTTAATCATTGTTTGTTCTAATATTTTAGAAATTTCTGGAAATTTTTTATTTTTGTAAAATTCTGCAGTTTTATAATAATATTTAGTCATTGTAGGAACTCTTGAGTCTCCATTTTTATAAACACGATGACCAAAGCCTATAATTAAATCCTTATTTTTAATTTTATTTAAAATATATTTTTCAGCATTTTCAGGTTCTTTAATATCAAAAAACATTTTCATAACCATTTCATTTGCCCCACCATGCAATGGTCCTTTCAAAGCACTTATGCCACCAACTATTGCACTATAAATATCAGCAAGGGTACTTGTTATAACTCGCGATGCAAAAGTAGAGGCATTAAAACTATGTTCGGCATATAAAATTAAAGATACATTAAATGCTTTAACAACATCTTTGCTTGGAACTTTTCCAAAGCACATATGAAAGAAGTTTTCACTAAAGGTTAAATTTTTCTTTGGATCTACTATGTCCAATCCTTTTCTTGTTCTAAAATTTGCAGCAACTGCTGTTGGAGTTTTCGCAAAAATTTTTATAAACTTGTCATAATTAGCTTCGATTGTATTTGTTGCAGTTTCAGAGTCTTCTAAACCTAAATGACTAACAGAAGTTCTAGTTGTATCCATTGGATGTGCATTTTTTGGATAGTTTTGAATAATTTTCTTTAAATTAGAACTAATTTCTCTATTGTTTCTCTCTTCTTCTTGAAATTTAGTTAGTTGTGAGTTGTTAGGTAGCTCTCCATTTAATAATAAGTAAGCAACTTCTTCAAATGTGCATACTTCAGCAAGATCTTGAACGGCATAACCTCTATAGGTTAATGAATTAATATCCGGCATTACTTCTGAAATTTTGGTTTCGTCAGCAATAACGCCAACTAAACCTTTCTTAATCTCAGTCTCAGCCATTATTATTCATGTCCTTTTTTAGAAAACTTAAAAACTGAACTATCGAATTCGCTATATTTTTCATAATTAATTAGTTCATATAATCGTTTTCTAGTCTGCATTTTATTAATCACATTATTTTGATGACCGTCTTTGAAGATTTGCCTTAGTCCGTCCTCAACATTTTTTAATGCTAATCTTTGCGTTGTTACTGGATAAATAACTAAATTATAGCCAAGATTATTAAGTTGTTTAACAGAAAGTAATTTTGATTTCCCAAATTCAGTCATGTTAGCAAGCAAATAAGCTTTTGTGGCTTTTCTGATTTTCTCAAATTCTTTTTCATCCTTTAAAGCTTCAGGAAAAATCATATCTGCGCCTGCATCAACATAAGCTTTTATTCTTGAAATTGTTTTATCTAAGCCTTCAATAGCGTTAGCATCAGTTCTTGCTATAATTAAAAAATTTTTATCTTTTCTAGCTTTTACTGCTGATTTAATTTTTTTAATCATTTCATTTGTACTCACAACGTCCTTATTATCTAAATGACCACATCTTTTAGGATTAACCTGATCCTCAATATGGCAGCCTGAAATTCCAAAATTTTCAAATGTTTCAATTGTTCGTGTACAATTCATAGGCTCACCAAATCCAGTATCAGCATCAACAATGGAAGGTAAATTTGTAACTCGCGCAATTTGTTCAGCTCTATAAGAAACCTCCGTTAGAGTTGTAAGTCCAATATCAGGAATTCCCAAATCATTAGCCAAAACAGCACCTGATACATAAACGCCATCATAACCAATTTCTTCAATTAATTTTGCAATCAAAGGACTATAAGCTCCTGGAAAGCGAATAATTTTTCCGTTTTTTAATTTTTTTTGTAAGTCAGCTCTTTTTTCTGTAGGTGTTTTTTTTACAAAATACATAATTAACTTATAAACTTTATTTTTGATAATATTCCATTCATTTCAGTAAAGTCATTAATAAAATGATTATGATAAATACTATTTTGATCTTTCTCAGTGTAGCCACCTTTTACTAAAATAAAATGTACTTTTGCTACTCTTGCTGTTTCAGCGTCAGTTTCACTATCACCAACCATTATGCTATCTTCTTTTTTAACATCTAATATTTCTAATATATTTGTTAAATGTCTTGGATCTGGTTTTTTGTACTCAAAAGTATCTGCTCCTGCAATGTAATCAAAAAATTCAATAAGTTTAATTTCTTTAAGGAGTTTTTTAGCCAAAGATTCCATTTTATTTGTGCAAATAGCAAAATTAATATTTTGGGATTTTCCCCAAGCTAGAAACTCATTAACTCCTTTAATAATTTTTGATTTTTTTGAAATATTTTCTCTATAATAATTTATAAATTCTTCAGTCATTTTTTTGTGAATATTTATATCGTAATTTTTTTTTTCTTCTTTTAAAGATTTTAAAATCAAATTAGAGGCACCTCTGCCAGCTAAATGACGTATGTCTGAAATTGGTTTTTGCTGATATCCAAATTTTTTCATTACATAGTTATGGGCATCCATTAAGTCTGGCGCCGAATCTACAAGAGTCCCGTCTAGGTCAAAAACTATTGCTTTACTCATAAATTAATTAAAAAAATTAGTAGTTAAAGAAATAATTTGTGAGTTAAAATATCAAAATCATTAATATATTAACATTGTTCAAATAGCAATAAATCATAAACCTGAATTAAAGCTATTTGAAATTTAATTATGATTGAATCAAAAGAATTATTACAAAATAAAATTAAAAGATTTGCGATTAAAAAAGGAGTTAAATTAATTTCTCCAGACTCAATTTATTTGTCATCAGATACTAAGTTTGGAAAGAATGTATTAATTGAACCCTTTGTTGTCATCGGTAAGGGCGTTAAAATTGGAAATAATGTTAAAATTTTAAGTTTTTCATATATAGAAAAAACAAAAATTGCAAACAATATAACGATTGGACCATTTGCAAGATTAAGACTAGATACAATCTTAGAGGATAATTCTAAAGTTGGAAATTTTGTTGAAATTAAAAAATCTAGAGTTGGAAAAAATTCTAAAATTAATCATTTAAGTTACATTGGAGATTCAGTTTTAGGAAAAAATGTTAATGTTGGCGCCGGAACAATCACTTGTAATTATGATGGCACAAATAAATATAAAACTAAAATTTTAGACAATGCTTTTATTGGATCAAACACTTCTTTAGTTGCCCCGTTAAAAATAGGAAAAAATACAGTTATCGGAGCAGGTTCTACTATTACTAAAGATGTAAAAGATAACACTCTCGCTTTAAGTAGAATTTCTCAAAGAGAATTTAGAAAAAGAAAAAAATAAAAATATTTTATGTGCGGTATTATTGGTATTGCTAGCTATAAAGATATTTCTAAAAATATTTTAGAGTCTCTTAAAAAACTTGAATATCGAGGTTATGACTCTGCCGGGATATCGACAATTTATAATGGAGAAATTGTAGAGAGTAAATGCGCTGGTAAAGTTTCTGATTTAGAAAAATTAATTAAAAAAACAACATTATCTGGAAATATTGGAATTGGCCATGTTCGTTGGGCTACTCATGGAGCTCCAAATCAAGCAAATGCTCATCCCCATTCTTCAGAGGAAGTGTCCGTTGTTCATAATGGAATTATTGAAAATTCTGCAATTATTAAAAAAGAACTAATAGTGAAAGGGCATATTTTTAAATCTCAAACAGATACTGAGGTTGTTACTCATCTTATTACAGAGAATTTGAGAAAAATGAATTATTTAGATTCTGTATTTGAAACTTTAAAGAAATTAGAAGGAAGTTTTGCATTAGGAATTATTTTTAAAAAATTTAATAATTTAATTGTAGGAGCAAGAAGAGGTAGTCCACTAGTTGTTGGTTATACTGATAAAGAAAAATATATTGGATCAGATTCTTATGCTTTAAATTCTATGACAAAAGAAGTTTCTTATCTCGATGATGGGGATGTGTGTGTATTAACTAAAGATAAAATTGAATTTTTTGATAAAAATAACAAAAAAATTGAAAAAAAAATATATAAATTAGTTAATGATGATGGAGTTTATAATAAAGGTAATTTTAAAGATTTCATGTCAAAAGAAATCTTTGAACAACCAGAAGTTATTAAAAAATGTATTAATGAATATCTCGATAAAATAAGAAAAGAGATTAATATAGTTAATTTTCCAGTTGATCCAAAAAAAATTATAAAAGTTAACTTAATAGGCTGTGGAACAGCATATCACGCATGTGTAGTTGGCAAGTATTGGTTTGAAGAGTTTACTAATTTAGATGTGAGCGTAGATGTTGCTTCAGAATTTAGATATAGGAATATTAAAATAAAAAAAAATGAACTTTATATTTTTGTTTCTCAATCAGGAGAAACTGCAGATATAATTGCAGCTTTAGATTTTTGTAAAAAAAGAGGAGCAAAAACTTGCTCTATTGTAAATGTTACTGAAAGCTCATTATCAAGATTATCAGATTTAGTTTTGCCAATTCATGTTGGACCAGAAGTTGGCGTTGCTTCAACAAAAGCTTTTACAGGACAGATTTTAGTTCTTTTGTTATTTATTTTAAAAATAGCAAGAATTAGAGATGAAATAAAAAAAAAGGAATATTTAAATATTATTACGGATCTAGAAAATATTCATTCTAATATTGAATTAATCTTAAAAAAAAAAAAATTAATTGAAGATTTGGCAGTAGATTTTTTAGATATAAAAGGTTCAATGTTTTTAGGCAGAGGACTTTCATATCCAATTGCATTAGAAGGGGCCCTTAAATTTAAAGAACTTACTTATCTGCATGCTGAGGGTTATCCAGCAGGAGAAATGAAGCATGGTCCTTTAGCTCTAGTTGAAAATGGAATACCAGTTATTGTTGTTGCGCCAAGAGATAGATTTTATGAAAAAACAATTTCAAATATGCAGGAAGTTATTGCACGAGGAGGGAAAATTTTATTAATTTCTGATCATGAAGATGATAGTGCTACTAGTGAAAACATTTGGTCAGAAATCAGAATTCCAAAAATTCATAAATTTCTTTCTCCTTTTTTAACGAATATTCCTTTACAACTACTTGCTTATTATGTTGCTTTAAAAAAAGGTAACGACATAGATAGGCCAAGAAATTTAGCCAAATCTGTTACGGTTGAATAATTTATTCTTGTACGCTTAGAATACTCTATATATATACTGTAGGTTGAATATGAAAAATTGGAAATCAAATTCTTGGAGAGCAAAAACTGCAAAGCATTTACCTGTTTATGAAAACGAAGGTAAATTGAATCAGGTTTTGAAGGAGATTTCAAAATTTCCTCCGCTTGTTTTTGCAGGAGAGACGCGCACACTTAAACATATGTTAGGAGAAGTGAGTGAAGGAAAAGCTTTTTTATTTCAAGGGGGTGATTGTGCTGAGAGTTTTGAAGAATTTCATCCAGATAATATTAGAGATTTATTTAAAGTTATTTTACAGGTTTCCTTAATACTTACTGTTTCATCGCATTTACCAATAGTAAAAATAGGTAGAGTTGCAGGCCAATTCTCTAAACCAAGAAGCTCTTCCACAGAAATTATAAATGGAAAAGAGCTTCCCAGTTATTTAGGAGATAACATTAACGGTATGAAATTTGATGAGCAGTCTAGAAAACCAGACCCTATAAGATTATTAAAATCTTACTCACAATCTGCTGCAACATTAAATTTATTAAGAGCATTTTCTCAAGGGGGCTTTGCTGACTTAAGCAAAGTTCACTTATGGAATATGGACTTTGTAAATAAGAGTGCTGATAAAAAATTTAAAGAGATTCAAAATAAAGTCATGGAAGCTTTAAATTTTATGCATGCTTGTGGTATAACTATTGAGCAAAATAGAAGACTAAGAACTGTTAATTTTTACACAAGTCATGAGGCTTTGCATCTTCCCTATGAAGAAGCAATGACACGAGTAGATTCAACTACAGGAGAACATCACGATACTTCAGCACATTTTTTATGGATTGGAGATCGTACTAGACAAATAGATGGCGCGCACGTGGAATTTTGTAGAGGAATTAAAAATCCAATAGGAATTAAATGCGGACCCACTTTAGATCCAAAAGAATTAATTAAGTTAATTGAAGTTTTAAATCCAGATGATGAAGCTGGAAGGATAACTTTAATAGCTAGATTTGGACATGATAAAGTTGAAAAGTTTTTACCAAAACTTATTCAGGCTGTTAAAAAATCAAATAAAAAAGTAATCTGGTCGTGCGACCCTATGCACGGTAATACCATTAAATCTATTACTGGATTTAAAACTAGACCATTCAAAGATATAATTTCAGAAGTAAAAAGTTTCTTTGATGTTCATCAAGGAGAGGGAACTTATGCTGGAGGACTTCATATTGAAATGACAGGAAAAAATGTCACAGAATGTATTGGAGGCGCACAAAATATTACTGATAAAGATCTATCAAGCAGATACCATACACATTGCGATCCTAGATTGAATGCAAATCAAGCTATTGAGTTGGCTTTCCTAATTTCTGAAGAAATTAAGAAAAATTCTAAATATTCAATAAATTCTATTAGAAAAGCTTCTTAAAAATTATTATTTAATAATTTTTTTGCATCAAACATAAAAAAAAGTAAAAACATTATAATGAAAGCAGCAGAGAGAATTCAATTTATTAAAAACTGGATTAAAAACTATTGTAATTCAATGGAAAAAAAACCTGACAGCTTAGTAGTTGGGGTTTCCGGAGGAATTGATTCTGCGGTAGTGAGTACTATTTCTGCAATGACAGGAATGAGAGTTAAAGCTTTGTCTATGCCAATTAGGCAATTAAAATTTCAAGATGATTTAAGCAAAGCTCATTTAAAATGGTTAAAGAGTAAATTTTCTAATGTTGATGAAGTAATTATTAATTTAGATGAAGTCTTTAACAGTTTTGAAAAAACAATGGGGCAATTTAATAATGAACATGCTTTTGCAAATTCTAAAGCAAGATTACGAATGGCTACTCTTTATCAAGTAGCGGGTGCAAATAATGGAATTGTTGTTGGAACTGGAAATAAAATAGAGGATTTTGGAGTAGGTTTTTATACAAAATATGGTGACGGTGGAGTTGATATTTCTCCGATTGCAGATTGTTTAAAATCACAAGTATGGGAAATGGGTAAAGAACTTAATATATTAAATGATATTATCATCGCAGCACCTACAGATGGGTTATGGACTGACGGAAGAACTGATGAAAGTCAATTAGGAATGTCCTATGAAGATTTAGAAAAAGTTATGATTAATCCAAAAGACAAAAATTATGAAAAATATTTCAAAATTAGGAAAAGAAATCTTCATAAAATGAATTTAATTCCGATTTGTAAATTTAATGACAATGAATAGTCTAAAAATTTACAATACTTTGAGTAAAAAAAAAGAAGAATTTATTCCCTTAAATAAAAATACAGTTGGTATGTATGTCTGCGGTCCAACCGTTTATGATGAGCCACATATTGGTAATGCTAGGCCATTAATTATTTTTGATCTTGTGTATAGAATTTTAATAAAAAATTTTGGAAAAAAAAAAATAAATTACGTTAGAAATATCACTGATATAGACGACAAGATTATACAAAGAGCTAAAGAGTTAAAGATTAATATTAGTGAGCTTACAAAAAGTGTCACAGATATTTTTTTAAGAGATTGCAAATATTTAAATTGTTTAACTCCAAATAACCAGCCCAAAGCTACTGAAAATGTAGAAGGTATGGTTAAAATGATTGAAAATTTATTAGCTAAAAAATTTGCATATATAAAAGATGGTAATGTTTATTTTAATGTAAATAAATTTAAAGATTATGGTAAATTATCAAATAAAAACCCAAAAGAATTAATTTCTGGTTCCAGAGTAGAAATTTCAGAATTAAAAAATAATCCTTTAGATTTTGCACTGTGGAAACCCTCTAAAGATAAAGAGCCTTCTTGGGATTCTCCTTGGGGAAAAGGAAGACCTGGGTGGCATATAGAGTGCTCAGTAATGTCAGAAAAGTATTTAGGTAAAGAGTTTGATTTACATTGTGGTGGATTGGACCTTATTTTTCCTCATCATGAAAATGAGATAGCACAATCAATTTGCGCAAATGACTCCAATATTTTTGCTAAATATTGGATGCATAATGGTTATGTAACCGTTGATGGAAAAAAAATGTCAAAATCTGATGGAAATTTTATCACTATTAATAATTTAAAGAATAACTTTAATGGTCAGATTATTAGATTATCTATTTTAGGCACCCATTATAGACAGCCTCTAGACTGGAATTTAAAAATTTTAGAGATAAATAAAAAAATACTAGAGAATTGGTATAGTCTTTATTTGCCTAATGAAGATGAAATTAGCGATGAGCTTTGTAATATTTTATTAGACGATTTAAATACGCCTAAGTTTATAACAAGTATTCATAATCTTTATAACAAAGCAAAAATTGGCGATGTTACAGCTAAAAAAGATTTAAATTCTGCACTTAAATTTATTGGTTTGTTTGATGAAAATGAAAAGCAATTTAATAGTTTAAGAAAAAAATCAGAACTAGATGTAAGTGAGATTGAAAATCTTATAGAACAGAGAAATCTTGCTAGAAAAAATAAAGATTTTAAAAAAGCCGATAAAATTAGAATGGATCTTGAAAAAAACTTGATTTTAATTGAAGATCTTAATGATAAAACGCATTGGAAGCACAAATAATGACTAAAGAAAAAATTTATATATTTGATACCACTCTAAGAGACGGAGCCCAAACACAAGGTGTCGATTTTTCCATGGATGAAAAAAATCGAATTGCTGCAGCACTATCCAAATTAGGAGTTGACTATATTGAGGCTGGCTGGCCCGGTGCCAATCCAACGGATACTAATTTTTTTAATAAGCCTCCAAAATTAGCAAATTCGACTTTAGTTGCTTTTGGAATGACAAAAAAATCTGGAAGGAGCGCAGAAAATGATCCAGGTCTTTCTGCTATTTTAAATTCTAATACTAAATCTGTTTGTATTGTAGGAAAAACATGGGACTTTCATGTAGATGTAGCTTTGGGCATTTCAAAGGAAGAAAATTTAGAAAATATCATTGATACTACAAAACATTTTGTAAAAAATAAAAGAGAGTACATGTTTGATGCAGAACACTTTTTCGATGGGTACAAGAACAATAAAGATTATACATTAAAATGTGTTCGTTCAGCTTATGATAATGGAGCAAGATGGATTGTTTTGTGTGATACAAATGGCGGAACATTACCATATGAAATTGAAGAAATTGTAAGTGATGTTGCAAAGGTTATTCCTGGAAAGAATTTAGGAATTCATACTCATAATGATACTGAAAATGCAGTAGCAAATACATTAGCCGCCATTAGATCTGGAGCACGCCAAGTGCAGGGAACATTAAATGGTTTGGGTGAGAGGTGTGGCAATGCAAATATTGTATCCATTATTCCAACTTTATTATTCAAAAAATATTTTAAAGATAAATTCGAGATAGCAGTGGAAGAAACGAAAGTTAAATACTTAACTGAATGCTCTAGATTGCTAGATGAAATATTAAACAGAAAACCTAATAATCATGCCGCTTATGTAGGAGCTTCAGCTTTTTCACATAAGGGTGGTCTTCATGTTTCAGCAGTTGAAAAGAATCCAAAAACATATGAACATATTGTTCCAGAATTTGTTGGAAATAAAAGAAATATTGTTATTTCTGATCAATCTGGAAGATCAAATATTTTATCAAGACTAGAAAAATTAAATATTAAAATTAATAAAGATGATCCAAAAGTTCAAAAATTATTAGAACAAGTCAAAGATAGAGAATTTATTGGATATGCTTATGACGGGGCTGATGCTTCATTTGAATTATTAACTCGAAGATTATTAGGAGAAGTTCCTAATTATTTAAATATTAAAAAATATGAAGTTAAAGTTAGCAAAACTGGCGATAATGATCTTATTAATTCTTATGCAACTGTCGTTTTACAAGTTGATAAAAAAGATATTGTTTGCGAAGGATCAGGCAACGGACCAGTTAATGCAATCGATAATGCGATCAGATCTAATGTAAGTAATATTGGAAAATATAGTGAATATTTAAAAGATTTAAGATTAGTAGATTATAAAGTTAGAATTTTAAATACAGGAACTAATGCGATTACCAGAGTATCCATTGAGAGCACGGATAGTACAGGAGATGTATGGTTCACTATTGGAGTCTCTCCAAATATAATTGAAGCTTCTTTTAGAGCGTTAATAGATAGTATTGATTACAAGTTATATAAAGATAAGGCGCCTGCAAACTTGTAATGTTATTTAAAAATATTCATTTTATTTTAGTTAGACCTCAGCTTGGTGAGAATATAGGTGCCACAGCAAGATCATTAAAAAATTTTAATTTTGAAAATTTACGATTAATCTCCCCACGAGATAGTTGGCCAAATAAAAGCGCAGTATATACAGCAGTAGACGCTAAAGATATTGTTCATAAAGCAAAAGTATTTTTAAACAATGATCAGGCAGTTTCAGATTTAGATTATGTTTTTGCAACCACATCAAGAAGTAGATCAGTTAATAAAAAAATCATTGATTTAAATGAGGCTGTAAAAATTATTAAAAAACAAAGTTCTCTTCATAAAAAAAGTGGAATTTTTTTTGGACCGGAAGCATCAGGATTGAGTAATGATGATCTTATTAACGCCAATTATTTAGTTAATATTCCAACCAGTAATAAATTTAAGTCATTAAATTTATCACATGCAGTAACTATTTTCGCTTTTGAATTATTTATTGCTTCAAAAAAGTTTGAACCTATCGTTAAGAATTTATATAGAAGCGAGGATGTGAAAAAGAAAGAAGTTAATGCTTTTTTAGATTTTTTAATATCTCGTTTAGATAAGGTAGGTTTTTTGAAACCACAGGAAAAAAAACAACAAATGATTAGGAGTGTTAAAAATATTTTTCATCGAAGTTCTCTTTCTACGCAGGAAATCAGAACTTTATCAGGAGTTATCAGTTCTTTAATTAAATATAAAGAATGAGAGTAACATTGACTAAAAGAATGAGGGTTATTATAACAAGGCACTTTAAAATATGACAAAAAGAATAAATTCTACTCATAAAGTTGATAGACGACTTGGTGTAAACCTTTGGGGAAGACCAAAAAGTCCTTTCAACACTAGAGCATATCGTCCTGGTCAACACGGACAAAAAAACAAAGGCAAACCCTCAGATTATAATATTCAACTGCAAGCTAAGCAAAAATTAAAAAGTTATTACGGCAATATAAGCGAAAGACAATTTAGAAATCTTTTTAGAAAAGCTTATAAGAAAAAAGGTGACACAGGAGAAAATTTAGTTGGCTTATTAGAAAGAAGATTAGATGCAGTTATTTATAGAGCAAAGTTTGCAATAACCGTTTTTGCAGCAAGACAAATCATTAATCATGGAAAAGTAAAAGTTAATGGAAAGAAAGTAAATATTTCTAGTTTTCTAGTTTCTGAAAATGATGAAATAGAAATTAAAGATTCATTCAAACAATCAATACCAATTATTGGAGCAACACAAAGTAAAGAGAGAGAAGTTCCAGAATATATTGTTGCTGATCATAAAAAAATGACAGCAAAGTTTAATAAAGTTCCAAAATATGATCAGATTCCATATCCGGTTCAAATGGAACCTAAATTAGTTGTTGAATATTATTCTAGATAATTTTTTTATTTAAGAATTTTTTGTAATTCACCTTTTTCATACATTTCTTTAGCAATATCACAGCCGCCAATAAATTCTCCTTTAACATAAAGCTGAGGAACAGTTGGCCAATTGCTAAAATCTTTAATTCCTTGTCTTATTTCAGGATCAGCTAAAACATTAACTCCATTAAATTTTACTTTAAGTTCTTTTAAAATATTACTAATTGTCATCGAGAATCCACATTGAGGCATTTCAGGAGTGCCTTTCATAAACAAAACTACATCGTCTTTACTTATAATATCTTTTATTTTTTCATTAATATTCGTCATATTATTTTTCTTCTGTTGTCAGTGCTAATGCGTGTAATTCATTTCCCATTTTTCCTTTAAGAGAAGCATATACCATTTGATGCTGCTGAACTCTAGTCTTACCTTTAAATTTTGAAGATTTAATTTTTGCAGCATAATGATTATCATCACCAGCTAGATCATTTATTTCAATATCTGCATCTGGAAACCCTTCTTTTAGTAACTTATGAATTTCTTCTTGTTTAATTGCCATAGTTAATTTTTGTTATAATTTTTAAACCAACTTTCATTTTTTGTCTTTAATTCTTTAACGCTAATTTTAAAATGATTTTCTACTTCAAATATCTCATCTTGGGTTTTACCAATAATATCTATTTTAATATTTTTAGCATTTGCAATTGTTTTTATTTTTTCTAAACTTTTTTTACTAATTTCAATTAAATATCTAGCCTGATCTTCTGAAAATAAATATTTAATTTTATCACTATTTGATCCTGAAACTTTAATTTTTACACCAATATTAGATGCCATGCACATTTCAGCTAATGTAACTATTATTCCGCCATGAGAAATATCATGAACTGCATTAACCAGTTTATCTTTGATTAAATCACTAACGAAAAGACCATTTTTCTTTTCTTTTTTTAAATTAATTTGAGGAGGAGGGCCTTCTTTGTCACCTATCACATCATAAATTAGAGCACTTTGACTTAAGTGACCTAAAGTTTCTCCTATAACAACAATAACATTTTCTGTATTTTTAAAAGTAAATGTCATCATATTGTTAATGTTTTTCAAAAGACCAACTCCGCCAATGGTTGGAGTTGGATAAATAGCGACACCATTTGTTTCGTTATATAAAGATACATTCCCAGATATCACTGGGTAATCTAACGCTTCACAAGCCTCTTTCATTCCATTGATGCTATCTACAAACTGACCCATAATTTCTTTTTTTTCAGGATTTCCAAAATTTAAACAATTAGTAATAGCAATAGGCTGCGCACCAACTGAAATTAAATTCCTCCAAGTTTCACAAACAGCTTGCATTGCTCCTGATTTTGGATGGGCTTTACAATATCTTGGCACACAATCAACCGTAGCAGCAATACCTTTATTTTTTCCGTGATATCGAACAACAGCAGCGTCACCACCTGGTTTTTGAATTGTATCTGTCATTACCATATGATCGTATTGCTCCCATACCCATGACTTATTTGAGTAATTATGATGGGATAAAATTTTAATTAAAGAATCTTTAATATTCAATTCTTCAATGGCAGAGTCGTGATTAACTGTTTTTGGATAAGAATAGGTTATATAATCTCTTTTATATTTAGGTGCATTATCACCCAATGAATGAATAGGAATATTGCATACAATTTTTTTATTAAACTCTAGTTCAAGTTTTTTTGAATTTGTTAATTGTCCTATAATTGCAAAATCTAATCCCCATTTTTCAAAAATCTTTCTAGCTTCTTTCTCTTTTCCTTTTTTCAAAACTATTAACATTCTCTCCTGACTTTCAGAGAGTATAATTTCATACGGAGTCATGTTATTTTCTCTACAAGGAATTAAATTTAGATTTATTTTAATTCCAAGATTACCTTTTGATGCCATTTCTATAGAAGAAGAGGTGAGGCCAGCTGCACCCATGTCTTGAATTGAAACAATAGATTTTTTTTTCATTAACTCTAGACAAGCTTCTAATAATAATTTTTCAGTAAAAGGATCACCAACTTGTACAGTTGGTTTTTTTGATTCAGAGTCTTCATCAAATTCAGCTGATGCCATGGTTGCACCATGAATTCCATCTCTACCTGTTTTCGAACCGACATAAACAACAGGATTTCCAACACCGCTAGCAATTGAATAGAAAACTTTATTTTTCTTAGCAATACCAATGTTCATGGCATTGACTAAAATATTTCCATTATAGCATTCGTCAAATTCAGTCTCCCCGCCAACAGTTGGAACTCCTATACAATTTCCATATCCACCAATTCCAGAAACAACCCCATTTAATAAATATTTTGTTTTTTCATGACTAGGAGAGCCAAATCTTATAGAATTTAGATTAGCAACAGGTCTTGCGCCCATTGTAAAAACATCCCTTAATATTCCGCCCACACCAGTTGCAGCTCCTTGATAGGGTTCAATATAAGAAGGGTGGTTGTGACTCTCTATTTTAAAAATAACAACATCATCGTCACCAAAATCAACAACTCCCGCATTTTCACCAGGACCTTGAATTACATATTTATTTTTTGTGGGCAAAGTTTGCAGCCAAATTCTTGAGGATTTGTATGAACAGTGTTCATTCCACATCGCTGAAAAAATTCCAAGCTCCACTAAATTTGGATTTCTTCCCATTAATTTAATAATTTTATTATATTCCTCAGCTGTAAGACCGTGTTTTATTGCAAGTTCTTGATTAACTTTTTGCATAGTTATTTTAAAGATTTGAAAATTAACGATCCATCCATTCCACCCAAAAGTTCATCGGAAGCCCTTTCGGGATGAGGCATAAGGCCAAATACATTTCCTTTTTTATTAATAATTCCTGCAATATTTTTAATTGAACCATTAGGATTACATTGTTCAGTAATATTTCCAGTAAGATCACAATATTGAAGAATAATTTGATTGTTATCTTCGAGTTCATTAATTAAATCTTTGCTTGCAAAATAGTTACCTTCATTATGAGCGATTGGAATTTCAAGAACAGAATTTCTGCTAGTTTTAGATGTAAAATTTGTTTTATTGTTAATTACTTTTACAGTTATATTTTTGCATATAAATTTAAGATTAATATTTCTTATTAAAACACCAGGTAAAAGTTGAGATTCAACAAGAACTTGAAAACCATTACAAATACCCATTACTAATCCACCTTTTTTTGAGTGAGCTATGACTTCTTTCATAATTCTTGATTTAGAAGCAATGCTTCCACATCTTAAATAATCTCCATAAGAAAATCCTCCTGGAAGGACAACAAGATCTGATTTTGGTAGTTTGGCATCTGCGTGCCATACCATTGATGTTTTTATGCTAAATTTTTCAAGGGAGACTTTGACATCGCGATCACAATTAGAGCCAGGAAAAACAATGACGCTGGCTTTCATTCTTTAATAGTTTTTACTGAATAGTTCTCAATCGTCAGATTTGCTAAAAGTTTTTCGCACATATCTTTAGCCTTTGAAAGAGCAACTTTTTCATCTTTTTCTTTTACAGTTATTTCAAATGTTTTTCCCTGTCTTAAATTTTCAATATTTTTAAAACCCATATTAAATAATGAACTCTTAATTGCAGAGCCTTGAGGATCCAAAACATCCTTTTTTAATGTAACAATGACTTGTAACTTCAAGTTTTTATTTTTTTTTTAACGTGGTTAAATTTTTTGAGATACCTGTCTTAATTTCTTTAATATTTGAACCTTCTGGCATGATTCCAAGTCTACGAGCAACCTCTTGATAAGCTTCTACCAATCCACCCAAATCTCTTCTAAATCTATCTTTGTCTAACTTTCTCTCATCTTTTACATCCCATAATCTGCATGTGTCCGGACTAATTTCGTCAGCCAAAAGAATTTCAGCTTCATCACCATTCCATTGTCTTCCAAATTCTAACTTAAAATCAACAAGCTTAATTCCAATTCCTCTAAATAATCCGGCTATAAAGTCATTAATTCTTAAAGCTTGCTCAGAGATATACATTAATTCATTTTGAGTTGCCCAGTTCATAGCAAAAATATGCTCCTCATTAACCAAGGGATCACCAAGCTCATCGTTTTTATAATAAAATTCCAAAATAGGTTTATTAAGATCTGTCCCCTCACTAATTCCAAGTCTAGTTGAAAAAGTCCCAGCTGCGATATTTCTAACAACTACCTCAATTGGAATAATCTCTAAAGATTTAATAAGTTGTTCACGCATGTTTAATCTTTTTATAAAATGCGTTTTAATTCCTATTTGATTTAATTGAGATAATAAAAATTCAGAAATTCTGTTATTTAAAACACCCTTACCATCGATAATTGCTTTTTTTTTATTATTAAAAGCTGTAGCATCGTCTTTAAAATATTGTATCAAAGTTCCTTTTTCAGGACCTTCGTACAATATTTTAGCTTTTCCTTCGTATATTTGTTTTCCTTTAGCCATCAGCTTTTAAATACTCTTCCGTAGATAGTATTAATGTATCTTAAATGAGAATTCATGTTGAATAGTTTTTTAAGATCATCTGTGGATAATTTAGATTTAATTTGTTTGTCATTATTTAAATTATCAAAAAAACTTTCATTTGCAGACCATGTTTTCATAGCATTTTTTTGAACAACTTGGTAAGCAAGCTCTCTCGTCATTCCTTTTTGAGTTAATTTTAAAAGAACGTTTTGAGAAAAAATAAGTCCATTAAATTTTTCTAAATTTTTTTGCATATTTTTTGGGTAAACAATTAAATTTTTAATTACCCCAGTCAGTCTTGCTAAAACAAAATCTAATGTAACCGTTGCATCTGGGCCGATATTTCTTTCAACGCTTGAATGACTAATATCTCTCTCGTGCCATAAAACTACATTTTCCAAAGCTGGATAAGCATAACTTCTGATTAATCTTGCTAGTCCTGTAATGTTTTCAGAGAGAACAGGATTTCTTTTATGAGGCATTGCTGATGAACCTTTTTGTCCAGCTGAAAAATACTCTTCAACTTCTAGTACTTCAGTTCTTTGTAAATGTCTTATTTCAGTAGCCAATCTTTCCGCAGACGATGCTATTATCGCAAGTACGCTAAAGAAATAAGCATGACGATCTCTTGGGATTACTTGCGTTGAAATAGGTTCTGCTTTAAATTTCAATTTTTTTGCAACATATTGTTCAATCCCTGGATGGGTATGCGCAAAAGTTCCAACAGCTCCAGAAATTGCGCAGGTTGATATTTCATTTATTGCCTGTTCCATTCTTTTTTTATTTCTTTTAAACTCTGCATAATAAGTAAGAAGTTTTAATCCAAAGGTTATAGGCTCAGCATGAATTCCATGACTTCTACCAACACAAACTGTTTTTTTATATTTTATAGATTTTATTTTTAAAATTTTTAAAAGATCTTCTATATCTTTTAAAATAATTTTTCCTGATTGATAAAGCTGAATATTAAAACAAGTGTCCAACACATCAGAAGAAGTCATTCCTTGATGTAAGAATTTTGCCTTTTGACCAACTTTTTCTGTTATTGAAGTAAGGAAAGCAATAACATCATGTTTTACTTTTTTTTCGATTTGATTAATTCTATTAGGATTAATTTTAGCTTTTTTTCTTATTTCTTTAGCAATGCCTTTTGGAATAATTTTAAACTTTTCCATTGCTTCTGCTGCGTAGATTTCAATATCTAACCAGATTTTATATTTATTTTCAGGTTGCCAAATTTTTGCGATTTCTTCGCGTGAATATCTTGAGATCATGTAGATACGTTATAATTCATTAACACTATTTTATTATAAAGTAAAAATTTCGTATCCATTATCAGTTATACCAACTGTGTGTTCAAATTGTGCTGACAAGGATTTATCTTTTGTAACAGCTGTCCAACCATCTTGTAATACTTTAGTATGATATTGTCCTAAATTAATCATCGGTTCAATTGTAAAAACCATACCTTTTTTTATCTTCATTCCTTCACCTTTTTTTCCATAATGCAAAATATTAGGTTCTTCATGGAATGTTTTGCCAATTCCATGTCCGCAAAAATCTCTAACAATAGAACAGCCATTGGACTCAGCATAGGATTGAATAGCAAACCCAATATCACCTAAATTAATTCCTGGTTTTAACATTTTAATACCTACCATCATGCTTTCGTAAGTTACCTTAATAAGCTTTTCTGCTTTGACAGAAATATTTCCAACAGGAAATGTTTTGCTAGTGTCACCATAATAACCATCTAATATTGAGGTAATATCAACATTAACAATGTCTCCTTCATTCAAAACCTTATCACCCGGTATCCCGTGGCAGACTACATGATTAATAGAAGCGCATATTGATTTTGTATAACCTCTGTAGAACAAAGGAGCAGAAAATGCCCCATGATCATTTAAATATTTATTTGCTGCTTCATCAATAAAATCAGTTTTAACACCTGGCTTAATAAGTGCTTCTAAATATTCTAAAGCTCTAGCAGCGAGTTCTCCAGTTTTTTTTAAACCTTTAAAATCGATATCATTATATATTTTAACAGAAGAAGATCCTTTTTTTTCTATTTTCATTAAAATTTAATCTCAATTTTTTTGTTAATTATTATTTCTTTTTCAGTTACTTTACTTGAATAGCATAAAAATTTAACGCCTTTTTTTTTAGCTTATATAAAATTTTCATAGTATTTTTTATCAATATCTTTAGATATTTTAAAAAAATTACAATCTTCTCTTTGTATTAGAAATATCAGATAAGCTTGGTACTCTTTTTCTTTAGCATTTATGAGTTCTAATAAATGCTTTTGCCCTCTAGTAGTCGGCGCATCAGGGAATTCAGCACAATCTTTTTCTCTTTTTAAAGTAACATTTTTAATCTCTACAAAAGCCTGTTGATTTTTGTTAGAAACTAAAAAATCAAATCTAGTATTGTTATTAAATTTTACCTCTCTTTGAATTTGATCAAACTTTTCAAGTTCTTTTATTTTTTTATTGATTAAAGCTTCCTCTATAATTTTGTTTGTTGAGTGTGTATTAACACCAACTTTTTTTTTATTATGCTCTAAGATTTCTAAAGTGTATTTTAATTTTCTTTCTGGATTTTTTGATACAGAAATCCACGCATATTCGTCTTTATTAAGAAGTCCCATCATAGACCCAGAATTTGGACAGTGAGCTGTGAGAATTTCTTCATTTAATAGAACGTCTACAAAGAATCTTTTGTATCTTTTTATGAATTTTGTTTTAATTAGAGGAGTGTCAAATTTCATTAAAAGTATTAATATCATTTAGATGTCTTCAAGAAATAAAAAAAAAAGAATTCTCGCTGCTATTTTAATAATTGGGGATGAAATTTTATCTGGCAGAACTCAAGATACTAACACATCATTTCTTGCCAAATGGCTTAATGAAAGAGGAGTTCAGCTAAAAGAAGTCAGAATTATTCCTGATGAACTCAATACAATTGTGTTCTCGGTAAATCTGTTAAGAAAAAAATATGATTATTTATTTACAACAGGTGGAATTGGACCGACGCATGACGATATTACGTCCTTTGCAATTTCAAAAGCATTTAAAAAAAAATATGAATATAATAAAGAGGCTTATAAAATTTTAGAGAGGCATTATAAAGATTCTTATTTTAATGAAGCACGAAAAAAAATGGCAAAGATGCCAAGAGGTGCAGGATTAATTTATAATCCTTCTAGTTCAGCACCTGGTTTTTACGTAAAAAATGTTTTTACACTACCTGGAGTTCCCGCAATCCTACAATCAATGATGTCTTTTATAGAAAAATTAATAATTGGGGGCAAGAAAGTGTATAGCGTAACTGTGCAAGTAAATTTGCTTGAAAGCAAAATAGGAAAAGACCTAGGAAAGTTGCAAAAGAAATTCAAAGATTTAAGTCTTGGTAGTTACCCTTTTTTTCAATCAGGAAAAATAGGCACTGCTATTGTTATAAGAGGTTATTCTGAGAAAAAAATACAAAAGTGCAAAATTATTTTAGATAAAATTTTAAAGAAAATTAAAAAATTTTAATGGATAAAGATCGTGAGTTATCCAAGTTAAAAAATTCAATATTAAAATTTAATAAGAATTTTCCTGGGAAAAATTTAGTTTTTTCAGATGGAAATAAAGATGCGAAAGTAATGATAATAGGCGAGGCACCCGGCAAAACAGAAGATAAATTACAAAAACCTTTTGTTGGTAGAGCAGGAAAACTTTTAGATAGTCTTCTGGAATCTATTCGTCTTGATAGATCAAAAGTTTATATAACTAACGTAGTAAATTATAGACCTGATAAAAATAGAAAACCTAAGCCTGAAGAAATAAATGAATTTAAAAAACTACTGTTCAAACATATAGAGATTATAAGTCCCAAATGCATTTTATTGCTTGGAGCAACCGCAGCAACAGCAGTTTTAAATCATATTGGTCCATTAAGCGAAGTAAGAGGTAAATGGAAAAATATAAAAATTATAAATTCTTATTTTGATATTTTTACTACTTTTCATCCTGCATTTTTATTAAGACAGCCTGATCAAAAAAAATCTACATTGGAAGATTTACTTGAGTTTAAAAGAAAATTAAGCAGTTAAATTATTTATTTCTACTTAACAAGCCCATGTATTTTCATTATAAGCATTACAACACTAAAGCCCTCGTGGTGGAATTGGTAGACACAAAGGACTTAAAATCCTTGCCCTTTTTGGGAGTGCCGGTTCAAGTCCGGCCGAGGGCACCACATTTATGAGAATATTATTTATTCTTTTGTTATTAGTATCTTGCTCTAAAGATGTAAAAGTTCCATTTATTAGCAAAGATCCGGCAAAACCAATTAATGTTATAATTGAGAATGAATTTGATATTACATATTCATTATCAACATTAGTAAGACAAAATAATGATGTTTGTCAGATATCTTTAGAAATTAAGAACATTTCTAAAGAAGAAAAAAGAAATTCATTATCAATAGAAGCTTATTCTTTTGCAGACAAAAAATATGAAGCTTTTGTTGTAGAAAAAAGATCAAAACCCAATGAAGTTGTAAATTCTGTTGTTCAATTTAATGGAATTAATTGTGGAAATGTTAAAAAAATAAATTTTTATAAATAATATTATAAGTCTATATTTTTAACTTTCGGTGCGTTTTCTTCTATAAATTTTAGTCTTAAATCTGCGTTTTTTCCCATAATATTTGAAATTAATTTATTTGTTTTTTTGTAATCACTCGTTGGAACAGTTACTCTAATTAAAGATCTGGTATTAATGTCCATTGTTGTTTCTTTTAATTGCTGAGCCATCATTTCACCTAATCCCTTAAATCTACTTATTTCGATTTTAGATCCTTTTTTAAGATTTTTTAACAATTTATCTTTTTCAATGTCGTTTCTCACATAATAAATTTGGTTAGATATAGTGAGTTTATAAAGTGGAGGAACTGCAAGATACAAATGTCCATTTTTAATTAAATTTGGCATTTCACAAAAAAAGAAAGTTAAAAGTAAACTCGCGATGTGATCACCATCAACATCGGCATCAGTCATAATAATTACTTTTTCGTATCTTAAATCTTTATCAACGTACTTTTCTCTTCTTTGACAGCCAAGCGCTTGAAGTAAGTTTGATATTTCAGTATTAGCTAATATTTTTGCAGTATTAGAATTTTTAACATTTAATATTTTTCCTCTCAAAGGAAGGATAGCTTGAAAATTTCGATCACGAGCTTGTTTTGCAGAACCCCCAGCAGAATCACCTTCAACTATAAATAACTCTGTACCCTCAACTTTTGAACTAGTGCAATCTGCAAGTTTTCCTGGCAAACGTATTTTTCTTGTCGCACTTTGTCTTCCAACATCAAGATTTTGATCAAGTAGATTTTTTTCTCTTATTTTTCCCTCAATAAAAGTAAGGATAGAATTTGATGCTTTTGGATGTTGATTAAACCAATCTTCAACTGACTTTGCTATAGAAGTGTCGCAGTATTTTTGAATATAAGCGGAGGATAATCTTGATTTAGTTTGTCCTTCAAATTCTGGATTATTGATAAAAATAGATAGAATGTAACTTGTATTAGATAGTATTTCATCAGCACTAGCATTCGCTACTAGTTTGTTATTTTTGAATTTTGCAATTTTTCTTATAGACTTAGCAACACCGGATCTAAAACCTTGTTCATGGGTTCCACCATTTGTAGTTAATACTGAGTTGCAAAATGAAATTTTAAATTCAGAAATTTCATTGTGCCATTGGATTGCAAATTCAAACTTTTCTTTAGCGTCTTCAAAATTATTTTTATGATGACATGTCTTATCATTTATTTTGTTAAAATTTTTTGTTTCACTATCTAGATATTCTACAATACCATCTGGAAAAAAAAGCTTTGCACTATTAGGAGTGTCGTCTTTTCTATTAATTAAAGCTCTGTCACATTCCCAATGTATCGTGATACCTTTAACTAAATAAGCCTTACTTTTACAAAGATTGTATAATTTATTTGGAACAAAGCTTAGTTCTTTCCCAAAAATTTCTTTATCAGGAATAAATGTAACTTGAGTACCATTTTTAATCTTGGATTTTCCTTTTTTAGTTAATTTATTTAAAGGTTTACCTTTAGAGTAATTTTGTTCAAAAATAGTAGAGTTTTTAAAGACTTCTACCTTTAATTTCTCAGACAAAGCATTAACAACCGAAAGACCAACCCCATGCAAACCTGCAGAAGTAGAGTAGGTTCCTTCTTTAAATTTTCCACCCGAATGTAATGTTGTCATTACTATTTCAAGAGCAGTTTTATTTTTCTTTGGATGCTTATCTAATGGAATTCCTCTTCCATCATCAGTTACCGTTAACGATTTATCTTTATTTAGTTTTACATAAATATGCTTTGCATGACCTGCTGTAACTTCATCCATTGAGTTATCAATGATTTCTGTTGCTAGATGATGCAATGCAGACTCGTCTGTACCGCCAATGTACATTCCGGGTCTTTTTCTAACAGGTTCTAGACCCTCTAGAATTTCAATATCTTTAGCGGAATAATTGTTATTTTTTACCACATATCAAGCATTAGATTAATTTATGAAAAAATATAGACGTAAATTTTATTTTAAGTAAAAAAAAACCCCGTATTTTTAGATACGGGGTTTTTAAATTTTAAAATATTGTAATTAACAGCTGTAATACATTTGGTATTCAACTGGATGAGGAGTGTGTTCCACATTATACACTTCTGTCATCTTTAACTCGATGTAGGCGTCAATCTGATCATCAGTGAACACCCCACCAGAAGTCAAAAATCCTCTATCTTTGTCCAAATTTTCTAAAGCTTCTCTTAAAGAACCACAAACTTGAGGAACTCCCTTAAGTTCTTCAGCTGATAAAGAGTATAGGTCTTTATCAAATGGTTTTCCTGGATCAATTTTATTTTTAATTCCATCAATACCAGCCATTAACATAGAAGCAAAAGCTAGATATGGATTTCCAGCAGCATCTGGAAATCTAACTTCAACTCTTTTTCCTTTTGGATTAGAGCTAAAAGGTATTCTGCAGCTTGCAGATCTATTTCTTGCAGAGTATGCAAGAATAACCGGAGCTTCAAATCCAGGAATTAATCTTTTGTAGCTGTTAGTAGTTGAATTAGTAAAAGCATTTAATGCTTTTGCGTGCTTTATAATTCCACCTATATAATAAAGACACTCTTGAGAAAGTCCTGCGTACTTATCTCCAGCAAAAAGTGGCTTACCAGCTTTCCAAATAGATTGATGACAATGCATACCTGATCCATTGTCTCCTTTAATTGGTTTTGCCATAAACGTTGCAGTTTTTCCAAATGAGTGAGCAACCATCTGAACTGCATATTTATAAATTTGCATATTGTCAGCGTTACGTACCATTGTATCAAACATTGTACCTAATTCATGCTGTGAAGGAGCAACTTCATGGTGATGCTTTTCAACTTTAACGCCCATATCTTTCATTGCTTTTAATGCTTCTGCTCTTAAATCCTGACAGCTATCAACCGGAGGCACTGGAAAATAACCGCCTTTAACAACTGGTCTATGACCCATGTTTCCATTCGGATATTCTTTATCACCGTTATAAGGACCTTCGTTACTGTCAACTTGGAAAGACACTTTTTGCATAGTGTTAGAAATTTTAACATCATCAAAAATGAAAAATTCTGGCTCAGGTCCAAAGTATATAGTATCACCGATTCCGGTAGTTTTTAAATATGCTTCAGCTTTCTTTGCGATAGATCTAGGATCTCTCTCGTAGTAATCTTTTTTTATTGGATCCATAATATCACAAAATATAACTAGAGTATTGTGTGAAGTGAAGGGATCAACAAATGTTCTCGATAAATCTGGCTTTAAAATCATATCAGATTCATTAATTGCCTTCCATCCAGCAATAGACGAGCCATCAAAAAATGTTCCGTCATTTAAAAACTCTTCATCAATAGTTGTTAAGTCCTGAGTCATATGTTGAAGTTTTCCTCTCGGATCAGTAAATCTTAAATCTACAAACTCTATTTCTTTTTCTTTAATTAATTTTAATATGTCTGTTGCAGCACTCATTAATTTCTCCCTTTATTGATTATTAATCTTGTTTTTATTTTTTTATTGTAGATGTACTATAATTATAAGCAATAAATTCCATTGTTTTTTAGTTATGCCAGGTATGCATAATAGCGAAAGTACAAATTAAACTGTAGATTGATTTTTTAGAAATGATTTTAAATTCAACAGAAATTAAAGCTATTGAACAGAAAGAATTTAAATTAAGAAAAAATTCTTTTTCTTTAATGCAATCAGCAGGAGAAAAATGCGCAGATTACATATCAAGAAAGATTTCAAAAAATAAAGAGTTATTAGTTGTTTGTGGGCCAGGCAATAATGGGGGAGATGGCTTTATTATTGGTAACAGTCTTCTTAACAAAGGTTTTAATGTTAAAATTTTTTTAATTCTTCCATTAAAATATAAGAAAAACGACAATTATAAAGCTTTTAAAAAACTTGATTCTGAAGTTCTTAATTTAAAAGACCTACATAAAGAGCTTAAGAAAAAAACAAAGCCAATTATTATTGATTGCATTTTTGGCACTGGTTTAAATAAAAACGTTAGTTCCAGTATTAAGAATATAATTACAGAGATTAATAAGAAGAAAGCGTTTATTTTTTCAATTGATCTACCCACTGGTATTAGCAGTGATAATGGGCAAATAATGGGAGCGGCGATCAAAGCTAAATTAACATTAGCACTTCATTGTAAAAAAATAGGACATGTGCTTTTTCCAGGGGTTTATTTTTCAGGTTTAATAAAAGTTTTAGATATTGGTATTAGAAAATCTTTAAATAAAATTGTAGATAATAGAATTAAAGAAAATAACCCAAATTTATGGATTAACAAAAGATTTCCTTGGAAAAAATATAATTCTCATAAGTATTCCAGAGGCAGAGTTTATATTTATGGATCTTTAAAAAATTATATAGGTGCATCGTTATTATCATCAAGCGCAGCTATTCGTTGTGGTGCAGGATCAGTAACAATTATTGCTAATAAAGATACTATAGATAAATATAATCATAGGTTTTTTTCATTATTAAAAATTGAAATTAATTCTAAAGAAGAACTTAAAGATCTTCTAAGTTATTCTTCGATAACCTCTTTTCTTATAGGACCGGGTGCAGGTGTTAATCAAGAAACCATCGAAAATACTAAGCTGATATCTAAATACATTAGCAATGTAGTTATAGATGCAGATGCAATAACTTCTTTTGCTAAAAATCCAAAAGAATTATTTTCAATTTTGGATAAGAATAAAATTATTACTCCTCATGAAGGAGAATTTAATAGAATTTTTTCAGATCTTAAAAATGTTAAAAATAAAATTGAAAAATCAGTAAAAGCTGCAAAAAAAGCAAACTGCATTCTAGTTTTTAAAGGTCCAGATACAATTATAGCATCTCCGGATGGAAAAGTTTGTGTTAATACAATTTCCACAGAAGAATTGGCAGTGATTGGTTCTGGAGATGTTTTAAGCGGAATAATTACAAGTCTTGTTGGAAAAAATAAAATGTCAGCATTTGATGGGGCTTGTGCCGGTGTATGGCTGCATTCTTATGCCGCTAGAATGATTAAAAAAGGATTGATAGCAGAAGATATCATTAAAAATTTACCAAAAGTATTAGAACAGTTAGCTAAAAAATATAATTAGTCTTATTTAATTTTTGAAGGAACTATTTTGTTATTTTCATATTTTGGAGGAGTATAATTTAGCCCTTTAGGCTGTGTGCTTGTAAATCTAAAATACATTAAAGAGCAAATTAAAAGCAAAAGACTTATTAATGATAAAGTTATTAAAGGAAATTTCTTGTTAACTTTTTTAGTTAAACGAACGAGTAAATAATAAATTAT
>SHWR01000045.1:2500-8683 GCA_009693745.1 Candidatus Fonsibacter sp.
CCCCTATCTTCAAGCAGGATTTCTCGTGTCCCGCTTTACTCAAGAATCTTATTTGCTTTTACCTTTACGGGGCTATCACCCTCTATGGCAAACCTTTCCAGGTTTTTCTAGTTGTACAAATAAAACTACAGGCCTGTTCCGCGTTCGCTCGCCACTACTGACGGAATCTCAATTGATTTCTTTTCCTCTAGGTACTTAGATGTTTCAGTTCCCTAGGTTGCCTTTTCAAACCTATGTATTCAGTTTGAAATAACTCTTAAAGAGTTGGGTTTTCCCATTCGGAAATTTTCGGATCAAAGTTTACATACAACTCCCCGAAACTTATCGCAGTATATCACGTCCTTCATCGACTTTCAGTGCCAAGGCATTCACCAGACGCCCTTAAACGCTTGATTTATGCACAGAAAAAATTTTTCTGTGTAAATTGAATTTTTAAAATTTGTGAAAAATAAATTTTTCACAAGGATATAAAAATATTGATACAAATTAACAATGTTAAAGAATTTCTCTAAAATTTGGTGGAGGATAGCGGGATCGAACCGCTGACCTCCTGAATGCAAATCAGGCGCTCTACCAGCTGAGCTAATCCCCCTAATAAAAATGGTGGGCCGAGAAAGACTCGAACTTTCGACCCCACCCTTATCAAGGGTGTGCTCTAACCAACTGAGCTACCGGCCCTTTTGTTGAATGAACTCTTTTACAAACATTAGAGATAAGGAAGAGAAACGAGGACGGCTACAATGTACAATGTTAAGTGATAGTTCAAAAGTAAACTTTCGAACTGTCCTTAGAAAGGAGGTAATCCAGCCGCAGGTTCCCCTACGGCTACCTTGTTACGACTTCACCCCAGTCGCTGACTATACCTTGGTCAAACGCCTCCTTGCGGTTAGCAATCTGCTTTAAGGTAGAACCAACTTCCATGGTGTGACGGGCGGTGTGTACAAGACCCGGGAACGTATTCACCGTAGCACGCTGATCTACGATTACTAGCGATTCCAGCTTCATGCACTCGAGTTGCAGAGTGCAATCCGAACTGAGGTAGATTTTTGAGTTTAGCTTAGCGTCGCCACTTTGCATCTCATTGTCACTACCATTGTAGCACGTGTGTAGCCCAACCCGTAAGGGCCATGAGGACTTGACGTCATCCCCACCTTCCTCCAGCTTATCACTGGCAGTTCTTTCAGAGTGCCCAGCATGACCTGATGGCAACTAAAAGTAGGGGTTGCGCTCGTTGCGGGACTTAACCCAACATCTCACGACACGAGCTGACGACAGCCATGCAGCACCTGTGTTCTGTCCGGCCGAACCGAAAAGTCTAGTTTCCTAAACTCGCGACAGACATGTCAAGGGTTGGTAAGGTTCTGCGCGTATCTTCGAATTAAACCACATGCTCCACCGCTTGTGCGGGTCCCCGTCAATTCATTTGAGTTTTAACCTTGCGGTCGTACTCCCCAGGCGGATTGCTTAATGCGTTAGCTGCGATACTGAAAATAAATTTCCAACATCTAGCAATCATCGTTTATGGTATGGACTACGAGGGTATCTAATCCTCTTTGCTACCCATACTTTCGCGCCTCAGCGTCAGTGTTGATCCAGAAAGCCGCCTTCGCAACTGGTGTTCTACATAATATCTACGAATTTCACCTCTACACTATGTATTCCGCTTTCCTCTATCAAACTCTAGTCGAGCAGTTTTAATTGCAGTTCCAAAGTTAAGCTTTGGGATTTCACAATTAACTAACTCAACGGCCTACGCGCGCTTTACGCCCAGTAATTCCGAACTACGCTAGGTCCCTTCGTATTACCGCGGCTGCTGGCACGAAGTTAGCCGGACCTTATTCTTAGGGTACAGTCATTATCTTCCCCTACAAAAGAGCTTTACAACCCAAAGGCCTTCTTCACTCACGCGGCATCGCTGCATCAGAGTTTCCTCCATTGTGCAAGATTCCCCACTGCTGCCTCCCGTAGGAGTCTGGGCCGTGTCTCAGTCCCAGTGTGGCTGATCATCCTCTCAGATCAGCTATTGATCATTGTCTTGGTGAGCCATTACCTCACCAACTAACTAATCAAATGCGGGCTCATCTTATGGCATTAAAACTTTCCCCGTAAGGGCTTATCCAGTATTAGCATCGGTTTCCCAATGTTGTCCTGAACCACAAGGCAGATTCCCACATGTTACTCACCCGTCTGCCACTCAGTATTGCTACTGCGTTCGACTTGCATGTGTTAGGCGTGCCGCCAGCGTACGTTCTGAGCCATGATCAAACTCTCAAGTTTAATAACGGCGTACACAAGCTTTTACTATCTGTTTAATTAAAAACAGCTTGTACAAAATTACTTTTGTATTTTTTATAGAAGTGTGTACAGCCAAATTTTTTTACAAATATAGCCGTCCACGCTTCTCTTCCTAATTTACGTTTTTAAAGAGCTCAACAAGACAACAAGAAATCTGTTAAGATTTCTCTTTGTCTTATTTAAATTTTTATTAATTTGCCCCTAAATAATTAATTATTCAGGGCAAGGGAGGATGTATGTACGTCTAAAATGTTGCTAAGTCAACACAGCTATTGTGCATTTTAACTCAACAAAATAGCCTCTAATTAGCTATAATATATGCACTCAACAACTTAAAATTGAGGTTTGAGATGACTCTAAAAAGCTAATGAGATATTTAAGTCCAGGTGTTTCAAAAAATTCTAAAAAAGAGAGCAAACTTAAAGTTAAGTTTGGTATTTGTAATAATTCCATTTCTAATAATCTTAATTTTTATATTTAAATCCTTTGATCAAAATAGCGAAAATATAGAGAATAAAAATCAAGAGTTAGAAAATAACTTAATAACAGTTAAAGATTTCTTATTTAATCAATTTAATTCAGGTGCGATAAAAATTGAATTTAAAGCAAGGAACGGGGATAGCATTCAAAAAATTCTTTATGATCAAAAAATTTCACCAGTAGAAGTTAGTAATGTTCTTGGAGCCTTAAGAAGAGAATACAATATTGGTGCATTAAAAAAAGATCAAAAAGTTTATTTGATTGTTAAAAAAGAAAAAAATGGAAACTTTGTTTCAAGACTAACAGTTAATGTAGATAACATTACCTCCATTCACGTATTTTTAAACAAAGATAATGTTTATGAAACAAAAAGAGTTACAAAAATTTTAACAAAAAAAAATCATTTAATTGAAACCACAATTGATAGAGGAGTTTACAGAACAGCCAAACAATCTGGTATTGAAAATAGTATTGTTGCACAATTTGCAAAACTTTATGGTTTTGAAGTGGACTTTCAACGTGATTTAAAAAAAAATGATAAAATTAAAATATTTTATGAAAAATATTTAGATGATGATGGTGTATCGCAGAGAACTGGTAATATTCTTT
This sequence comes from Candidatus Fonsibacter sp., assembly GCA_009693745.1. Taxonomy (GTDB): domain Bacteria; phylum Pseudomonadota; class Alphaproteobacteria; order Pelagibacterales; family Pelagibacteraceae; genus Fontibacterium; species Fontibacterium baikalense. The sequence goes on from SHWR01000045.1 coordinate 5,885, forward strand.
ACAGCGAGATCACTAATGTTGAAAAAAATATTATTCTTTATCGTTATGAATATCCTAATGGAAGTATTGCTTACTTTACTCCTGATGGAAAAAGTATTGAAAAAAGTTTAATGAGAACTCCAATCAATGGAGCAAAATTATCCTCTCGTTACGGATTTAGAATTCATCCCATTTTAGGTTACAACCAAATACACCAAGGTACAGATTTTGCTGCACCCATTGGGACACCTGTGATGGCATCTGGTGCTGGAACGGTTAAGTATGCTGGATGGAAAGGTGGTTATGGAAAATTTATTTCAATTCATCACAGCCCTATTTATCAAACTAACTATGCTCACTTACAAGATTATGCGAAAGGTATAAGACGTGGTGTCAAAGTTCAGCAAGGTCAAGTTATAGGATATTTAGGAAGTACTGGGAGCTCTACAGGGCCACACTTACATTATGAAGTTATAGTAAACGGAAAAAAAGTAAATTCACAAACATTAAAATTGCCATCCTCCAATCCTTTAGAAGGCAACAATAAAAACTTTTTTGAGATGCAAAAGCGAAATATAGATAACTTGATTTTAGAGGCCTCTAAAAAGAAATAATAGATTTTAAGCTATTTTAAGAATTTCCATCAGCTTGTTCTGAATTAGTAGCAGCTGTTTCTTATGGCTCATCTAAATGAACACCAGGAATTTTATTAATAATTTCAGTTGTCTCAACTGGCGCTTCAGTTTCAGATCCATTTCTCTCTGATCTATTTTGTGAAGGAGCCATTCTTATATAATGATCAGCATGCTGATAATAATTCTCAGATAAAATGATATCACCAGATGCAAGGGCTTCTCTTGCTAAGTTAATATATTTTTCAACTAGCTTATGCGCGCCATGAGCTGAACCATTATTTCTATACCCATTATTTCCATTATTATTAAAAGAGTGCTCAATGTTTTGAGATCTATTAGTTCTAAAACCGCCATTACTTGGTCTTCTCATTCCGCCACCACTTCTTTGATCTGGGCGTCTTCTTGGTGGTCTTCTTACAAAACTATTCATCAATTATTTGAATTAAAATTATTATTTATTGTTTGATTTGTTCTATTTCAATTTCAGAGAAGTCCTTAAACTTCCATAAATGCCATTTAATGTCAATTCTTAGTTATTATTATAATATTTTCTAAAGTTTAGTTGCTAATAAACAACGAACTTGTTTGTTAATTAAAATATATTTATCTAAAATTTTAAAGCGATTTTTTTTTAAATATTTCGCTAATATGTGAAATTGATTATCACCAATTTCAAGCGCTAGCAAACCATTTATTTTTAAAATTTTTGAAGCTAAAACTACAATTTTATATAAAAAATCAACTCCCTGGAAGCCTCCTTGCAAGGCAATTTTAGGTTCATACAGCCTAATATCTGAGTTTAAATTCTTTATTTGCGCATCTGGTAAATATGGAGGATTTGAAACAATAAGATCAAATTTTTTATCAAATTTTATTTTATCCAAACTAACATTTTTAAATAATGCGCGATTATCAACTTTTTGTGAAATAGAATTTTTTTTTGCAATAGCAATTGCTTTTGAAGATTTGTCTACGCCAAATCCTTTAGCTTTAACTAGTTCCTTTAATAAAGATATTAAAATACAGCCAGAACCTGTTCCTATATCTAAAATATTTAAATAGTTATTCTTATTATTTATGTGAGATAATATTAAATCAATTAACACTTCAGTTTCAGGTCTTGGTATTAAAACTGAACGATCAACATAAAAATTTATACTCCAAAATTCTTTATTATTTAATATGTAAGCAATTGGTTCTTTTTTTACTCTTCTGCTTACTAATTTATGAAATTCTTCAGTTTTATTAGACGTAAGATTTTCTTTTAATTTAGAATAAATACTTTCTCTTGGAATATTAAATAAATGAGAAACTAATATCTCAGAATCTAACCTAGAATTTAAATTATTACTTTTTTTAAATTCTTGTTCTGCAAAAGCAATTGCTTCGTTTACTAACATATATTTATATCTTTAAGTTCTCTAACTGCTCTTCTTGGAATTGAATTTGTATAGCATCTGATAATTCTTTAAACGCATCTCCAGCTAAAAAATCTGTTAACTTATAAAGCGTCATATTAATTCTATGATCTGTAACTCTTCCTTGTGGAAAGTTATAAGTTCTAATTCTTTCAGATCTATCCCCTGTTCCGATCTGACTTTTTCTAGCTTTTGCTCTTTCACTTTCTTGTTGAGATCTTTGTAAGTCATAAAGTTTTGATCTTAAAATTTTTAAAGCTTTTGCCTTATTTTTGTGTTGTGATTTTTCATCTTGTTGCGAGACAACTATTCCTGATGGAATGTGCGTTACTCGAACTGCGCTATCCGTTGTGTTAACTGATTGTCCTCCGGGACCACTTGATCTAAAAACATCAATCCTTAAATCTACATCATTAATTTTCACATCGACTTCTTCGGCCTCGGGCAAAACTGCAACGGTTGCTGCTGATGTATGAATTCTTCCCTGTGTCTCAGTATCAGGAACGCGTTGGACTCTATGAACTCCTGACTCAAATTTTAATTTAGAGAAAACGTTGCGACCTACAATAGATGCAATAATTTCTTTGTAACCACCGCCCTCGCTATTTGATAAATTTATAATTTCAACTTTCCAACCATTCAACACTGCAACTTTTTGGTACATATTAAATAAGTCAGCAGCAAATAAAGCAGCCTCCATGCCTCCTGTTCCTGCTCTTATTTCAATAATAGCATTCTTTTCATCTGCCTCATCTTTTGGAAGTAAG
>SHWR01000046.1 GCA_009693745.1 Candidatus Fonsibacter sp.
TGGGTAAACGCCAAATAAAATTGTTAAAGCCATTAATGTAAATAAAATAACAATTTCTGTTGCGTCTAAGTCTAATAGTTTTCCACCTGAATTATTAACTTTTAATTCTCCAAACACAACTCGTTTACATAACCATAATGAATAGGCGGCAGATAAAACTATTCCGGTTGCTGCAAGTATGGATACAATATAATTTACTTTAAAAATTCCAATTAAAGTTAAAAACTCACCAACAAAACCACTTGTGCCTGGTAACCCAATATTTGCGAGAGATGAAAATACAAATACTAAAGCAAATTTTGGCATAATATTTACAACACCTGAATAGTCTTGAATTAATCTACTGTGAACACGATCATAAAGAACGCCAACGCATAAGAATAATGATGAAGAAATTAATCCATGACTAATCATTTGAAAAATTGCTCCATCAATTCCTTGTTTAGTAAATGAAAAAATTCCAATAGTAACATAACCCATATGAGCAACAGATGAATAGGCAATTAGCTTTTTCATATCTGTTTGCATTAGCGCGACTAAGGATGCGTAAATAATAGCAATAATACTTAGTACAAATACAAAGTTTGCAAAATAATGAGAAGCGATTGGGAATAATCCAAGTGAAAATCTAATAAACCCATAACCTGAAATTTTTAATAATATAGCAGCAAGTATTACAGATCCTGGCGTTGGTGCTTCAACGTGCGCATCTGGTAACCATGTATGAAACGGCCACATTGGAAGTTTCACTGCTAAAGATATAAAGAAACCTAACCACATCCAGTATTGTAAGTTTTCAGGAATTTTAGATCCCATTAATTTGACAAGATCTAAAGTATTCATGTTCCAATAAATGGCGATAATTGCTATCAGCATGAAAATTGATCCTAAAAACGTATATAAAAAGAACTTTAAAGCTGAATAAACTCGCCTTTCCCCTCCCCAAATACCAATGATTAAAAACATTGGAATTAATCCGCCCTCGAAAAATAAGAAAAATAAGAATAAATCTAAGGCGCAAAATACTCCAATCATAAAAGTCTGCATTATTAAAATTGCAATTAAAAATTCTTTAACTCTTTTCTTCAAACTATTAATCGCTGCAAAAATACAAAGAGGAGAAATGAAAGTTGTAAGTAAAACTAAAAATATTGAAATTCCATCAATCCCCATTTTATATGAAACAAAATTCTTTATCCATTTTGTTTCTTCAACAAATTGAAAACTAGGATTCGTTAAATCAAATTTACTCCATAGAAATAATGATACGATAAAATTAACAACAGATACTAAAATTGAAATATTTTTTGATGATTGTTCAACTACTTCATCACTTCCTCGTCTTAATAAAATAAAAATAACACCAACTAATGGAAAAAAAGTTAAGAAAGATAAAATTGGGAAGTTCATATTAAATAATAATCAAAAACGATACGATTGATATTAAGCCAATTAAAATTACTGTTGCGTAATGATATAAGTAACCCGATTGAATTATGCTTGCTTTCTCAGATAGATTTTTTATAACTTTTGCAACTCCATCTGGTCCATAAGCATCGATGGTTTTAACATCTCCTCTTTGCCACAAAAATGTACCGATATTTCTAAAAGTTCTTACAAAAATTAAATCATAAAGTTCATCGAAGTACCATTTTTTAACTAAAAAATTATAAAAAGGTTTATTATTGTTAACAAAGCCTTCAACAATATCTTTTCTTTTTAAGAATAAAATAAATGATAAAGGAATTGCAGAAATTACTAACGTTGGGATTAAAATCAGTAGCCAAAGTGGTGGATGACCATAAGCTATTTTATTTAAAAAGAATATTGCCTTACCCCAGAATTGTGTATTCTCACCAATAAATATTCCATGGAATACATAACCTGAAAATATTGCACCGACCGCAAGTAATAATAATGGAATAAGCATTACTGGTCCTGACTCATGAATTTTTTCAAAACTAATTGTGTTATTATATTTGCCGTGGAAAGTTTTAAAAATTAATCTCCATGAATAAATTGAAGTAATAAATGCAGTGGTAATACCAATTACAAATGCATAACCTGCAAATAAACTTTTAGAAAAATAAGCGGACTCTATAATTGCATCTTTAGAATAAAATCCTGCAAGTAATGGAAAACCTGTTAAAGCAAGTGTACCAATTAACATTAACGTATAAGTCAGTGGAATTTTTTTCCAAACTCCACCCATCTTTTCTATATTCTGCTCATCATGAAATGCGTGAATTACTGAACCTGCGCCTAAGAATAAAAGAGCTTTAAAGAAGGCATGTGTAAATAAGTGAAATATAGCTACATTATAAGCGCCCATTCCAGCCGCAAAGAACATGTAACCAAGCTGACTACATGTGGAGTATGCAATAATTCTTTTTATATCTGTTTGAACAATTGCAATAGTGGCCGCAAAGATTGCAGTTGTAGCACCGACAAAAGCAACTAAGTTTAAAGCATGTTGTGAGTACTCAAATAGAGGCGAACATCTTGCAACTAAAAAAACTCCTGCAGTAACCATGGTTGCAGCGTGAATTAATGCGGATACTGGTATTGGACCTTCCATGGCATCTGGAAGCCAAGTATGTAAAATAATTTGCGCAGATTTTCCCATAGCTCCAATAAACAAGAATACACAAATAGTTGTGATTAAATTATATTCTCCACCAAAAATTTTAATAGAACTTTTAGATTGAGCGGCGGCTTGTGAAAAAACTTCACTAAAATTTAAAGATCCAAAAGTTTTAAAAATTAGAAACATTGCAATTAATAAACCAAGATCACCTACCCTGTTTACAATGAACGCTTTGATAGAAGCGTTATTTGCAGATTCTTTTTTAAACCAAAAACCAATTAATAGATAAGAAGCAAGACCAACGCCTTCCCAACCAAAAAATAATTGCAAAAAGTTATCAGTAGTAACAAGTGACAACATCATAAATGTAAAAAGAGAAAGGTAAGACATAAATCTTGGTTTATGAGGATCATGACTCATGTATCCAATTGAATAAATATGAACTAGAGCAGAAACTGAATTCACAACGACAAACATTACAGCTGTCAGTGAATCTACATAAATTGACCAATGAAGGTTTAATGAACCAGATGTAATCCAATTAAATATTGGATATTGATAAATTTTTCCAGTTTTAATAGTTTCGAATAAAATAATTGAAGAGAGAATGGCTCCAATTGTAATAAATGTAGACGTTAAAATTTGACAAGTTCTATCACCAATCTTTTTATAAAAGAAAGCAGAAATAAAAGATCCAAGTAAGGGTAAAAATAATATTAAATAAAACATTTAACCTTTCATTGAATTAATATCTTCAACCTGGATAGATCCTTTATTTCGAAAGAACACGACAAGTATAGCAAGACCAATTGCGGCCTCTGCTGCTGCAACAGTTAATATAAAGAGTGTGAAAATCTGCCCTGTTATATTTTGTAAATAAACAGAGAAAGCAACCATATTAATGTTAACTGAGAGCAGAATTAATTCAATTGACATTAAAATAACAATGACGTTTTTGCGATTAACAAAAATTCCAAATACTCCTAATGTAAAAATAATTGCTGATAAAAATAGATAGTGAGCTAGGGTAATTTCAATCATTAACTTTTACTCCTTTGTTACTTTCAGCATCTACAAGCTCTATTGAGTCTTCTCTTTCACGAGATGTTTGTTTTAAAATGTCTTGTCTTTTAAGGTTATCTCTACGTCTAAAAGTCAATAAAATAGCTCCTATCATGGCAACTAATAAAATAATCCCTGAGAGTTGGAATGGTAAAAAAAAATCTGTATAAATTAATTTTCCGATCTGTTCAGTATTAGTTTCTTTTACATTATAAGCAATTTTCGCAGTCTTGATAAATTCCGGTTTGTACTGCCAACTTCCAATGATAATAATTAATTCAAAAAATATAACTGCGGCAATAAAAAAACCAAATGGGATATATTGTAAGAAACCTTGTTTAACTTTCACAAAATTTCCTTCAAGCATCATTACGACAAATAAAAATAAAACTGCAACAGCACCCACATACACGATTAACAAAATCATACCGATAAACTCAGCGCCAATCATAATGAATAAACAAGAAACATTTACAAATGCTAAAATTAACAAGAAAACTGAGTGCACGGTATTTTTTGAAGAAATAACCATAATGCTAGAAAGAATAGTTATTGAAGACAATAAATAAAAAACTAATGCATGTGCAATCATCTAAATGATTTATCTACTTTAATGTTGTGAGCTAATTCTTTTTCCCACTTATCGCCATTTTCTAAAAGTTTTTCTTTATTGTAATAAAGTTCTTCTCTAGTTTCTGTTGCAAATTCAAAATTAGGTCCTTGTACAATTGCATCTACTGGGCAGGATTCTTGACAAAGACCACAGTAAATACATTTTAACATATCGATATCGTATCTAGTCGTTCTTCTAGAACCGTCTTCACTAAGTTCAGCTTCAATAGTAATTGCTTGAGCCGGACAAACAGCTTCACATAATTTGCAAGCAATACATCTCTCCTCCCCGTCAGGATATCTTCGCAAAGCATGTTCGCCTCTAAATCTTGGACTGATTGAACCTTTTTCAAATGGATAGTTAATTGTTGCTCTTCTTTTAAACATATAAATAAAAGCAAGATAAAGCCCTTTAACAAACTCTGATAAAAAAATTATTTTTAATATTCTAGAAAATTTTATTTTCATTTAGGTAATAAGTTAAAAAAATATAAAAAAGCTGCAGTTAATACGACCCAGAACAATGAGAATGGTAAAAATACTTTCCAACCTAATCTCATTAATTGATCATAACGGTATCGAGGCACAATTGCTTTCACTAAAGCAAATAAGATAAATAAAAATAATATTTTAAAAATTAACCAAAGTGGGGATGGAATTGCATTAAATGGATAAATATCAATTGGTGATAGCCAACCACCTAAAAATAAAACAGAACCAAGACCGCATAATAACAAAATATTCGCATATTCACCTAACCAAAATAACGCGTACATCATTCCTGAATATTCGGTTTGATATCCGGCAACAAGTTCAGCTTCAGCCTCTGGCAAATCAAAAGGAGGTCTACTTGTTTCGGCTAATGCAGAGATAAAGAAGATAACAAACATAGGGAATAATGGAATTGCATACCAAATGTTTTTCTGCGCAAGGACTATATCAACTAAATTTAAAGAACCTGCACACAACAATACATTTATTATAATAAATCCTATTGACACTTCGTATGAAACCATTTGTGCGGCGGATCTTAGTGCTCCTAAAAAAGGATACTTAGAGTTAGATGCCCAACCTGCCATTATAATTCCATAAACACCAAGAGAAGAAACTGCGAATATATAAAGAATACCAACATTAATATTTGCAAGCACTAATGTTTCACTAAATGGGATAACTGCCCAAGCAATTAATGCTAATGACATTGTTACAATTGGAGCAATTATAAAAATTACTTTATTCGCATGAATTGGAATAATAACTTCCTTAAAAATATACTTAAGTGCATCTGCTACTGTTTGCAATAAACCAAAAGGTCCGACAACGTTAGGTCCTTTTCTAAGTTGTACAGCTCCCCATACTCTTCGATCAAGCCAAATAATCATTGTGACAGCAATCAAAACTGGAACAAGAAGGGCTGTAATCTTTAAAAGATCATACAAAACTATATTTAAATATTCTAAAAACATTAATTATCAGTTCCTGTTTTTTGCAAAATTTGTTTTGCTTTTTTACATTCGTCCATAGTCTTTGATGATGCTGCGATAATATTTGAGAAATAAAAATCAAAATCAGCCATTTTAATATTACCATTTATTGGCGTAACATTTTTAAATGTTAGACTTTCAATTGAAGATTTTGGTAATTCATCTAACTCTTTAAATATTGGATATTCTTTAAATAAATTCTCTCTTAAAATTTGATGAGAATTAATGTCGATTGTTTTTTTAAAAACATCTGACAATGCTCTTAGTATTTTCCAGTCTTCTTTAGCATTTCCTGGTGGAAAACTTGCTTTATTAGCATCTTGCACTCTACCTTCTGTATTTACATACAAACCTTGCTTTTCTGTATAAGCAGCACCAGGCAAAATTACATCTGCAGACTTACTATTCAGTCCGCCGTGCGATCCTTGATAAATTATAAATTTATTTTTGTTATTAATTCTAATTTGATCTGCTCCTAAAAGATAAACTATTTTAAAATTATCATCGTTTAATTTATCTAAAAAATTAGATTTAAGTAAATTTAAATATATTGCACCAACACTTGCTGCATTTTGATGTAAAACATTCAAACCATTCCAATTATTATTCAAAAAATTATTATCTTTTAAAATCTTTTTGATTGTTTCGAGAACATATTCACCATTTGAGCTTAATCCAGATTCACCAATAATAAATATTGGCTTCTTTGCTAACTTAAGACTGTTATAAATTTTTCCATTTTTTGCTAAGATTTCACCAATTGCTGAAAATGATGAACCAACATTTTCGTGCGGATAAGTTAAATCACCTACATCACCAATAGAATAAACCTTAGTTTTTCTAGTTAAATAAGCTTTTCTAATTCTAACATTTAAGATTGTTGCTTCTAATCTTGGATTAGAGCCAACTAAAACTACTAAATCAGCCTCCTCTATACGAGCAATAGATGTGTTGAATAAGTAATTAGCTTTATGAGAGGGATCGATAAAATAATTTGTCTGTCTAAAATCTATATTATCAGAAGATAAAACATCATTGAAAAATCTTTTAAACATATACATAGTTTCAACATCAACTAAATCACCCACTACTCCATAGACATTGTCACCACTAAGTCCTTTTGTATTCACAGAAATAAATTTAAAAGCGTCATCCCAACTACAGGCCTGAAGTTTACCGTTAATTTTAATGAAAGGGGTATCTAATCGATTTTTTAATAATCCATCACAAGCATAGCGAGTCTTATCAGAAATCCATTCCTCATTAATATCATCATTTATTCTTGGTAAAATTCTTTTAACTTCCCAGCCCTTAGTATCTACTCGAATGTTAGAACCAACTGCATCCATTACATCAATACTTTCTGTTTTTGTTAATTCCCAAGGTCTTGCTTCAAAAGCATAGGGTTTTGATGTTAAAGCACCAACCGGACAAAGATCAATTACATTTGCTGATAATTCTGAATCTAAAGTTTTTTCTAAGTAAGTTGTGATCTCCGTATTTTCACCGCGGTTAATAGCACCAAGATCTGGAACACCCGCAACTTCAGATGCAAAACGAATACAACGTGTGCAATGAATACATCTTGTCATAACCGTTTTAATTAACGGTCCCATATATTTTTCTTTTACAGATCTCTTATTTAATTCGTAACGAGATTTATCAACTCCATATTTCATAGATTGATCCTGAAGATCACACTCTCCGCCTTGATCGCAAATAGGACAGTCTAACGGATGATTAATAAGTAAAAACTCCATTACACCTTCACGAGCTTTTTTTACCATTTCGGTATTCGTATAAATCACCTGTCCATCAGCCACAGGCATTGCACATGATGCAATAGGCTTGGGTGATTTTTCCATTTCAACCAAACACATTCTGCAATTACCAGCGATCGATAATCTTTCATGATAACAAAATCTTGGAATTTCTTTTCCAGCAAGTTCACAGGCTTGCAACACTGTAGCACCCTGTTGTATCTCTACCTCAATTCCATCTACTTTAACTTTTACCATTTAGGCTATCTTTTTATTTTTAAAATTTAATCTATCTTCAATTTCAGATCTAAAATGTCTTAACAATCCTTGAACTGGCCAAGCAGATCCTTCGCCAAATGCACAAATCGTATGACCTTCAATTTGCTTAGTTACATCCATTAATATATCTAGCTCCGCAACCTCTGCGTCTCCTTTTGCAATTCTCTCCAACATTCTCCACATCCAACCAGATCCTTCTCTGCAGGGAGTACATTGACCACAACTTTCATGCTTATAAAATCTCGCAATTCTGGCTATACATTTAACGATATCTTGTGACTTATCGATTACAACAATCCCAGCTGTTCCGAGACCACTTTTAGCCTCAACTAAAGCATCAAAATCCATTTTTATGGTGTCACAAATCTTTTTACTAAGTAATGGCATGGAGGATCCACCTGGAATTACTGCCTGCAAATTATCCCATCCACCCACAACTCCGCCTGCATGTTTTTCAATTAAATCTTTTAAAGGTATTCCCATTTCTTCTTCAACATTACATGGGTTGTTTACGTTTCCAGAAATACAGAAAATTTTTGTACCTGTATTTTTTGGTCTACCAAACCCTGCAAACCATTTTCCACCTCTTCTTAAAATTGTTGGGACTACTGCGATTGTTTCAACATTATTTACAATAGTTGGGCAACCATAAAGTCCTATTAAAGCTGGGAATGGAGGTTTTAATCTTGGGTAACCTTTGTTACCTTCTAAGCTTTCAAGTAACGCTGTTTCTTCTCCGCAAATATAAGCGCCGGCTCCAAGATGAATATAAATGTCTAAATCAAACCCTGTACCACAAGCATTTTTTCCAAGTAATCCTTCCTTATAAGCTTCATCAACTGCTT
>SHWR01000047.1 GCA_009693745.1 Candidatus Fonsibacter sp.
TGCAACTATGTTATTTTCTGGGTATTTTGCAAATTTAACTTTCGCCTCTTTAAGCCACTCATTATATTGTTTTTCAGAAACTACTCTAACTGCAATCGGCATAAATGCATGCCTAGATCCACATAACTCAGAACATTGTCCATAATACACACCTTCTTTTTCGGCTTTAAACCAAGTTTCATTTATTCTTCCTGGAACAGCATCTCTCTTAACTCCAAAAGATGGAACGGTCCAAGCGTGTAATACATCGTTTCCTGTAATTAAAACTTTAACAATTTTATTAACAGGAACGACGACATGATTATCGGTTTCTAAAAGTCTTAGTTGATTAGGTTTTAAATTTTTAGTTTCTATCATGTTAGCTTCAAATGCAATTTTCTGATCTGGATATTCATATCCCCAGTACCACTGATAACCTGTTGCTTTGATAGTAACGTCAGCTTTTGGAATAACGTCTTGTTTATAAAGTAATCTAAATGATGGAACTGCTATCACAATTAAAATGAAACAAGGAATAACTGTCCACAAAATTTCTATGAAAGTATTATGAGATGTTTTTGAAGGTATTGGATTTTTTGACGCCCTAAATCTTATAATCGAGTAAAGAAGTAAAAATAGTACAAAAACAGATATTGCGACAATTATTGGAAGTAAAATAAGGTTATGAAGGTGAATAATATCATCCATAACAGAAGTTGCTGACTCATTATAGCCCATCTGCCAATTTTCTCTGGCAAATGATGTGCTTGTAGAGATAAAAAGAACTAAAGGTAAATAAAATTTATTAAGTAATTTTTGTGTCATTAATTAAAGATATAATATGCAAATATAATTATTTAACTATATTGTTATCACAAATATATACAAAAAATTTGCGACAATTTATCTAACAATGAACCCAAATTTAAATGAGTTTTTTTCAGAAGAAAATTCTATTTCAAGAAAGTCAGCAGAAACAATAGTCAATAATACTCTTTTTAAGTGTGATGACGGAGAGTTGTTCCTAGAATCTACCGTTTCAGAGTCATTAGTATTAGATGATGGAAAAATCAAAAATACGAGTTACGATTCTAGCAAAGGTTATGGTTTGAGATCAGTAAATAATGACATCACAACCTACTCACATTCAAATGAATTAACAGAAGAATCTCTAAAACAGTCCACAAAAATAATTTTGGATGCTAATAAAAATTATTCTGGAAAAATAAATTCAGGACCAAAAAAAACTAATAAATATCTTTATACGAACGTTAATCCTATTGAAGCAAAAAACTTTTCTGAAAAAATAGATCTATTAAATAAAATTGATAAGTATTTAAGATCTAAAAATTCATATGTTAAACAGGTTTCAAGTTCAATATTTTCCGAATATCAACAAATAGAAATCATAAGACCTGACAATCAAAGTTATTCCGATAAAAGACCACTTGTTAGATTTAATGTGTCCATCATGGTTGAAAAGAACGGAAGAAAAGAAACCGGAAGTTATGGAACTGGTGGTAGAAAAATATTAGATGAATACATTACTGAATTAAATTGGAAAAAAGTTTGTAACATTGCATTAAAACAAGCATTAATTAATCTTGAAAGCATTGATGCCCCAGCTGGTGAAATGAAAGTAGTTTTGGGACCTGGTTGGCCAGGAATACTTCTTCATGAAGCAATTGGTCACGGACTCGAGGGTGATTTTAACAGAAAAAAAACTTCTGCATTTTCAAATTTGATGGGACAAAAGATAGCTGATGAACAAGTAACTATTGTTGATGATGGAACAATTGAAAATAGAAGAGGATCAATCACTATAGATGATGAAGGAACTCCAACTAATAAAACTGTTTTAATCGAAAAAGGAATATTAAAAAATTATATTCAAGACAGATTGAACGCAAGATTAATGAATGTCCAACCAACAGGAAATGGTCGAAGAGAAAGTTTTGAACATATACCAATGCCGCGTATGACAAATACTTATATGCTTTCTGGAAAATATCATCCTGATGAAATAATTAAATCAGTTGATAAGGGGATCTATGCTGTTGCTTTTGGTGGCGGGCAAGTCGATATCACAAATGGTAAATTTGTTTTCTCTTGCACTGAAGCTTATGAAATTAAAAATGGAAAAATTGGTAAGCCCTTAAAAGGCGCAACATTAATTGGTAATGGTCCTGATGTTCTAACAAAAGTTAAAATGGTTGGGAATGATATGGAACTAGATGCTGGTGTTGGAACTTGCGGAAAAAACGGACAATGGGTACCTGTTGGTGTAGGTCAGCCAACGATTTTAATTGATGGTATTACTGTTGGAGGAACCCAAAATTAATGTATCTGAAAATTTAATATAGTAAGACCTGCAACCGCAGCAGTTTCTGATCTTAAAATATTCTGCCCTAATGAAATAGGAAAACAATTGCTCATACTATTTAATAGATCTCTTTCTTTTAATGAAAAATCCCCTTCTGGGCCAATTAATAAATAAAATTCGCAATTCTTATCAGTCTTAATATTCTCATCTATTTTTTTATTAGAAGAATTAATATCTGCAAAAAAAACCATAGAATTTTTATCAAGAGATTTAAGTTTTTGCTCAAACTTTTCAACTTCATGAATAGCTGGCAAAAATAACTGATTAGATTGTTCGCAAGATTCTTTTATGATCTTTTCTATTCTTTTAATATTTAAATTTTTTATAACTGATTTTTCAGAAATAATAGGAATAAAACTCTTAACTCCTACTTCTGTGCATTTTTGAATTAAATAATCTATTTTTGAACTTTTAATTAAAGAAAATATTAAAGATATTTTTCCTGGTTTATTTATGTTTTCAATTTTTGAGATCAATTTTATTTTCGTGTTTTTTTTATCGGAACTAATAATCTCTCCTTTAAACTCTCCGTCTTTAGAGTTAAATAAATAAACATTATGTCCTTCTTTCAAGCGCATCACATTCTTCAAATAATGAGCATCTTCTTTTTCTAAAATTAAATCTAAATCTAAATCTAATCTTTTATCTAAATAAATTCTTACTTTTAAAGACATAACTGTTATTGTAACTAAATTATCTAATTTTTACAAAATGTACCAATTTGCCAACCTATTAAGATTAAATAAACCAATTGGAATCTTTTTACTATTCTGGCCATGCGCTTGGAGTTTAGCAATGACTCAATGGGTTACTATTAATAATTATCTATTTGTTAAATACTTAATTCTATTTTTTATTGGTTCTATAATCATGAGAAGTGCTGGCTGCGTCTATAATGACATTGTAGACAAGAGAATAGACATAAAGGTTCAAAGAACAAAAAAACGTTTAATAGCCACTGGAAAAATAACAGTTAAAACTGCATGGCTTGTTATTTTATTACTTTTAATACCTGCGCTAATAATATTATTTCAGTTTAATAATTTTTCTAAAATACTGGGTCTGTCATCAGGATTATTAATTATTACCTATCCTTTTATGAAAAGGATAACATTTTGGCCTCAGTTATTTCTTGGTTTTACATTTAATTGGGGGGTATTACTTGGTTGGTCAGTATTTTTTGAAAATTTAAAGATAGAAACTATAATTTTATATATGGCAGGAGTATTTTGGACCTTAGGATACGATACAATTTATGCCTTACAAGACAGACGTGATGATTTAAAAATAAAAATCAAATCTACAGCAATTAAATTTGAACATGACCTAAAAAATTTTTTATTTTTTTGCTATATCTCTTCAATAACTCTATTGATTGCTCTAGGGTTTTTAACAAATAGATCTTTTTTATACTTTATATTAATGGCTGTTGCGACATTACATTTAACTTATCAAGTAATAACAATTAAAAAAATAAAATCTAATAATAGAGAGAAGATCCTAATAGTTTTTAATAGTAATAATTCTTTTGGAATCTTGATATTTTTAATATTTTTTTTAGAAATCTACAATGCTTAAAGATAATTCATTCTTAAATAATCTTGGTGAATATTGCATTGATGAACTAAAAAAAATAGGGGCAACTAGCTCAGAAGTAATCGTAGCTCATTCAATTTCTGAGGATATGTTACAAAGAAATGGAAAAATTGAAGAGGTCATAAGATCTGAAGATATTAGCATTGGTCTAACTACTTACATTGGACAAAAAAAGTCTTCTATCTCGACCTCTAATTTAACAAAGAATAATATTAAACAAGCCATTATTAGATGCTATGAAATGGCAAAGAATACTCCTGAAGACAAATATTGCGGTCTTCCAGAGAGTAACAATCTTGAGAAAGATCATATTGATTTAGATTTATTTGATAATTCTGTAGTCTCTTACGAGACTAAAAAAGATTATATCTCCGAATGCGAAGCTGAAGCATTGGCACAGAAAAAAATATTTAATTCTAATGGAGTTTCGTTTACGGAGGCTAAATCGAATTTCATACTGAAAAATTCTAATGGTTTTTCTAATGGACAAAGATCATCGATCTTCAGTGTTTCATGTGATGTTGTTGCAAAAGAAGAGGAAAGTATGGAAAGAGATTATGAATATTCATCAAAAAGATTTTTTTGTGATTTAACTAAACCAAAAGATATTGGAAAAATAGCAGCTGAAAGAGCAAGCGCTAGATTAAGTCCAAAAAAAATAAATTCTTTTAGTGGACCTGCTATATTTGAACCAAGAGTATCCTCGAGTTTCTTGTCTCATTTAATATCGTCCATTTCTGGACATAATTTAGCTAGAAAAGTAAGTTTTATTAAAGGCGATATAGGAGGAATTCTGTTTCAAGAAAATATTAATATTATTGATGATCCGTCAATAAAAAAAGGATTAGGATCAAGAAATTTTGACTCTGAAGGTGTGGATTGTAAAAAATTAGAATTAATAAAAAAAGGAAAACTTAATGAAGTCATTTTAGATACTTATTCTGGTAAAATGTTAAATAAAAAAACTAATGGGAGATGCGGTGGTACAACGAATTGCTATTTTGAAAATGGAAAATTAACAAAAACAGATTTAATAAAAGATATTAAAAAAGGAGTTTATATAACAGAATTATTTAGCTCTGGGTTTAACAGTGTGACAGGTGACTTTAGCAAAGGTGGCTCTGGATTTTTAATAGAAAATGGAGAAATAACTTATCCAATTAGTGAAATTACTGTTGCTGGAAATATTAAAGATATGTTTAAAGAAATGGTATTAGCTAATGATTTAGAATTTAAATCTAGAACAAATTCTCCAACAATTAGAATTAATAATATAAGTATTGCAGGCAAATAAATGAATAAACTAGATTTAGTAAAAAGAATCTTTAGAACGCAAGTCAAAAAATATATTCCAGAATTAAGTCTAACTTTTTTATTTATTATCCTAACTTCTCTTACAACGGCTGCTACAGCTTGGTTATTAGACCCTGCTATTAAGGAAATCTTTGAAAATAAAAATATTAAGATGCTTTATCTTATTCCTTTGGTAATAGTGCTAACTTTTATTATTAAAGCTTTTGCAATATACGGAACAAGAATTGTGACGATTAAAGTTGGAATAAAAATAATCAAAAATATTCAAACTTTAATGGCTAGAAAATTTTTATTATCAGACATTTCTCATATTACAAAAAAACACTCCGGAAAATACTTATCAAACTTTACTAGTGATACAGGGGTGCTTTTTAGTGTCTTGACTGGAGTTGTTGTTACTTTATTTAAGGAGACTTTTACTCTCATCGCCTTGCTTGGATTAATGTTCTATCATGACTGGCAACTAAGTTTGCTTGCAATAATAATGATTCCTATAGCTGCTTTTTCTTCAAAAAATCTTGGAAAAAAAATGGGAAAAAAAGTTCTTATAAGTTTAGAAGCTTCGGATAAATTTATGAAATTCTTAAGTGAAATGATCAAAGGATCCTGGTTAATAAAAATATATCAAAAAGAAGAAGAAGAATTAAAAAGAATTAGCATGATTATTGATGAAAAATTTAAAGCTATAAGAAAAGTTGAACAAACAAGATTAGGTGCGGGACCAATCATGGAGATAATTTCTGCAATAGCTATAGCAATAGTAGTTTTTTTTGCAGGATATAGAAGTATGCAAGGCGCGATAACGCTTGGAGAATTTGTATCTTTCTTGACTGCTCTAATGCTGGCATATCAGCCTGTTAGAGCCCTTGCCAGCATAAATATTGGTCTACAAGAGGGAATTACTGCAGCAAAAAGAATTTACGAAATAATAGATCAAAAAAATGAAATTTATCACGATGAAAATGCTCCATCCTTAAAATTAAAGAATGGAAGTTTAGAGTTTAAAAATATTAGCTTTACTTATCCTGACGGAACTCATGCTTTAAAAAATCTTTCTGCAAAAATAGAAGGTGGGAACAAAGTTGGGCTAGTAGGTGTCAGCGGTTCTGGAAAAACTACATTTTTAAACTTAATTCCAAGATTTTTTCATTTAAAAAATGGTTCAATACTTATTGATAATCAAAACATTAACGATATTAACTTAAACTCTTTAAGAAAAGAAATATCCCTAGTAAGTCAAGACGTGATACTTTTTGATGACACTATTAGAGCTAACATTCTATATGGAAATGCATTCGCTTCAAATGAAGAAATAATTGAAGCATGCAAATTTGCTGCCGCTCAAGATTTTGTAGAAAAACTTCCAAATAAATATGAAACCATAGTTGGAGAAAATGGTGTTAAGTTATCAGGTGGTCAAAAACAAAGATTATCAATTGCAAGAGCTATATTAAAAAATTCTTCAATAATATTATTAGATGAAGCAACCTCATCTTTAGATTCTGAATCTGAGTCAGTTATTCAAAAAGCTATAGAAAATTTAACTAAAAACAAAACAACTATTATAATTGCACATAGATTATCCACTGTAATGAATTGTGATAAAATTTTAGTTTTTGAAGATGGTCAAATAGTTGAGGAGGGAAAACACGAATTTTTAGTAAATAATTCTTCGACATATAAGAAATTATATGAAAAACAAATTATAAATTAATGAGAATTATTTATTATTTTGCAACATCATTGTTGCATTATTTATTGCATCCATATCTACGTCTTAGAGTTCTTAAAAAAAAAGAATCTGCAATACGTTTTAGAGAAAAATTAGGAATAACAAATGCACAAAGGTATGATGGCTATCTAATGTGGTTTCATTGCTCAAGTATTGGAGAATTGAAAAGTATATTTCCAATTATTGATCACTATGTAAAAAAAAATAGAATTTTAGTAACCACTTCAACTCTAAGTTCTAGTGAAATATTTCATAAAAAATATTCTGATAAAAAAAATATTATTCATCAATTTGCACCTATCGATAGTCCGCAAATTATAGAAAAATTTTTCTTGAAATGGAAACCTAACATCATTTTTTTTACAGAATCTGAAATATGGCCAAATCAAATTTACTATGCAAAAAATAAAAGCATACCTATCATTTTGCTTAATGGAAGAATCTCTAAAAGATCATTTGCTAAATGGAAATTATTTAAAACAGCTATATCTGAAATATTAAAATGCTTTAAATTAATCTTATGTCAAAGTAATGAAAGTAGAGATTATTTTCATTATTTTAAAACTGACAATATTGAAAATATAGGAAATCTTAAATTTATTATTTCTGAAAATTCAGACTCAAAAAACGAAGACAACATTAACTTACAAAAAAGAATAATATTTATAGCTTTAAGTACTCATAATACTGAGGAGGAATTGTGCATAAAAACACACGTATTTTTAAAACTCAAATACCCTAATTTATTAACTCTAATAATACCAAGACATATAAATAGAATTGCTAAAATTGAAGAGATTATAAAAAAATTAAAATTAAACTTTTTAACCGAAAATTCTTTATCAAATATTAAAGATAGTACAGATATTTTAATAATTAATTCATATGGAAATACACAAAGATTTTTAAAATTATCAAAATATATATTCATTGGAGGATCTTTAATTAATCACGGAGGTCAAAATCCAATAGAGGTTGCTTATAATAATTCCTTAGTCTTTCATGGTCCTTACGTGCATAATTTTACTGAAATATATGAATTTTTAAGTAAAGAAAATATTTCTTTTGAAGTTAAATCTACAAAAGAATTAATCAATCAACTAGAAAAAAAAATTAATATTCCTCAAAAAAATAATATCAAAGAAAAAATAATTAAAATGGGTAATGAAATCTTATCATCAACAATTAAAAAATTAGACCAATATATAACTAATTAAAGAAAATGTATTTTATTAAACCAAAATTTTGGGATAAAAAAAATAAGTCTTTTTTATCTATACTGTTATATCCATTATCAATTATTTATTATCTAATCAGTATAGTAAAAAAAAAATTATCTATCGCACAAAAATTTAACATTCCTATAATTTGCGTGGGAAATATTTATATTGGCGGAACTGGGAAAACATCTGCTGCTATAGAAATAGCTAAAATATTAAATCAATTTAAAAAGATCTG
>SHWR01000048.1 GCA_009693745.1 Candidatus Fonsibacter sp.
GGTAAACCCGCAGTGATAATAGCATAACCACCGATCTTAGTTAATTTTCGAGTTTTAATAATTTTTTTTGAAATTTCCATCATCTGTAACCAGTTTTTTGCATCGCTATTAGTGATGGAGGTAATGCCCCAGAGTAATGACAACTGTCTCGAGATATTAATATGCGGCGAGATTGTTATAATTTTTGCAGAGGGTCTTATGGCCGAAACTAACTTTGCAGTATTACCAGTGACCGAAAAACCAATGATAGCTTCAACTTTAATATTGTAAGCAATATCTTTGATTGCAAGGGCAATTGCTTTAACGGGATCATTATTAATTTTAGTATTACTTTTAAATGCAGCAATATTTTCCTTTTTATATTTTTCAGTTGAAACAATAGTTTTCTTCATGGCTTGCACAGCTTGTAGGGGATATTTTCCAACAGCTGTTTCAGCAGATAACATCACCACATCCGTACCTTGAAATATTGCAGTTCCAACATCATTAATTTCAGCTCGTGTGGGTTTATTATTTTCAATCATGCTCTCAAGCATCTGTGTTGCAATGATTACAGGTTTGCCAAGTTCAGAACATTTTTTAACAATGTCTAATTGAACGTGCGGAACTTCATTAGCACCTATTTCAACGGCCAGATCTCCTCGTGCAACCATAATCGCATCAGAAGTATTGATGATATCTTTAATATTTTTAATAGCACTTTTGTTTTCAATTTTTGCAATAATGCCAATATCTTTTGGAACAATTTTTCGAGTTTCTTTAATAATTTTTGAATTCTTTACGTAAGAAAGAGCAATCCAATTGCAATTAAGTTTTTTTGCAATTTGAATGTCACTTTTATCCTTTTTGGTAAGATTATCAAAATCAATTTCTAGTCCTGGAATATGAATACTTTTAAAGTTTTTAATAACGCAATCATTTTGACAAAGAGTTTGAATAGAGTTTTTTGCAAGTTTAGTTATTTTAAATATAAATTTTCCATCATCGATTAGAATTTTATTGCTTTTTTTTATTTTTTTAAAAATCTCGGGGTAAGGAAGATAGACTCTGTTTTGACTGCCTATTTTTTTATTTAAATCGAAATTAAAAGTATCTCCTTTTTTTAAGGAAACTTGATTGCCAAAAATTTTACCAATTCTAAGCTTAATTCCTTGCAGATCTGCAACAATAGCAATGTGTTTTGCATTTGCCTTTTCGCATTCTCTAATAATTTTTACAACTTTTTCAATACCAGTTAAATTATGACTAAAATTAATTCTAAATCCATCCACACCAGAACGAATTAAATTATTAATAATATTTTTCTTAAATATTGCAGGACCTAAGGTTGCTAGAATTTTTGCTTTTTTATCCATTAATTAATCTTAATATAAAGATGCATTTTGGCAAATGTAAGCCCTTTATGATATATTAGTTTTTTTAATAGGTATTCACTATGAACTTAACCCAACCAGAGCTCATTCAGCTTGTATTATTAATAGTTGTTTTGTTTATTATTATTTGGAATTTTCTAAAGGGCAGATTTTAAAATTCTTTGATTTTAAAAGAAATTAAATTAAGTTAGTTTTAATGAAAATTTTTATCAAGATAATCTTAAGTTTATTTCTATTCCAATCAGTATTATTTGCAGCCGGCAAACCTTATTCACAAACTGAATTTGATAAATTAATTAAAGAGGGAAAGCCAGTAGTACTGCATGTTCATGCGAAATGGTGCTCAACATGTGCAACGCAAGATCCTATTTTAAATTCCCTAATGAAGGCAACAGAGTTTAAGAATTTTACATTCTATAATGTAGATTATGATACCAGCAAAGATCTTCTGAAAACTTTAAAAGTTTCAAGGCAAAGTACAATTATCGTATTTAAGCAAGGCAAAGAACAGGGGCGATCTTTAGGCGATAACAAGGAAAGTTCAATTAAGGAATTATTAAAAAAAGGTTCTTAATAAACTTTAAATTAAATAACTATAACCTTTTAAAGTTAACTGATGAAAGCTTACATCATTCATGAAAATGATGAGTGGACTTTACCACTCAAAGAACAATTGCAAAAACTATCCATACCCTTTGAAGATTGGCATATGGCAAAAGTTAATTTAAATACTGCATCTATCCCCCTGTTGGAGTTTTTTATAATCGTATGAGTGCTTCTTCCCATTCAAGAGGCCATCGCTTTGCTCCCGAATATACGGCTGTAATTTTAAATTGGTTATCAGCTCACAATAGAAGAATTATCAACGGTGAAAATGCTTTAGCTTTAGAAATTAGTAAATCTCTTCAATATAAAAAATTAAATGAGCATAATATTAAAACTCCAAAATCTATTTTTTGTTCAGGAAAAGAAAGTATTTTATCTGCGGCAGATCATTTTACTAAATCTTTCATTATTAAACATAATAGGGCAGGACGTGGACTTGGAGTTAAGTTATTTCAAAATAAAGCTGAATTAGAAAAGTATGTAACCGGCAATCAGTTCGAAGATTCCATTGATGGTATTACTATTTTACAAGAATTTATTGAGGCGGATCCAAAAGTAGTCACTCGTATTGAGTTTATTAATTCCAAATTTTTTTACGCCGTGCAAGTAGATGCAAGTGATAGCTTTGAATTATGTCCAGCTGATGCCTGTAATATTGAAGAGCAATTCTGTCCAACCAATCCTGATGGCAATAAATTTATGATTGTAAAAAATTATCAAAATCCTCTTATTGAAAATTATGAAAAATTTTTAAAGGCTAATAATATTGAGATTGCAGGGATTGAATATATGCTTGATAAAAATGGCATGATGTACACTTACGATGTAAATACTAATACAAATTATAATTCTATTGCAGAAAAGAAAGCCGGACAAACCGGAATGCTCAAAATAGCAGAGTTTATAAAAGCAGAACTTGCAAAATTATAATTTTAGATTTGAAAATTTGTAAATAATTTATATAAAAACAAATTATGGCTAAAAAGTTTTAATTTTTTTAGAGTCTAAATAAATTTTAATAATCTCATCAGAATTATAAATTTTCCTATTAATCTCATGCGCCGTATCAAGAATTAAAATGTGATCATTTAGATTTATAATATATCGAATAATATTTCCTAAAAATTCTTTGCTAATTATTTTTGCTTCAAATTCTTGAAATAAAATCTCACTATTTGGTTTTTCTAAGTATAAGTTTTGAGGTCTTAATAAAATTTTGCATTCGCTTGAGTTATAACTTAATACATTTTTTATAATTAAACCTTTACTGCTCTTAAAATAGTTCTCATCATTATTCTTGTAAACAGAACCATCAATAATATTGGTAGTGCCTAAAAAATTTGCAACAAACAAATTTTTTGGATTATTATAAAGATCAATAGGTTTACCGATTTGTTGTACAATTCCTTTATCAAACACTGCAATTGTATCTGACATGGAGTTGGCTTCTTCTTGATCGTGAGTTACAAAAATAATTGTAATTCCCAATTTTCGGTGCATCTCCAATAATTCTTTTCTCATTTGAATTCTTAGTTTTGCATCTAAATTTGATAGAGGCTCATCAAGCAATAAAACTTTTGGCTTTACTATTAAGGTTCTTGCAAGAGCAACTCGTTGTTGTTGACCACCAGATAATTGATAAGGATATCTTTCACTCAATCCTGTAAGATCAACTAGTTTTAAAACTTCTTTAACTCTCTCATTTATTTCGCTTCGAGAAAATTTTTTTTCCTCAAGACCAAAACTTATATTTTTAAAAACTGACATATGAGGCCATAATGCATAATTCTGAAAAACCATTCCTACATCTCTTTCCCACGGATTTAGATTTGATATTTCATTACCTGAAATAAATACTTCACCTGATTTTGATTTTTCAAATCCAGCAATTAATCTAAGCAATGTAGTTTTGCCACACCCTGAAGGCCCCAAGAAAGTAAAAAAATCTTTTTCTTTAATTTCAATGCTAATGTCTTTTAAGATATGATTGTTACCATAAAAAAGATTTATATTTTTGATTTCAACAATATTGTTCATAAATTTATATTAGTCTGGGGTTTTTTTTGTTTAAATTTTTTTTCTATAATAAATTGGGTAGCAAAAGTAGCTAGTGCAACGATTATAACACCGATTACTCCAAAACTTGCGCCAGGACCACGACCCGCAGGAGTTTGCATATAAGAGTATATTGCGTAGGCAAGTGGAGCATCAGACTGTTGAGAGACCAACATTATCGTTGCTGACAATTCAACAGTTGCTGTTGAAAAACTTGTAATAAATCCAGTTAATAACCCTCCCGTCATTAATGGAATTAAAATTTTTCTAAATATAGTAATTTTTTTTGCTCCTAAGGATTCTGCAGACTCTTCAAGAGATTTGCTAATTTGCATTAATGCAGCACTGCAAGCTCTTAATGCGTAAGGCAATCTTCGGATTGTGAGAACTATTACAATCATTACCCACCAAAAAGCTAATGATTTGTCACTCCAGGGTAATTGTACCGAATAAAAAGTTTTTAAATATCCAACCCCAAGAACAAGACCCGGAACTGCAACTGAGCTCATAGCAATATAGTCTAAGAGTTGTCTTCCTTTAAATTTAGTTCGAAGAACAATGTAAGAAATAAGAAATGCTAAGACAATGTCCAAAAAAGCTGCAATCAAACAATAAATTAAAGTATTTTTAATATAAAAACTATTTTGAAATATTGTTTTGTAGTGGCCAAAAGTGTAGTCATCAGGCAAAGGACTAAAAGACCAAATAGTTCCAAATGATAAAAGAGTTAATGCTATGTGTGGTGATAATACTAAAAATAAAATTAAAAAAATAACAAAGTAAGCTAACTTTTTTTGATAAGGTAAAAAATCTCTTTTTAATATTCCTCCAGCTCCACCTTTTTGCAACATTGAATAATCTTTTCCACCTAAAGAAATTTTAGCAATCCATACTGAAAGAATAGAAACAGCTAATAAAATAACACAAATTACGTAGCCCATAGGATCATTAATTCCAATTGTAGAGATACGAAGATAAGCTTGTGGCGCTAACATGTTGTTAACGTTTAATAGAAGAGGAGTACCTAAATCATCAAAAACTTTTAAAAAAACTAAACTTGCTCCAGCTATATATCCTGGCATGGATAAGGGTAATATAATTCTTCTAAATAATCTTAATCCTCTTGAGCCTAAATTTTGGGCAGATTCTTCCATGCTTCGATCAATGTTATTTAAACTTGAAATTAAATTTACAAGAATAAAAGGAAAATAATGAACTGACTCTACAAAAATAACTCCATTTAAACCTTCCATAAATGGGATTTTAAAACCAAACCAATCATTTAAAATTAGATTTATAGATCCGTTATTTCCGAACAATAATTTCATGGCAATAGCACCCACAAACGGAGGCATAATTAAAGGAATAAATCCTAGAACTTGAATTATAACAGAGCCTTTAAAATTAAATCTCGTTGTAAAGTATGCAAGGGGGATTGCAAATATAGAAGACAGCAATACAGACATTATTGCTACATAAAAAGAATTATATAATGACTCCCTAAAAAGTTGACTTTTAAAAAAATCATAAAAGTTAGAAACTGTTAAATTTCCTGAGGGATCTAAAAATGAAACATAAAGAACTTGAATAATCGGTATAATTAAAAAGATAATTAAGAATAAACCAATGATTATAGCTGTTAATCCTAAAAAAAAATTTTTAAACAATTTTAATAATTATGAACTTTAGAATAAGTTCAGTTAATGCTTTACAAAAATTTTAATGCTTGTTGAGCTTTTTCTTTTGCTTTTGTGTAATTACTTACAATTTGCTTATCCCATTCAGCTTCAACCTCAGCTTGACGAGTACCTGCATATTTTTCATTATCTTTAGCGTCTAATCTGCTTTTTGTAAAAATTACATTAAAAGCAGGATCATTAGCTTGAGCTTCAGTAATTGGTAATTTTGAAACTAAATCCTTCGCTTCTTTAACTAATGCTTTAGCTTGTGCATTATCTTTTTTAGCTAAAGCTAGCTCAGCTTTGTTGATTGATGATATCGCTTCTTTCAATTCATTTAAACGATATGTGATCATCGCATCAAAAAGAGCATTAATTACGCTGTATCTTTTTTCAGATAAATTCACATCAAAATTCACCGCCTTACCAATTGATTTATCTTTAAAAGGATTTGGAAAATCCTTTGGAGCTTTTGCATAGGTTTCAGGATTAACTGGTAATCTGCTAATTTTTGGATCTAACAATATAGTTTGTCCTTCAGGAGATAATAAAAATTCCACAAATAATTCAGCATTTTTTTGATTAGGTGCATTTTTTATTATTGCGATGTTCGCTGGAACTACAGCTGTTATTGTTGGATAAGTAAATTCTACAGGAAAACCTGAAGCTGCTGAGGAGAGGCCAAAAAAATCAATTACAATACCAATTCCAAAATCACCACTATTTACTCCGTCTGGAACAGCAAAACTTGTAGCAGCAACTGTTTTAAAATTTCCAGCGATAAATTTCATTGTATTCCAGCCTTTTGAAAAACCTTCACCTTGAAGAATAGCTTCTAGGGTTAAATGAGTAGTGCCAGAGCGTGATGGTGAACTCATACCTACATGATTGTAATAAACAGGTTTAATTAAATCTGACCACTCTTTGGGTTTTGGA
Organism: Candidatus Fonsibacter sp.; assembly: GCA_009693745.1. Classification (GTDB taxonomy): domain Bacteria; phylum Pseudomonadota; class Alphaproteobacteria; order Pelagibacterales; family Pelagibacteraceae; genus Fontibacterium; species Fontibacterium baikalense. The sequence goes on from SHWR01000048.1 coordinate 6,650, forward strand.
ATTTTATTTGCTGAAAGATATCTAGTATTCCACATGATTCCATAACCGGACGCGGCAAATCCAAGATAATATCCATCTTTGTCATGCGTAGGATACGATCCAATTTTTTCTGGTATCCCTTTTACTTTTGGAGTGTACTTAAACAATAATGAGTCTTTTTTTAGAACCTCGTTAGCATCCGGTGCAGAAACCCAAAATAAATCTGTAGCGTTATTAGATTTAGTTTCTTGAATATATTTAACGCCAGCAGGTGTGCCTTTTTGCAATATTTCGACTTTTATACTTGGATATTTTTTTTCAAATTCAGTTTTAAATTTTTCAGTTAGATCTTTTGAAAACGAAGTTACTATTACAAGATTTCCAGAATTTGCAAAAGCATTAGTTTTAAAACCAAGTAACAATAAAAATAAAATTATAAAAAATTTTTTCATTTAATTATTTAAGATTAATAATACTTTATTATAACCTCAATTTAATTAAACATATAAATAAATAAACAAATAATTTATAATAATTATGGTTAGTTTTAATAGTCATATTTATAGTTATTTTTTGAAAATATTTGAATGCTCCGTTAAAATCCTGTTTTATTTGTAGGCTCTGAAAGCGTTAACTCCATTTTAACAAAAAGTAGTAATAAAAAGATTTTAGTAAAAAACGGCGCTGATGGAGTATTTGCTGCAATTATTACTGAAGAAAAAGCATCCATTGTTGTTAAAATTAAAGATGGAAATATGAAAGCAGCCGAGGTTGCAATTGCAGGATTATTAAAGGAATTAAAATTTTTAGATAATGATGAGGTTAATAAATTAGTTAGTTAGCAAATTTTAAATTCTGCAGGTATAAATATCGGAAAAATTCGTTGGATCGGATCGTAAATATTTAGCGATTTAAATATTTACTCTTTAAATACAAGGGCAGTGTGCCGCAATTTCGTAAATAATAAAAAAAATTGGATAAAGAATGGGGTTTTTTAATATTTTAGCTAAGATTCTAAAATAATCTATCTCCTCCCAAATAATTAAAAAAACTTTCGCACCAACAACTAAATGGCCTTGAACCATTGCATGCATACGTCTCATCAGCTGATCTTTAGTTTTTTTCGTATCAATACAAGCCTTGACATTGTCATTAATATTAACCTCACTCAAATTGAGGATTTTTTATTTTTTTTTTGTAATAATTAATTTCACTATTACAAATTGAACAAGACTGATTGTAATAAATTTTTATAATATTCATAAGAAAGAAAAATTTGTCTGCGTCATTTTATAACAAAATAACTAAACCTTAAGTAGAAATACACTTAATTGTTTACTTAACTTTTAAATTTTTATTTGATATGAGTCCGTCTCTTTAAAAATTATGAGCATAGAAAAATTAAAAATAAATGGTTCCGGTAAAAATAGAGCAGGAAAATGCCCTGTAATGCATGGTGGAATTACCAAAGCGGGTGAGTCTAATACCTCAAGACTTTGGCCAAATAGTATTAACTTAGATATTTTACATCAACACGATACTAAAACTAATCCACTTCCAGGATTTGATTATAAAAAAGAAGTTAAAAAATTAAATTTTAAGGCTTTAAAAAAAGATTTACTTAAATTAATGACGGACAGTCAAGAATGGTGGCCGGCAGATCTTGGTACTTATTCTGGTTTAATGGTCAGACTTACATGGCACCAAGTTGGAACGTACCGCGAGTTTGATGGTCGTCCTAATGTTGGCTCACATAGATTTTCTCCACAAGACTCTTGGCCAGATAATACAAATTTAGATAAGGCAAGACGATTGCTATGGCC
>SHWR01000049.1 GCA_009693745.1 Candidatus Fonsibacter sp.
GGATGCAAAAAACTATTTAATTAAAAAGGGAATACCAATAAGAATTTAATTATGTTTAAAAATTTAGAACAACTTATAAAGAAAATAAAGAAGCAAAAGAATAATAATCCCAACATTTCATATACGGCAAGTCTTTTTAAAAAAGGAAATAATTTTTGTATAAAAAAATTCGCAGAAGAAGCAAGAGAACTTGCGTTCTCGTCTAAATATTCTAATAAAAAAAATATAGTTCATGAAGCGGCAGATTTGTTATATCATTTTTTGGTTCTTCTTGAGTTTAAGAAAATTTCAATGACTTCGATTATGAAAGAGCTAAAGAGAAGACAAAGGATCTCAGGAATCCAAGAGAAGAAGAATAGAATAAAAAATGTACGATAAAAATAATATATTTGCCAAAATTTTGAGAGGAGAAATTCCCTGTGATAAAATTTATGAAGATAACTTTTCTATTGCATTTAAAGATATTAATCCTCAAACAAAGATTCATGTTTTGGTAATTCCAAAAGGCGCATATGTAGATATGAATGATTTTGCCGCCAATGCTAAAAGTGATGAAATTGAGGGCTTAATTAGAGCTTTAGGAAAAGTTGCTAACATTTTAGGAGTGGCTGTTTCCGGTTATAGATATTTAGGCAATAACGGTAGAGATGGTGGCCAAGAAGTTCCTCACCTGCATTTTCATATTTTTGGCGGAGAAAAATTAGGAAGAATGATCCATAAGTAGTATGGAAAGGCCTATAGATAGATTTTATCTTCATCTTCTTTCAAGAAGCGATTTAATTAAATCAAATTGTAAAGAAAAAAATCTAGAAGTTCTTCTAGAAAAAAAACCAACAATAGATTTTTGTAAATTTCTTTATAAAGAAGTTGGGAGAGAATTTTTTTGGAAAGATAGACTTAAATGGAGCGATCAAGATTGGTTAGATTATATTAATAATAATTTTTTTAAATTATATATTTTAAAATATAATAACAAATTAACAGGATATTATGAGTTACTTTATGATCCAAAAGCTCTTTCAATGGAGATCTCTTATTTTGGAATATTTAAAGAATTTTATGGCAAAGGAATTGGCGGGCATTTATTAACCGATGCAATACTAACCTCTTTTAATCAAAAGATTAATAAAGTTTGGGTTCATACTTGTACACTTGACCATCCTCATGCTTTAAAAAATTATCTTGCAAGAGGAATGACAATTTTTAAGACAGAAAAGATATTTTTCAATCCAGAAAATTTGTAGACTTTTATTTTGGAACCTCAAATTTTTCGTTTGTATTAATATTTATTAAAATATTTTTCATTAAGAATTCCAGATTAGATTTGTCGTAATTTTTTATTTTCCAGCCTGCAATATTCATGTCTTTAGAGTCGAAATATATTTCAATACTTTCTTGAGAATTCAGATCTATAATTGCGATTATATTTTTGTCTATTCTGCTAAATTTTCCTACTTTTAGTAATTTTTCTATAATATTTTCTTTGTCCAGCATAATTCCTAAAGGAGTATCTTTAATGTTGTAATTATAATTCTTATTCTCTTTTTTATTTATCAGAAATAAATAATCATCATCTACAATAATTTCTTTATCTTCTTCATATAAACATTTCATTCTTTTTGGGTAAACAATAATGCAACTACCTTTTTCTATTGTATCATTTGTAATTTGTGTAAAATTAAATTTAATAGAATTTATTTTTTTTAAATTTTCAATTATTCTATCCTTTTCAGATCCTTTCACATTAACGTAGGAAAAAATTAACATTGTTAAAACAATGTATAAAAACTTCTTCATTTGTTTTAATAGATTTCTCTTTTACCTACGTGATTTGCTGGGCTAATCATTTTTTCTTCTTCCATTTGATCAATAATTCTAGCCGCCCTGTTGTAGCCAATTCCAAGTTTTCTTTGTAAAAAACTAGTAGATGCTTTGCCTTCAGTTTTAATTATTTCAACTGCTTTATTATATAATTCATCTTTTCCTTCTGAGTTTAGAACTACTTCATCATTTTCCTGTTCTTCAATCCTAGTTACTTCTCCAATGTAGGTTGGTGATCCTTGAAGCCTTAAGAATATTGAAACTCTTTCTATTTCTTTTTCAGAAACATAAGGACCATGAATTCTTATTATTCTGCTTGCTGAAGACATAAAGAGCATGTCACCATTTCCAAGTAATAATTCAGCACCCTGCTCTCCTAATATAGTTCTGCTGTCTATTTTTGATGATACTTGGAATGATATTCTAGTTGAAAAATTAGCTTTAATTGTACCTGTAATAACATCAACGCTTGGTCTTTGTGTCGCCATAACTATATGGATTCCAGCAGCTCTAGCCATTTGTGCAAGTCTTTGTATGTAGTTTTCAATTTCTTTGCCTGCGATCATCATTAAATCAGCCATTTCATCAACGATAACAACAATGTAAGGCATTTTTTTCTTAGTTTCAGAAGATGCTTTTTCGTTAAATCCTGAAATATTTCTCACTCCAATTTTGGTCATTTCTCGATATCTTTTTTCCATTTCTTTAACGACCCATTTTAGAGCTGTTGTTGCTTTTTTAGGTTCAGTAATAACAGGCGTTAGCAGATGAGGAATTCCCTGGTAGATAGAAAGCTCTAACATTTTTGGATCAATCATAATAAGTTTACAGTCATCAGGTTTGTGCCTGTAAAGAATTGATAAAATTAAAGTATTAATACAGACTGATTTTCCAGACCCTGTTGTTCCCGCAATTAAAAGATGTGGCATTGAAACTAGGTCTCCAACAATTGGAAATCCTGAAATACTTTTTCCAAGAGTTATTGGAATTTTAATATCTTTATTGTTAAATTCTTTGCTAGAAATTATTTCTTTTAGAGCAACATTTTCTCTTATTTTGTTTGGTATTTCTATTCCTATAGTGTTTTTGCCAGGAACAGTTGCAACTCTAGTTGATATAGAGCTTGTATTACGGGCTATATCTTCAGAAAGATTTATAATTTTTGATGTTTTAATTCCTGCGGTTGGTTCAAATTCATATAAAGTTACAACAGGTCCAGCACTAACTCTTTTTATTTCACCTGAGATACTAAAATCTAAAAGTACATTTTCAAGAAATTTCGATTGAGTTTTATAAATTTCCTCATCTAATTGGTTTTCAATTTTTACTGGATCATCAAGTAATTTGATTGATGGAATTTTAAAGCTTGTAAATTTTTCAATCTTTGTACTTTCCAAAGGAAGTTGTTGTTGTGAAGAAACCTCTTCTATTGGGATTTCTTCTTGAATTTTTTGAGTAATATTCTCCTGCAAAAGGGAATTAATAGCAATTTCGTCAGTATTTTTTCTTTTAATATATATTTTGAATATTAATTTTGGGAAAAAACTTAATAAATTAATTATAGTTTTAAAAACAACTTTCCATTCGTGAATATTTAACCCCGCGCTTAAATAAAAACATATTAGAGATATACATAAAAAAATGAAAGAAAGATAAATGCCAAGAGAATTATTTTTTATATTTAATTTTTCAGAAATAAAATTTGCAACAAAACCACCAAAGCCATTATCTGGAAGCCAAAAACTTTGATCAATATTGATTGAGAAAAATAAGGCCCCAAAAATAATAGATAAAACTGAAAATAGCAGTTTTGTAAAAAAATTCTCAATTCTTTTTCTAATTATTAAATATCCGCCCCAGATAATTAGATTAAGAAATATTAAGAATGCTAAAATACCAAAGGCTTGTAGAAAAAAATCAGAAAGATAATAAAAGAAAGAGAAAAATTTATTATGAATATTTTTTTCTAGAGGAAATACATAGCTTATATTGTTTGCTGAATAAGTTGTTAAAGAGATAAAATATGCAAGACCAGAACAAATAGTTAATACGCCTGCAAGCTCAATTAATTTAAGTTTAATAAATGTTATTATTTTTTCCATTTTTTGCTTGGCGAATCACAATTAAAACCTTTGTATCATTAATATTCAGTTGATAGAATTCCAAAGCAAAAAGTAAACATGTTTAACACTCAAAAAATTTGCATTATCGGTTCAGGTCTCACAGCCATAACTATTGCTTATTTGTTATCAAAATTTAGATTGCAAATAGATATAGTCGAGCAAGATTTTAATAAAAAAAAAACGAACCCTACAAAATTAGCATTAAGCAAGGATTCTTTAGACCAATTATCTATTAACGGATTAAAAGATATTAAAAAAAAATCTAATATGGTTAAGAATATTTATTTACACGATTCTTATTCGTCAATTAGTTTAAAACAAGACCTTCAATTTTCAGCATCTGATGAAGAAAAGGCATTGGCTTATATTATTGATGGCAATATTTTATTTTTAGATATTTATAAAAAATTAAAAAATTTAAAAAATATTAATTTTATTAAAAAAAAAATATTATCGATTAAAGATGAAAAATTTTTTAAAGAAATTACTTTTAAAGATTTAATAAAAGAAAATTATAATCTTGTTATTTTTGCTTCAACTAATAATCTTTCTTTACTATCAAAATTTAAGTTAAGAAAAATTATAGATAAATCTTATAATGAAGAGGCATTTGTTTTTAATTTAACTCATACAAAAATTATAAATAATTCTGCAAGACAATTTTTTTTAAAGGATGGGCCTTTAGCTTTTCTTCCTATTTCGAATGTAGAGACCTCTATAATTTGGTCTATTAAAAAAAATTCTAAAAATCAAAAATATGTATTAAATAAGAATCATTTGTTAAAATTTTTTAATAATAATTTTAATGGATTATTTAAAGAAATTACCTTTATCTCGAAAATTAATAAATTTAATCTTAATTATGTTTTTAATGAATTAAAAGATTCCAAAAGATCATTATTATTTGGAGATATAGCCTACAAAATTCATCCCATAGCCGGGCAAGGATGGAATATGATCTTAAGAAATATATTTTCTTTGGTTAATGTTATTAAGTATTCTCAAGATTTAGGTCTAGAGATTGGTAATGATATCTTTATAAAAAAATATTTAGACAAGATAACTTTAAATAATTTCACCTTTACAACATTGATTGACGGAATAAGAAAAATATTTGACATCAAGGTTGGTAGTTACGCCGCAATAAGAAAGAATGCTCTTTCTAAACTTAATAAGAACTTTTTTATTAAAAAAAGTTTTGTTAATATAGCTAATAAAGGCTTATTTATCTAATTTCTCTATTTTAAGCATTTTATTCTTTAAATTAATCCAATCCTTTGCCAAAAAAAGACCTAAAGAACAGTCAGACTTAATAACCCTATGGCAAGGAATATAAAGTAATAATTTGTTTTACCACAAATTCTTCCAACTTGCCTTGGATGTATTTTTTCAGACATTAAATTATAAGAACTGGTTTTTCCATAAGGATTTTTTATTATTTTATTCCAAACCTTTAATTGAGACCTTCAACCAATAATTTTTGATTTAAAGGTAAATTTTTTTTCTTCTTTTGTTTATAAATTGTTTTATTTCATTTTTAACTTTGAATAATTGTGAATTTATTTTTTTTCTAGTTATTTTTTTAAAATTAATGTTAGCAATATAACCACCATTTTCTATAATTCAGATGAAGCCTAGTCTTGTTTTAAAAGATAATTGGAAAGTTGACATTTATCAGAAAACTAAATCATATCATTTTTTTATGTCAATATTTGCATTAGCGACAGCGCCAGGAACTTCTGGTTTGGCAGTTATAAGAGTCTCTGGGAAAGAGGCTTTTAAAGTAGCTAAAACTTTAACCAAATTTAAAAAAATTAAACCACGAGTAGCTAATTTTTCTTCATTTTATGATCATAAAAATCAAATTATTGATAAAGGAATTTTTATATTTTTCCCTAAACCCAATAGCTACACAGGAGATGACGTAGCTGAATTTCATGTACATGGGAGTAATGCTGTTATTAAATGTCTTTTAAAAACTTTATCTAATTTTAAGAACTGTAGATTAGCTAAGCCAGGTGAATTTACTAAAACTGCCCTTCTTAATAAAAAAATTAATTTATTACAGGCAGAAAGTTTAATCGATTTAATAAATTCAGAAACTGAACTCCAAAGAACTCAAGCTTTAAAAGTGATGAATGAAGATACAACAAAAGTTTACAATGATTTAAGACACCAGATGATCAAAATACTTTCGGATTATGAGGCAGTTATTGATTTTTCAGACGATGACGTGGGTGATAATGTATTTTTAAACAATAGAGATAAGTTATTGAAAATAAATGATAAAATTAAAGAAATTATCCGAAAAGGTGAGAATTCGGAGAAAATTAGAGAAGGATTTAGGGTTTCAATCGTAGGACCAACTAATTCTGGGAAATCATCCTTAATTAATTGTTTAGCTAATAGGCAGGTGTCCATCGTTTCTAATATACCGGGTACCACGAGAGATCTTATAGAGACGACTATTATGTTAAATGGAAAGTTAGTAAGATTTTTCGATACGGCTGGGTTTAGAAATTCAAAAAATATTATTGAGAAAAAAGGGATTTCATTAACTAATAAAAATCTAAAAGATTCAGATTTAAAATTAATTATTTTCGACCATACAAAAAAAATAGATAAAAAAATTCTAAAATTATTTGATGTAAAATCAATTTTAGTTCTAAATAAAATTGATATTAAAAACTCAAATAAATTTTTAGAAGATAAAATTTACAAACCAATTAGAGTTTCAGCAAAAAAAAATGTAGGCATTTCTAATCTCTTACAAACAATATCAAAAAAAATCGATGATCACTTTAAAGTTAATGAAGACAATATAATCTCAAGACAAAGACATATAAAAAGTCTTGAAAATACAGTGTTTTTTATTGAAAGATGCCTTAATAAAAAATCTATCAATCAGATCGATTTAGCAGCAGAAGATTTAAGATTAGCAGTTAGGAATCTAGGAGAAATAGTTGGATACGTTAATGTTGAAGAATTATTAGATAGAATTTTTAAAGATTTTTGTATCGGAAAATAGCTTAAAAATACCTTATCTTTTAAGTTAATGGGATATATAAACCCCATATGAATTTAGAGAAAAATTTTGATGTAATAGTAATTGGAGCTGGTCACGCAGGCTGTGAAGCCGCTGCCGCTGCCGCAAGATCAGGTGTTAACACTGCTCTTATTACAAACTCACTTTCCACAATTGGCGAAATGTCATGTAACCCCGCAATAGGTGGATTAGGCAAAGGTCACTTAGTTAGAGAAATTGATGCATTAGACGGCATTATGGGAATTGTTGCTGACCAATCAGGAATTCAATTTAGATTATTAAATAGTAGCAGAGGTCATGCTGTGAGAGGACCAAGAACTCAATCTGATAGAGAACTTTATAAAAAATATATGCAAAAAATGCTATTAAGCTATTGTAATTTAAATCTTTTTTACGATCCTGTAACAAAGTTTGAGTTTAGTAAAAATAAAATCATTTCAATTGAAACACAGTCTGGAAATTCATTCTCAGCAAAAAAATTTATTTTAACAACAGGCACTTTTTTAAATGGCCTTATTCATATTGGTGATGAAAAGATTTCTGCAGGAAGAATAGATGAAAAACCAACTTTAGGATTAAGTGAGCAGCTTAAAAAATTAAATTTTAAAATTGGCAGATTAAAAACTGGAACACCACCAAGACTTGATGGAACAACTATTAATTATGAAGATTTAGAAATGCAAGACGCTGATCACAAACCTTTTTTCTTTTCTTATTTAACAAAAAAAATTAATGCCCAACAGATTTCTTGCGGTATGACTTATACAAATGACAAGGTTCATAAAATTATAGAAAAAAATTTAAAGCTTAGCGCAATGTACTCTGGATCGATCAAAAGTATTGGTCCTAGATATTGTCCTTCTATAGAAGATAAGATCGTAAAATTTAAAGATAAGCAGCGTCATCAAATTTTTCTAGAACCTGAAAGTCTTACAACAAACATAGTGTATCCAAATGGCATATCAACGTCTCTTCCAAAGGAAATTCAGCAAGAAATATTATTTAAAATCAATGGTTTAGAGAACGTTCACATGATAAGACCTGGCTATGCAATCGAGTATGATTATGTGTTCCCAACTGAGTTAGATTTTACTCTTAAGACAAAAAAAATAGAAAATTTATATCTTGCAGGTCAAATTAATGGGACAACAGGGTACGAAGAGGCTGCTGCACAAGGAATCGTAGCTGGTCTTAATGCCGCTCAGTCAGTTAAAAATTTAGATCCAATTAAATTTGAGAGATCGCAGTCTTATATTGGAGTAATGATTGATGATTTAATTACTAAAGGTGTTAGTGAGCCTTACAGGATGTTTACTTCTAGAGCTGAATATAGATTGACACTAAGAGCTGACAATGCAGATTTAAGATTAACACCGCTGGCTATTAAATATAATTTCATATCAGATTCCCGAAAGTCTAAATTTATTAGTAAAATCAATGACTTAAGAGATTTTAAAG
>SHWR01000003.1 GCA_009693745.1 Candidatus Fonsibacter sp.
AGCCATTTTATGACCACCGCCTCTTATAAGAATTCCATTTTGTTTAGCTGCTAAAATAGCAACCCCAATATCAAATCCAAAAACTGACCTGCAAGAGCCTTTTGAAATATTTTTATTAGATGAAATAACAATAGCAGGCTTAAAGAATCTTTCTTTAATTCTACTCGCTATAATACCTATCAATCCTTCATGCCAAAACTTATTAGCTACTACTATTACTTCATTACTATTTTCTTTTTCGGCTAATAAATAAGCCTCTTTTAAAATATCCTCTTCAATTAATTTCCTTTTTTTATTTAGAGAATCTAATTTTGTTGCAATTTCGTAACTTGTTTTAGGGTCTTCTGCTGTGAGTAGATTTGCTCCTAGATCTGACTGCCCTATTCTTCCACCAGCATTAATCCTAGGTCCTAATAAAAAACCAATATGATAAGTACCGGGAGTTTCTTTTATATCTGCAACATCTATTAAAGTTTTAATGCCTAAGTTTTTTCTCTTTTTTAATATTTGTATACCCTGATAAACAAATGCTCTGTTTAAATGTATTAAAGGAACAACATCACAAATTGTACCCAAGGCAACCAAATCTAAATAATCATATAAATCGGGTTCATTAATATTTTTATTTTTATAAAAATTACTTACTCTAAGAGACCGATTTAAAGCAATAATAAATAAAAAAGAGACACCCGCTGCACATAAATAACCAAGGTTAGATTTATCATCTAATTGATTGGGATTTACTAAGGCTTTACATTTAGGAAGATTAATTTCTGCTTGATGATGATCAATAACTATAGTTTCAATATTATTTTGACTTGCATATTCAAGAGCCTCGAATGATGTAGTTCCACAATCAACAGTTACTAAAAACTCACCTTTTTTTTCAATGATCCTTTTCAATGAACTAATCGATGGTCCATAACCATCAATTTGTCGATCCGGGATATAAATAAAAAAATTTGAATATATATTTCTTAAAAAATTAACAATAATTGCTGCAGAAGAAGCTCCATCGACATCATAATCCCCCAAAATACAAATTCTTTTATTCTCTTTAATAGCTTTAATAAAAGTCTCAACCGCAAGATCCATATCTTTTAAAATACTTGGATCAGGCATAAATTCTTTAATTTTTGGATTTAAATATGACTGACAGTTTTCAGGTGTAATTTTTCTTATCGACAAAAGTTTTGATAAAAAATTATCAATACCTAATTTTTGAGAAATTTCTAATGCTAAATTCTCATTGTAATTAGATAAAATCCATTCTTTACCAGATACTGACTGGTACTTCATATTTTGAATTTATTAATAATTTTTTTATTAAGGTTTGATGCGTGATGCAAAACAAATGTTTCTGATTGATAAAAACCATTATCTAAAACTTTAATTCCTTTAAGCAAATCTCCTCCTGTTACTCCTGTCGCACAAAACAAAACATCATCTTTAACTATATCGTTAAGACTATATTTTTTTTTTAAATCTTTAATTCCCATTTTTTGCGCTTTATCAATTTCATAATCATTACTTAAAACTAATCTTGCCTGAAACTGACCTCCTAAACATTTTATTGCAGCAGCAGCTAGTACACCTTCTGGAGCACCCCCTATTCCTAAGTATATATCAACATTAAATTCCTCGATACCAGCATAAATAGCTCCGGCAATATCTCCATCAGAAATAAATTTAATTTTAGCTCCTAATAGTTTAGCATCTTTTACTATATGCTCATGCCTTTCTCTCTCTAAAAGACATATTGTTAATTTATCTGGTGTAGTATTTTTAAAATCAGCTAAATTTTTTAAATTTTTTGTTATTCCAAAATCAAGATCAATAACCCCTGCTTTAATATTTTTTCCAACAGCAATTTTTTCCATATAAGTATCAGGTGCATGTAATAAATTATTTTTTTTAGAAACAGCAAGAACAGACATTGCATTTGGTAAATTTTTTGCTGTTAAATTTGTTCCTTCTAATGGATCAACCGCAATATCTAATTCTTGTCCTATTCCAGTTCCTACTAATTCATTAATATAAAGCATAGGCGCTTCATCCATCTCTCCCTCGCCTATAACAATTTTCCCTTTCATAGGAATGTTATTAAGAAACAATCTCATCTTATCAACCGCTGCTTGATCAGCTGCTATTTTATCGCCTTTACCTTTTAATAATGATGAAGCGTATGCAGCTTCGCTAGTTGTTTTTACAAATAGATCTAAAAAACCACTGTCGATTATCATAATTTTTTTTCATTTCTAATTCTGATCATCGTAATTTTTTTACTAATAAATTTTTCTTTTGAAATTTTCATTAAAGCAGATTGCATATCTTTTTCTTTAGAATTATGAGTAATGATAACTAAATTTGCATATTTATTATTTTGTAAGGGTTGCTGTAATATACTTTGAATTGAAATTTTATATTTAGATAAGACAGAAGTAATTTTAGATAAAACTCCTGATTTATCTTTAACAACTATTCTCAAATAAAATTTACAAATGTGATTGTTAAAATCAAACATTTTAAATTCTTTTGCATCGGCGAAATTGAAACCAAATGGTAATGTTATATTACCTTTAAGAATTGAATTTAAATCTGAGACAATAGATGATGTAGTTGGACCCTTTCCTGCACCCAGTCCTTGATAAACTATTTTGCCAATCGGATTTCCTTCGACCATAATTGCATTATTTGCTCCATTAATCTTAGCAAGATCAGAGTCTTTAGGAATTAGACAAGCATGTACTCTTTGTTTAATTTTATTATCGGTGATTTCAGAAATTCCTAGTAATTTAATTTTATAATTAAATTTCTGTGCATACTCAACATCTTCTAGGTCAATTTGTTCTATTCCTTCTGTTAAAAATTTTTTGTTAATAATTTTAGTTTTGAAACAAAGTGCACTTAATATTGATATTTTTGATTTAACATCATCACCATTAAGATCGAGTTTTGGATTAGTTTCTGCATATCCAAGTTTTTGAGCATTTAATAAATTTTCTTTGAAACTTTTTTTAGTTTTTTCTATTTCAGTTAAAATAAAGTTTGTTGTTCCATTTAATATTCCATAAATATGAAATAATTTATTACCTACTAAACTCTCTTTTATCGACTTTATTATTGGTATTCCGCCGCCAACTGAAGCTTCAAATAATAGATTAACTGAATTATTTTCAGCAATTTTTACTAGTTCATTTCCATGCTTGAATATTAAAGCTTTATTTGCAGTAACAACATGCTTGTTATTCTTTAATGCAGCAAATACCAACTCTTTGGCAACGCCATCAGATCCTCCAATTAATTCTATAATAATATCTACATCGTCTTTTTTAACTAATGACAAAGGATTCTTTACCCACATTTTTTTAGGAATAGTAAATCCTCTTTTTTTATTAATTCTTTTTGCTGAAATATATTTTATTTGGAAAGAAGAGTTTGTATTTATTTCAATAGTCCGCTTATTTTTTACTAAATGTTTGTAAACTTCGGAACCAATGTTGCCTAAACCAACGATTGCAATGTTATAGTTTTTTTTAGAATTCATTATTCTAATCCTGCAGTTTCTTTTAAGCCTAATCTTATATTCATATTTTGAACTGCCTGTCCTGCAGCTCCCTTTAATAAATTATCAATAGAACTTACAATAATTAATTGATTTTTATATCTTCCTGAAAAAATATTAATGTTGCATTTATTCGTATTATTAACATTATTTGTATTTACAAATTTTCCAAAAGGTAAAATTTTTACAAAATTACTATTCTTATAAAATTTATTCATATATTGGTGAATTTTTTTTACGCTAATATTTTTTTTAAGATCAGCATATATCGTTGTAAGAATTCCTCTAAAAGTTGGAATTAGGTGTGGAGTAAATTCGATTTTTAAGTTGCCAGAAACTTTTCCAAATAATTTTAGACCCTGATCAATTTCTGGCATATGTCTATGACTTCCAACGCCATAAACAGCCATGTTTCTATTAATGTTTGGGTAAAGTTTTTTATCTGCGGTTTTTTTTCCAGCGCCTGAATAACCTGATTTTGAATCTATAATTATTTTTGAAGTTTTAATTATTTTATTTAACAACAAAGGTATTAGTGCCAGCTGTGCGGACGTTGGGTAACACCCTGGACAAGAAATTATATTGCTTGTTTCAATGTCTTTTTTTGCAAATTCTGAGAGACCATAAACTGAATGCTTTTGATTCTCAGAAGCGTAATGTTTTAGTCCATACCATTTTTCATAAACCTTAATATCTGAAAATCTAAAATCAGCTGATAAATCAATTAAAATATGATGAGAAGAAATTTTGTTAGAAAGTAATTGAGCTTCTCCATGTGGTAATGCTGAAAAAATTATATCAACATCATCTAAATTTGCTTTATTAATATCTGATATTAAAGGTAGCTTTTTTTTAATTTTATTTTTTAAAAAAGAGTTAATAGATCTTCCAATAGAACCTCTTGAGCATAAATATTTAAGATTGATAAATTTATGGTTACTTAATATTTTAATAAGTTCAAGGCCAACAAAACCTGAAGCACCATTAATTAAAACGTTATATTTATCGGACATACTCTGTATTTATAAGAAGTTGTAAATGACTTAAAGATTAAAATTAGTCTATCTAGACTATCGTTTAGAAAACTGGAATCTTCTTCTAGCTTTTTTCTGTCCGTACTTTTTTCTTTCAACTTTTCTTGAGTCTCTTGTTAGCAACTTTTCTTTTTTTAAGGCTTTTCTTAATGTTCCGTCTGAAGCAAATAGAGCTTTAGATATTCCTAAAGACACAGCTCCAGCCTGACCGGTCAAACCTCCGCCTTTAACTGTGCAATTAACATCGTAGCCATTATTTTTATTTATAATGTCAAACGGCTTCTCAATACTAAGTTGTAGAACTGGTCGTTTAAAATATTCACGATATTTTTTTCCATTTACTAAAATAGTTCCAGATCCAACTTTTAACCAAACTCTTGCTATAGAACTTTTTCTTTTGCCAGTTGCGTAAAATCTATTGTCAGAAACACTTAAACTTTGAACCATATAATTAATTTAAATAATTTTTTTTATTTATAGATTTAAAATCAAAATCTACAGCTTTTTGAGTCTGATGAGGATGTGTATCATCATTATAAACTTTTAAATTTCCAAGTTGTTTTCTACCAAGGGGTCCTCTTGGTAACATTCTCTTTACTGCTAATTTGATAATTCTAGAGGGATCTTTTTGAAGAATTTTATTTGGCGTAGTTTCTTTTATACCCCCTGGAAAACCAGTATGTTTATAATAAATTTTTTTCGAAAACTTTTTTCCTGTAAATTTTATTTTTCTAGCATTAGTTACAATTACAAAATCTCCATCGTCCATATGTGGAGTAAAACAAGTTTTTTTTTTCCCTCTTAAGATCTTAGTTATTTCAGAAGCTAATCTTCCGACAATTAAATTGGTTGCATCAATTTTGTACCAGTTTTTTTTAACTTCTTTCTTTTTAATAAATTCAGTCATAAGGAACGGAATAAATATATTTTGCCTATTATTATGTCAAATAGATTAAGATAAATTTTATTATTTTTGAGAGATTGATACTTGGTAAAATAGATAAATTATCGAAAAAAGTAAAAAAATCGAACCTAGCTGATGAAGACTAGCAAGATATATTTTGTAACCACTAATTAAAACCAGAATCCCAAGTAATACTTGAAAAATTATTGCCAACAAAACTATAAATAAATGCTTAAAATAAACAATTTTATTTTTAAGTAGAAAATAAAAAATAACACTAAAAATAAAAATTATAAGATAAGCAAGAAGTCTATGTAAAAATTGAACATGTGAAGGGCTAGAAAAAGATTTTGAATATAAATAATCCTTAATAAAAACATCCTCTGCTATAAAATTACCATTCATTGAGGGCCAGGTTTGATATATCTTTGCAGCATCAAGTCCTGAAACAAAAGCTCCAATTACAATTTGAAAAAAAACAATAATTAAAAAAAAAAGAATTAAATAAGAATAAAAATTTAAATAAATCTTATTAATATTTCTAAATAAGATTGAAAAAAAAATTAATGATAAGATAATTTGGGCTCCTAGCAAATGTGCTGATAATCTAAAATGGCTAACATCTACATTTGAGATCAGTCCACTTTTAACCATATACCATCCTAAAAAACCCTGAAAAATAAATAAAAAAGAAATTATTGAATACAGAATAATCTGTTTAAAATTAAAAGATTTTTTTATTAAAAAATACAGAAACGGTACAATAAATGTTAAAGAAGCCAATCTTGCTAATAATCTATGAATATATTCCCACCAAAAAATATATTTAAATTCAGCTAATGACATGCCAAAATTAATTTCTTTATATTGAGGAATTTGTTTGTACAAAAAAAAATAATTTTCCCAGGTCTTTTCATTGAGTGGAGGTAAAATTCCACTTAACAATTCCCAATTAGTTATCGAAAGACCAGATTCTGTTAAACGTGTAAGTCCACCAATAAAGATAAGTGAAAAAACTAGAAATAAAGATAAATACAACCAAATAGTAATATAGTTATTTTTTTTATTTAGATTATTTGTATTTCCCATTATAAAATAATAATAAAATTATTATGATTTTAAAAACGATTTAATGTCGCAAAAAAAAATATCAAGAATTCGTTCTACTATTGATGCTATTGATAAGCAAATTATTAGGCTACTTGGTTTAAGAAAAAAAGAAGTCTTAAAAATTGCTAAGTATAAAAATAAAAGAACTATCGTTGATAAAAAAAGAATAAATCAAATAATGAGAAGAATTAAAGCAGAATCAAAAAAAAATAAAATTGATTATGTTTTAGTTAAAAACTTTTGGAAGAAATTGATTCAATATTCAATAAAATTAGAGAAAAAAATAGTTAAATAAATATTATTTACTATGTGGTGGAAGTTTTTTTTCCACAAACCATTCATGTTTGCGTGTCGATGGATTATATTTCTTAACTCTTAACTTAACTTTAGCCTTTTCTCCAGCGGTTGGTTTTTTTACATAATAATTGAAGGCGCTATTAGGCCTTAACTCTGGAACAAGTCTAACTTTAACTGAGGTTTTTTTTGCCATTTTAAGAAAGGTTTTTTATTTCAGTAATAATTTTTTTAATTTTAATTAGCTTTTCTTTTTTATTTAACAGATCGTTAGTGCTTATATCTTTTCTCTTAAAATCGTCAACTTCAATATCATTAATATTATTTTCTATTATTTTTTTTGCACCTTTAATTGTTAGGCCTTTGTCTTTTAAAAGATATTGAATCTTTTTTAAAAGCTTAACGTTCTCAACTGTATAATATCTTCTACCTTTAGCTCTTAATTTTGGCTTTAATTGAGGAAACTCTTTTTCCCAAAATCTTAAAATATAAGTTTTTGCTTTTCCCGTTTCTAATTCAATAAGATTTAATTCTTTTGCTACTTCCCCTATTGTTTTTAAAGCCTCAGCTGACTTCTCCGACATTTATATTTTTATTGATTTTATTTTTTAAAATTTTTGAAGGTTTAAATGTGACCACTGTTCTGCTAGAAATAACTTTTTGTTCTTTTGTCTTTGGATTTCTTCCAACTCTTTCATTTTTATGACGAATATTAAAAGAGCCAAAATTAGCTATCTTAACTTTACTCTTTTTTTCAAGTTGTAAGGAAATAAACTCAAAAATATCATCAATAAAATTAGAAGATTCTACCTTGGAGATTCCTAGCTCTTTATAAACTAGATCAGACAAATATTGTCTTGTGATTGTTGTGTTCACAAATATTTATTTATAAATTTTTTTGTATTTGTTCCTGCAAATTACCATTTAAAATATCATAGCACAATTTAATAGAATGATAAAAACCAATATAATCCGTGCTGCCATGACTTTTTACAACCGGCGATGTTAGTCCTAAAAATATTCCTCCATTATATTTTCTTGGATCTAAATCATTTTTAATGCTGTTAAAGATTTTAAATGACAGTAAATAAATAAATTTTGAATACCAAGAAGTTAAAAATTTTTCCTTAACAAGAGCTGCGATATATTTTGCCGTTCCTTCTGCTGTTTTTAAAGCTATGTTTCCTGAAAATCCATCAGTAACTATTACGTCTACATCGCCGTCTTTAATATGATTTCCTTCAATGAAACCATGGAATGAAAAATTATCACTATTTATATGTTTTAATTCTTGGAAACTTTTTTTTAACAAATCACTTCCTTTACTTTCTTCACTGCCAATATTTAATAATGCAACTGTTGGTTTTTCTTTTTTAAAAACAGCCCTATGCAAAGCGGCTCCTAATTTGGAAAAATCTACTAAATTTTTTATACTACAATCAATATTTGCTCCTAAATCTAAAACAACACTTAATCCTTTATGAGATGGCCACATAGATGCAAGAGCAGGTTTGTCTATGCCATTTATAGTTTCTAGAATTAATCTCGACATAACAAGTAATGCCCCAGTATTTCCAGCTGATATAGCTATATCTGCATTTTTATTTTTTAAAGCCGTCAGAGCTAACCACATGCTAGAATTTTTTCCATTTTTAACCGCTTCTAATGGGGACACATTGTCTAATACTTTTTCATTTGTATAAATAATAGTGCTTGAAGTTGCAACTAAAGGATATTTTTCTATAATAGGATTTATTAAATCTCTATTACCAAAAATTAAAAATTTTAAATTTTGATTACTTTGTAAGAATAAGTTCAAACCTTTTATAACTTTTAAAGGAGATTCGTCACCACCCATTGCATCAACTGCAACTGTAAATTTCATTCAATGAATAAGTAAATTAATAGTTAATTATGCTTTAGGCTTAAAAATTTGTTTTCCATTATACATTCCGGTTTTTTCATCTACGTGATGCGGAAGTCTATATTTGCCACTTTTTTTATCTTCTATGACATTTGCAAAAGTAACAGCGTGATGTGATCTTCTTAAGTTTCTTCTTGCTTTTGATGTTTTGCGCTTAGGTACTGCCATTTAAATAATTTAATAGTTTAAAAATTAAGACACTCAATATCATTTAACCCTGATAAATCAACCTAGTTAATAATCGTTGATTAGATGGCAAAATTTTATATTTATATGGTAATATTTTTTAGCAAATGAGATTTTATTTCTGCAAATATATCCCAATATTTTTTTTTGTATTTAGCTGCACTTCAATTGATGAATTGCATGGTATCGATAATTTAAAACTAAGATCAGAGTCTCTTCAAATAAATATCACAAACACTAACGATGTATTTAGTCTAATTGGCCCGCCGCAAAATGTAGGAATTACTAATAATAATACTTGGTTTTATCATGAAGTTCGTCAAACTAGAAATAAGTATGGTGCAAAAGTAACCACTGACAATAACACGCTAAGACTAGAGTTTGATGATTTGGGTATTCTAAAAAAAATTGATTTTTTAGATAAAAATACTTTAAATAAAACTCCATTCGATGAATCTTCAACAATTAGTCTTGGTAAAGACTCCAGCTTTTTATCAAGTTTCTTAGCAAGTATGAGACAACGAGCTAAAAATATTGGTAAGTCTAGCGAGCAATAATTGCAAGTAATAATAAAGCTACAATATTTGTAATCTTAATCATTGGGTTAACTGCTGGCCCCGCTGTGTCTTTATAAGGATCGCCAACTGTATCACCTGTTACTGCGGCTTTGTGAGCATCAGAACCTTTTCCACCGTAATGACCATCTTCGATATATTTTTTTGCATTATCCCATGCGCCGCCACCAGCTGTCATTGATACTGCTAAGAAAAATCCAGTAACGATAACACCTAATAACATTGCACCTAAAGCTGATAAGGCTGAAGAAGTTCCTGCTATGTAATAAATTACAACATAAAGAACTATTGGAGATAAGACAGGCAACAGAGAAGGTAAGATCATTTCTTTAATTGCAGCTTTAGTTAAAATATCTACAGCATTTCTATAGTCTGGCTTTTGTTTATTCTTCATAATGCCAGGCCATTTTTTAAATTGTCTTCTAACTTCGATAACTACAGCTCCGCCTGCTCTACCAACTGCTTGCATTCCCATAGAAGCAAAAAGATAAGGAAGCAAACCTCCAATTAACAAACCAATAACAACATATGGATTTGATAAATCAAAATTTACAACAATTCCTTTTAATGCTGATCCTGAAGTTTTAGAAAAATGCTTAATATCTTCTGTGTAGGCAGCAAATAAAACTAAAGCTCCTAATCCTGCAGAACCAATTGCATATCCTTTTGTTATAGCTTTGGTCGTATTTCCAACTGCATCAAGGGCGTCAGTAACTTTTCTGACACTAGCAGGTAAATTGCTCATTTGTGCTATTCCACCAGCATTATCAGTAACTGGTCCATATGCATCCAAAGCAACTACCATTCCAGTTAATGCTAGCATTGTAGTAACTGCAATCGCAATTCCATATAAGCCAGCGATTAAATATGTTGATAAAATTCCAGCAACAATAATTAAAGCTGGTAGTGCTGTTGCTTCCATAGATATGGCCAAACCTTGAATTACGTTTGTGCCGTGTCCGGTTGTGGAAGATTTAGCAATAGATTTAACAGGGCCATAGGCTGTGCTAGTATAATATTCAGTAACCCAAATTAGTAATCCCGTAATAATAAGACCTATTACTCCGCAGTAATATAATTTAAGTCCCGTAAAACTAAGAGTTCCAACTTTATATACTTTAGTTAATCCAATAACGTGTTCAGTAACTGGATATAGAACAATTAAAGATAAAATTGCTGAAACTATAAAACCTTTATATAAAGCGCCCATAATACTTTTTTTAGCGCCAAGTCTTACAAAGTAAGTTCCAATAATAGACGTAATTAAACAGCTGCCTGCAATTGATAACGGATAAATTAACATGTTTAAATTTCCGGAGAAAAATATTGATGCTAAAACCATTGTGGCAATAATTGTAACTGCATAAGTTTCAAATAAATCTGCCGCCATTCCAGCGCAGTCTCCAACGTTATCTCCTACGTTATCTGCGATAACAGCTGGGTTCCTAGGATCATCTTCAGGAATCCCTGCTTCTACTTTTCCAACTAGGTCAGCACCAACGTCTGCTCCTTTTGTAAAAATTCCTCCACCTAATCTTGCGAAAATTGAAATTAATGAAGCGCCAAATCCTAATGCAACAAGTGCATTTGAAATTTCTCTTTCGCTTATTTTTAATTCTAAAAGTATCCAGTAATAAACAGCGATGGCAAGTAAAGCTAATCCAGCAACTAGCATTCCTGTTAAAGCACCTGATTTAAAAGATATTCTTAAACCTTCAGCTAAACTTTTTCGAGAAGCTTCAGCAGTTCGAACGTTTGCCTGAACTGAAATAAGCATTCCAGCATATCCTGCTATTCCTGATAAAAAAGCACCAATAAAATAGCCAAGTCCAACCCACGCATTGAATAAATAAATAACAACAAAAAGAACCAATACTCCAACTATTACTATAGTTTTATATTGACGATTTAAATATGCTTTGGCTCCAATTTGAATGGCACCAGCAATTTCCTTCATTCTCGTATTTCCTGAACTTGCCGACAAAATTTGAACGCCAGTAATGAAAGCAAAAATAATTGATAAAATTCCACTAAGAATTATTAAATTTAAAACGAAACTTGGATTAAGCATAAATGGACTTTAAGTTAGTTAAGTTAACGAGAAGCACGTTGATGCCAAATTATATCAATAAAATCAACAGCTTTTATTGAAAAATCTTTCAATTAAATGAAAAACTTTAAGAAATTAAACACTTTTTGCTATTTTATCTAGAACGGCATTAATAATATTTTTTTGTTTATCATTAAGAAACATTTTAGTGATTTTTAAATACTCATCAATAACGACCTTAAAAGGTGTTTTTTTATAAAAAAAAATCTCAAAAATTGCAGACTTTAATATAATAGAAAATATTATTTCAAAATTTTTTAAGTCAAATTTTTTATCTAAAAAATTTTTTAATTTTTCCTCTAAAAAAGAACTGTTTTCAATAACACCATTGCAGATCTTTTTAATAAATCTTTTATATGGATTTTTAAAATCAAATAATAATTTTTCTTGATTTATATAATGACTATATAAAAGCTGCACAATTATTAATCTTGGGTTGTTTTTAATATTAGTCATTAAAGTTTATAAATTGAATTATAAACACTTAGTGCTGCTAGTACGGCTTCTCCACCTTTATTTTTTAATTTGGGATCACATCTAACTTCAGCTTGTCTTACATTATTACAATTTAAAACCCCATTAGATACTGGTACGTTATATTTTATAGAAATTTCTAATAATTTATCTGATACAGAGCGACTAATAATATCAAAATGTGGCGTCTCACCTTTAATAATGCACCCAAGAGCTACACAAATTGCATATTTTCTATCTTTCAATAGAATATTTAATAATTGTGGTATTTCATAAGCTCCTAAAACAGAAAAATGCTTAACATCAAATAATTTTTTATCTATTTCTTTTAAAGCTCCTAATAACATTTTTTTTTCTAAATTCTTATAAAAAGACGAACTAATTATTAATATTTTATTCTTCATTTAATAAACTCCTGCTTAACAATTTTTATGCCAAAGCCATCTAAACCTATAATATTTTTCTTAGATTTAGAAATTAAAATCATTTTTTTTACATTTAAACTTCTTAAAATTTGTGCACCAATACCATAATTTCTTAAACTACTTTCTTTTTTATTATTGAGATTATTTCTAACTAATTCATCTCTTATAATAATCAAAAGACAATTCTTATATTTTTTATAATAATTAAGAGTTTTGTTAATAGATAGATTTTCTTTATTACGAGATAAAAAGCTTGTTACAATATTTGAAGATATAACTCTAACACGCGGTATAATTTTGTTATCTTGAACTTTTATTAAAGCAATATGCTCTTTTCCATCTAATTTATTCTCATAAATTTTAACTTGATAAATATCGTTTTTTCCAATCTTTACCTGTTCAATTCCTTTTAGTTTTATTAAACTTTCTTTTTTTAATCTGTAAGCAATTAGATCTTCAATTCTTGCAATATTTAAATTAAATTTTTTAGCATAATTAATAAGACGTCTGCCTTTTGCCATTGAGCCATCTGTGTTCATTATCTCGCAAATGACACCGCTTGAACCACAGCCAGAAAGTTTTGCTATATCAACAGAGGCCTCTGTATGACCAGCTCTTTCAAGTACACCTCCATCTTTGGCAATTAATGGAAAGATATGTCCGGGA
This sequence comes from Candidatus Fonsibacter sp., assembly GCA_009693745.1. Taxonomy (GTDB): domain Bacteria; phylum Pseudomonadota; class Alphaproteobacteria; order Pelagibacterales; family Pelagibacteraceae; genus Fontibacterium; species Fontibacterium baikalense. Next base: position 13,268 of record SHWR01000003.1, read on the forward strand.
GTAGATATGTCTTTATCTGTAACATTTTTTTTAATTGCTGTTTTTATTGTGTGCGCCCTATCTTTTGCCGATATTCCTGTCGTTATACCTTTTCTTGCTTCTATAGAAATAGTAAATGCAGTCTGTAATCGAGAAGCATTTCTACTTGGTAACAAAGATAGATTGAGTGTTTTAGCTTTATCTTTGCTGATAGCTAAGCAAATTAAACCTCTACCATATGTAGCCATAAAATTGATTTTTTTATGATCTATCTTTGATGCAGGTATAACAAGATCACCCTCATTTTCTCTATTTTTATCATCAACTAAAATAAAGATTTTTCCTTTTTTTGCATCCTGAATAATTTTTTTTACAGAAGAGAACATATTTATTTTTTTAATAGAGTTTTAGCTATTAAATCAATTTCAACATTAACAAAATTATTTTTTTGAAGTTTTAATAAATTTGTATTTTGAAGTGTATGAGGAATAATCACAACTTTAAACTTATTAGCAAAAATTTTAGCAATCGTTAAGGATACGCCATTTATTGCAATAGAGCCCTTCTCAATTAAAAATTTTCTGAATTTATTTGATATATTAAAATATATGATCCAACTCTTGTTATTACTAGAATCAATACTTAAAACTTTTATTGTTGTATCAACATGTCCTTGAACAAAATGACCTGCAAACTCATCACCATATTTCATAGATTTTTCTAAATTTATTATATTTCCAGATTTCAAATATCTAAAAGCAGAAGTTAAAATTGTATGGTTTGATAAATAAAAAAATAATTCACTTTTTTTCTTATATTTTTTAATTCTTGTTAAAGTTAAGCAGACCCCAGAACAAGAAATAGAAGTTCCAATATCTTTTTTTGTGAAATTTAAATTAGAAACAACGGTTAAAAAAAACCCTGTATCTTTTTTTTTAAATTCTTTAATTATACCAATATTTTTTATTATGCCAGTAAACATAGATAATTATTTTTGAAATACAGTTAAAGTATTATTTTTTAAATAAATTTGTTGTAATTTTTTATTATTTTTAAATCGCTTTTTTAAAATCATGTAAATATTTTTAAAGGAATGTGATACTTTTTTATTTATTATTTCTTGATTTTTAAAAAAATAAAAAAAATCTATTAAATTTAGATCAATAAATTTCTTAATAGTATTATAACCTCCTTCTATAAGGACATTCTTGTAACCCAATAAACCAATTGTAACTAGGATTTCTTTGCAATTTAGGCCATCATTTTTGGTAAGTGGCAAATATATTAAATAAATATTTTTATTTTTAAGATAATTAATTTTATTTTTATTTTTATTTGAATAAAAAATATATGTTTTAATCTTTTTGGCAGACAAAATTAAATTTGAATTTTTATTAATTCTTAGATTTGGATCAACTAAAAAACGAGCAGGAGTTAATTTGGCAAGTCCGTTAATACGACAGTTTAATAATGGATTGTCTTTATTATGTGTATTAATTCCTATCAAAATAGCATTAATTTCTGAACGTAAAATATGTGTTATTTTTTTTGAATAAATATTTGTTATCTGCGGTCTATTTTTTATAAAAGAATAATAATTTTTAGTTGTTGCGATTTTTGCGTAAACCTTTGGAAAAAAATTTTTATTAAAATTATTATAAATTTTATAAAAATTATTTTTATAACTGTTATTGATTTTACTAACTTTTATTTTATTATTTTTTAAAAATTCAAGACCTTTGCCTTGTACCCTACGATCGTTATCTATCTCAGAATAGTAAAGACGCTTTACTTTTTTATCAATTATAGATTTTGTGCAAGGTGGGTTTCTACCCTGATGATGACATGGCTCCAAGGAAACATAACAATCTAAATTATTTTTTTTCTTTAAGTTAACCAATGCTGAATATTCGGCATGTGGACTACCTCCAATACCAGTTACACCATAAGATAAAATTTTATCTTTTTTACAAACTAAACAACCTACTGAAGGATTAATTCCTGTCATACTATTATGAATATTGGCTAAATTAAAAGCCAACTTCATAAAATAAGATTTAATAAACTTAGTTTTATTTTTTTGAAGGAACATTAAGTTGGTCTACAAATTGCTCAAAATCTCTAACCTCTTTAAAGTTAGTATATACAGAAGCGAAGCGAACATAGGCAACAGGATCGAGTTCTTTTAAACCTTCCATAACATATTTTCCAATTGTGCTTGATAATATCTCAGCCTGACCCAAGTCCTCTAAATTTCTATAAATTTTAGAAATAAATTTTTCTATTGTATCGCTATCTATAGGCCTTTTTCTTAATGCAATGTTAATCGATTTAGCTAGTTTTTCTCTATCAAAAGTAGATTTTCTTCCATTTTTTTTGACAACAATTAGCTCTCTAAGTTGAACTCTTTCAAAAGTAGTAAATCTTTGCTTGCAACTACATTCTCTTCTTCTTCTAATAACAGTTCCATCTTCTGTGGGCCTAGAATCAATTACTGAGGTTTCTTTTTCTTTACAAAATGGACAAATCATTAAAACTAAAAGTTATATATCGGAAAGGTAGCGCATAAACTTTTAACTTTTTCTTGAACTTCTTTTTCTACTTGGCTGCTCTTATTGTTAATTAAACCTTTTAAAACTTGATCTATTAAAATTCCAACTGTTTTAAATTCATTTAAAGAAAATCCTCTTGTTGTGCATGCTGGAGTTCCGAGCCTTATTCCTGAGGTAATCCAAGGTTTTTGGTCATCGTAAGGAATTCCATTTTTATTACATGTTATATTTGCTCTTCCTAAAGAGTCTGAAGCATCTTTTCCTGTTAATTTAAATGGTCTTAAATCTATAAGTATTAAATGCGTATCAGTTCCGCCTGAGAAAATTGTATAACCTAAATTTTTTAAAGTTTCAGAAAGTATTTTTGCATTCGCCACAACTGCCCTTGTGTAAGATTTAAAGTCATCTGACAAAGCTTCTTTAAAACAGACAGCTTTAGCTGCTATCACATGCATTAATGGTCCCCCCTGAAGACCTGGAAAAACAGCTGAATTAAATTTTTTTGCTAAGTCTTCATTATTAGTAAGAATTAAACCACCTCGTGGTCCTCGCAATACTTTGTGTGTGGTAGATGTAACTACATCAGCATACTCTACTGGGTTTGGGTAAGTTCCTCCCGCAACCAATCCTGAGAAATGCGCCATATCAACTAACAAGTAAGCACCCACTTGTTTTGCAATGTCGTTGAAAATTTTAAAATCAATTATTCTTGAATATGCGCTACCTCCTGCAATAATTAATTTTGGCTTATGTTTAATTGCTAAATCTTTAACTACATCGTAGTCAATTAAGCCATTATCTTTTCTAACTCCGTAAGCAATTGCATTAAACCATTTTCCAGACATTGCCGGCGCAGCACCATGTGTTAAATGACCGCCCTGATCAATACCCATGCCTAAAATTGTATCACCCGGTTTAATTAAGGCTAAAAATACAGCAACATTTGCTTGTGCTCCGGAATGTGGTTGAACATTTGCAAAATTACATTTGAATAATTTTTTTACTCTTTCAATAGCTAAATCTTCTGCAATATCAACATATTCGCATCCGCCGTAATATCTTTTTCCACTATAACCTTCGGCATATTTATTAGTTAACACAGATCCTTGAGCCTCTAATACTGCTCTTGAAACAATATTCTCAGAAGCTATTAGTTCGATATGATTTTGTTGACGTGAAAATTCTTTTTGAATTAAATTATAGATATCCGGATCTAAATTTTTTAAATCTAAATTAAAAAAATTTTCAATATTTTTTTTATAAATTGCGTTTTCTGAACTCATATTTATTTATCTAATTTTTTAACTCTTTTTATATGTCTGCCACCTTCAAATTTTGTACTAAAAAAAGTATTTATTATTTTTTTAGCATTTTTAAAATGAATTAACCTAGCTCCAAGACATAATACATTAGCATTGTTATGTTTTCTAGCTAAAGATGCTGATATTTTATCATAACAAACAGCTGCTCTTACCTTTTTAAATCTATTTGCTGCAATAGAAATTCCTATACCTGTGCCACAAATTAATATCCCATAAAAAGATCTTTTCTTTACTAATAAAGATAGTTTTTTGGCATAATCTGGATAATCAACTCTTTCTTTTGAAAAAACTCCAAGATCTAGTGATTTAATTTTAGACTTACTTAAAAAAATTTTGACTTTTTCTTTCATTAAGTAGCCGGCATGATCTGAAGCTATAACGATTGATTTAGTTAATAATTTAGGCACAATAGTTAATTAGCAACTTCAAAATAGATTGTATATTAAAAAGATAATTAGTAATTTTTATATACTAAGCCGCTCTTGCAAGTTTTAATTTTTTCCAAATATAATCAAGAGCATTTACAAGAAATTCTATTTTAGAATCGTCATGCAAAGGAGTTGGAGTGAATCTAAGTCTCTCTAATCCTTTCGGTACAGTTGGATAATTAATAGGCTGTACGTATATTGAATAATCATTTAACAAAATATCTGATATTTCTTTACATTGTACAGGATCCTTGACTAACAAAGGAACAATGTGACTATTATTTTTTATAATTGGTAAATTTTTAGCAAGCATTAATTTTTTTAACTTATCCGCTCTATCATAAAGAGCTTCTCTTAAACTGTAATTATTCTTTACATAACGAATACTTGCTATTGCAGCAGCAGCTAAACTTGGTGGTAAGGAAGTTGTAAAAATAAATCCTGGAGCAAACGATCTTATCACATCAATGATATTATATTTTGCTGTAATATATCCACCCATTAATCCAAAGCCTTTTGCAAGTGTACCTTCAATAATATCTATTTCTGACGTTAAGCCAAGTTGCTCAGATAACCCTCCCCCGTTTTTTCCATACAATCCTACTCCGTGAACTTCATCTAAATAAGTTAGCGCATTATATTTTTTTGAAACTTCAATAATTTTTTTAATTGGCGCAAAGTCACCATCCATTGAATAAACAGATTCAAAAGCAACAATTTTTGGATAATTTTGATTAGAATTTTTTAAAAGATATTCAAGATGATCAACGTCGTTATGTTTCCAGATAAATTTATCAGAATTACCTTTTCTAATACCTTCAATCATCGACGCATGATTATTCTCATCTGAAAAAATAATGCAATTTGGTAAAAATTTAGCTAAAGTGCTCAATGCACATTCATTTGCTATATACCCAGAAGTAAAAATTAAAGCTCCGTCTTTGTTATGAAACTTTGCTAACTCAATTTCTAATTCAACATGATAATTTGACGTACCAGAAATATTTCTTGTTCCTCCGGCTCCAGCACCAACTAAATTTACGGCGTTTACAAATGCATCAACTACTAATGGGTTTTGTCCCATTCCCAAATAATCGTTACTACACCAAATAGTTACATCTGATTTAATACCATATTGGTTATTGTAAACTGCTTTAGGGAACTCTCCTTTTTTTCTAGTAATATTATTAAAAATTCTATAGCGACCTTCTTGTCTTAGATCTCTTAATGCATTGTTAAAAATAAGATCGTAATCTATACTCATAACTAATAATACCCTATAGAAAATACTTTTTTCAAATATATACTTTTGCTGTATTGTCGCATTAAATATTAAATTCTCATGAAGTTTCCAAGCACTAGATTAAGAAGAAATAGAAAGTCAGAATGGTCTCGACGACTAATAAATGACACTTACCTTGATAAATCTGATTTTATATTACCTATTTTTGTGTGCGAAGGTAAAAATAAGAAGCAAGAAATTAATTCCATGCCTGGAATTTTTAGATATTCCATAGATAAATTAGATGAAATAATCTCAAGAGCTTCAAAAAATGAGATTCCTGCTGTTGCCATTTTCCCGTTAATAGAAAATTCTAAAAAAGACAATAAAGGAACAGAAGCTCTAAATAAAAACAATGTAGTCTGCAATGCAATACAGCAAGTGAAAAAATTAAATAAAAACATTGGTGTAATGTGCGACGTGGCTCTAGATCCTTACACATCCCATGGTCACGATGGACTTATTATCAAGAATGAAATTGATAACGATGAAACAAATAAGGTTTTAGTTAAACAAGCGCTGGTACAAGCACAGGCTGGATGCGATATTATTGCTCCATCAGACATGATGGATGGAAGAATTGGTTTAATAAGAAAGGCTCTAGAAAAAAATAAGTTCTTTAATGTTCAAATATTATCTTATGCTGTTAAGTATGCTTCTAATTTTTATTCCCCTTTCAGAGATGCGGTAGGTACATCCTCTGCTCTAAAGTCTGATAAAAAAACATATCAAATGGATTATAAAAATTCTGATGAAGCTTTATTAGAAGTTAAATTAGATTTAGATGAAGGCGCTGATTTTGTAATGGTAAAACCTGCTCTGGCCTATCTAGATATTATTTATAAAATTAAACAAAAATTTAATGTACCGGTTTTCGCTTACAATGTTTCTGGTGAATATAGTTTAATTAAAAACGGGATAAAATCATCTTTAGCAAACGAAGATATTATTCTTGAAGTAATTTATAGTTTTAAAAGAGCTGGCGCTAACGCAATTGTATCTTACTTTGCTAATGAAGTAATAGAAAAATACTTATCAAGATAATTTTTTATATTTACTTAAGAAATAAATTAAAGGTTTCTTATCTTTTTTTAAATTAAATTTAATAACTTTTGCAACAAACAATAAATGATCTCCAATGTTTATTTTTTTAATTACTTTACAATTTAACTCAGTAAGATTATTTTTTAATAAATCATTTTTTATAATTGAATTTTTTTTCAACTCATTCTTAGATGAAAAATGATTTGAAACACCAATCTGTTTTTCTGATAAAATATAAATATTAAAAAAATTTAAATTTTTAAATTGATTAAAACTAGAAGTGTTCTTGTCCAGGCTCCAAGAAATATACGGAGGCTTTAACGATATAGAAACAAAAGAATTAACCGTGATGCCGGAGTATAAATTATTTTTGTCTTTTTTTGTTACTACGGCAATTCCGGTTGCGTATGTTGATAAAACTTTTTTATATCTAGATATATTCATACTATTGCAAATGACATTTTATATTATTTTCAAAATTTCTACTTAAAATCTGATTTTTATAGTTTTTAATAATTTTTCCTGACTGAGCTCTTTTTCCAAAATTATTCTCAATTATGGACTTATCAAACAATGTTTTGTCTATTTGGTCTTTAATAACTGATTTTGAGTTAAAAATAGTGGCATTAATAACTTTGATAGATTTGCCTTTCACTAAAATAACACCTCTACCTTTATCTAATTTTGGAAGTTCCTTAATATTAAAAGCTAACATCTTATTTTTTCCATCTGAATCAAAAACAATTGCTACAGAGTTTAAATTTTTTGCGACTTTAGAAATGCCTATAACAATATCATCATTTTTAACGTTCATTACTTTTTTTCCTGTCTTTTTATTGGTTTCAAGATTATTTTCTAGTGCAACAAAACCATATCCATTTTTAGTATAAATAAAAATTTCACTTTCATTATCAAGTTTAAAACTATCAATAATTTTTTCATTATCAGCAAGGGATAAATAAGACGACATTGGTCTTCCCGTTGAGGATCCTGTTAAAATATTGTCTGCTTCGATGGTATAAAATTTTCCAAAATTTGATGCCAATATAATCTTATCATTAGAACGAACATGCATTAATAAAAGACTATTTTCATTTCCAATTTGTTCTTCTAAATTTTTAACAAAGGATTTTTGAGCTTTAATAAAGCCGTTCTTAAGAATCGTAATTGTAAGTGGATCATCAGATTTAATTTCACTATCAAAAGTTTCTTCATTAACACTTCCAAATTTATCTAATTTAGTTCTTCTTTTTCCTAATATAGGATCATCTTTAAATTTTTTTACTAAAAAATCTATTTCATTATCTATTTCTTTTTTTTGTAAAGATTTAGAGGACAGTAATTTAGTTAAAAAACTTTTTTCAGATAGCAGGTCTTTATATTCTTGCTTAATCTCCTTCTCTTCAAGCTTTCGAAGATTTCTTAATCTCATATCTAAAATTGCATTTACTTGATTTTGTGTAAATTTAAATTTTTTAATTAATTGTAATTTTGGATCCTCTGCATTTCTAATGATTTTAATAATTTTATCTAAATTGTGATATACTTTAATAAAGCCAACTAAAATTTCTATTCTATTTTTAATATTTTTTAATCTAAATTCAGATTTTCTAACTAAAACTTCGTAACGATGAGATAAAAAATTTACTAAAACTTCTTTTATAGACATTACTTTTGGTTGAAGTTTTGAATTTAATACATTCATATTTAAAGGAATTCTTACCTGCAAATCACTTTGTCTAAATAAACTTTCCATTAATACCTCTGGTTTAACGTTCCTATTTTTTGGACGAATAACAATACGAACTAAATGATCTGACTCATCTATAACATTATCAATTAGTTTATTTTTTTTACTTATAATTAAATCTGCTATTTTTTCTATCAAAGTCGATTTACTTACTTGATAAGGAATTTCATTTATTGAAATTTGATACTGACCTCTTCCTAAATCTTCAATTTTATAAGAAGATCTAAGTTCAAAAAAACCTTTTCCACAAGTATATGCTCTTAATATTTCAGACTTATTATTGTTTAAGATGCCACCGGTAGGAAAATCAGGACCTGGTAATACTCTTAATAATTCTTTAATTGAAACATTTTTATCATGATTAATGATTTTTAATCCTTCGCAAATTTCAACAATATTATGTGGAGGTATGCTTGTTGCCATTCCAACTGCTATCCCTGATGCTCCATTTGCTAATAAATTTGGAAATTTTGCTGGAAATACCAAAGGCTCTTGCAAGTCACCGTCATAGGTACTTTTGAAATCAACTGTCTCCTCATCTATATTTTCGAGTAAAAGCTCAGAAATTTCAGTAAGTTTTGCCTCGGTGTATCTCATTGCGGCAGCATTATCTCCGTCAATATTTCCAAAATTACCTTGTCCGTTTACTAATGGGTAACGAATTGAAAAATCTTGAGCTAGTCGAACTAGTGCATCATAGACGGACTGATCTCCATGGGGGTGAAATTTACCAATTACATCGCCCACTACTCTTGCAGATTTTTTAGGTTGTAATTTTGAACCTAAATTTAAGAGATACATCGCATAAAGCAAGCGACGATGGACTGGCTTCAATCCATCTCTAACATCGGGCAATGCTCTATGAGTAATAGTTGACAATGCATAAGCAAGATACTTTTGACTAAATTCAGTTGCTAGAGATGCGTTTAATATGTTGTCTTTATTTTTCATTAAAAAAATTTTCTAACTTTATTCTACAATAAGGAAACTTAACTTTATTCGGTTCAAAAATATAATTTAATAGTTGATGCTTATTAATTAATAAACCATTGTAAATGTCTTTATCAGTAAAGGATGATAAATTATCATAAAAATATTGTGGATAACTTATATTATTATTAAATAATTTTACTAAGTCTTTATTTTCTAAATCAACATTGTAACCTAACTCAGATAATAAAAAGCTCTCCCATAAAACATATTTTTTAAAGAAATTATTAGAGCTTAAAGAATTAAATAAATCTTCAAAAGAATTATAAACAGTTAAATATATATTCCTTTCAGGCAATATTTTTAAGCAGATACTTGCGGCTGATAATATAGCTGTCAATTTTTTATTATCATCAAAATATTTTGGGGTAATTACATCAATTAATTCAAAATTATAATAACCGATTGCATCTTCAGATTTTGACTTCCATGTTACTTTTATTTTATTGCCTATATGAATTTGCTTCTTTAACTTCGAAGAAGTCCCCCCATAGATTATCCCTTTATGATGTCCGTGATTTTTAGAAAGAATACTAATGATAGAAGAATTCTCACCATATATATTGACTCCTAATATGTACCCTTCATCGCTCCAGGTCATTGCTTAGATGTTTGCACGTCTAAAAATAAACTAACTTTATGTTTAAATAATTTTTCAATTTCTTTTCTAGCTGAAATACCAATTTTTTTAATAACACTACCGTTTTTTCCTAAAACAATTTTTTTATGATTATTATTTTTTACATAAATAATTTGATAAATTTTATAATTTCTACTCTCTTTCTCAAATTTATAAGTCTTAACATAAATCTGATATGGTAATTCTTGATTTAAATACTTGAATACCGCTTCACGTGTAAGCTCGGAAAAAAATACATCTTTAGAAATATTTGTTTCAAAGTTAATAGAATTATCGAAATTGCCTTCTGGAAGTTTTGAAACAATTCCATCTAAAAGATTATTTATATTTTTATTTTTTAACGCTGAAACATAATAAATATCATCAAAATTTTTGATAAAATTAGATTTATTAATTTGCTCTATCGCAAACTCCTGTGAAACTTTATCAATTTTATTAAATACTAAGATTTTTGGCTTTTTTATATTTTTTATAATTTTTTCTAAAATTTCTTCATAAAATAAATAAATAGAAATATCTAAAATTATGACAATTACATCTGATCTTTTAACTTCGACGTTCACCTCATTTAAAAAATTAGTATTATTTTTCTTATTATATAATCCCGGAGTATCTACAAAAATAATCTTATTATCATTGTGATATTTAACAACTTCAATTGCAAAATTTGTTGTTTGAACTTTATGAGAGACTATTGATATTTTTTTTTTAAAAATTGTATTTAGTAAAGTTGATTTACCAGCATTAGTTGGGCCAATTAAACATACATATCCAATTCTCTTTTTATTCATTTTCTAAACTATTTAATAATAACTCTGCAGCTTTTTGTTCAGCATTTCTTTTTGAAGACCCTTCGGCAATAAATGATTTGGACTTTTTAATACTTACCGAAACTTTAAATACAGGCTTATGGGCAGGACCTGAAGTTGATAAATCTTTATATTTTGGAAGTTCTTTATAAAGTTTTAAAGATAATTCTTGCAATTTTGTCTTCGCATCAATTTTAATCTCGCCTGATTGCTTTAATTGATCTTTCCATAAATCAAAAATAAAATTTTCTGCAGATACAAATCCGCTATCGATATAAATTGCCCCTATTAATGACTCACATAAATCTCCAAAAATTTTTACATTTCCTGTTTTAATTTTTTTTTGCGCTTTACTTATTGATATAAATTTTAATAAATCATATTTCTCTAAAACTTTAGCACAAACTTTTTTATTGATAAGAGAAGCCAATCTTTTGTCAAGCTGACCTTCTTTATCGTTTGGGTATAAATTTATTAATTTTTTAGCAAGCACTAATCCTAAAACCCTATCTCCTAAAAATTCTAAAATTTCATTATTAGCTGAATTATCGTTAGAAAAACTTTTATGAACTAAAGCCTGTGATAAGATTTTTTTATTTAAGAATTTAACACCAATAATACTCTCTACTTCGCTTATCTTATTATCAGAAATCATTTGATAAACTTTAAGATTCTATTAAATCTTATTGATTTATGCCATTTCCAAAAAGTGAAAAAATTTCCAATTTCTTCGTTATTTGAAAAAAATAAAATTTGTGCCTTTCCTACTAAATTAATTTTATCTACATAACCAACACTAGAAAGGTATCTACTATCTTGTGAACAATCTCTATTATCTCCCATGAAAAAAAATTTATTTTGGGGTATTAAATAAATATCCGTATCTTTAGATGAATTTTTTTCTGAGTATGCAGCTAAATAAGTCTTTCCATTTGGCAAAGTCTCAACATAAAAATTTGACTTAACTTTAGACCCGATACAAAGCACGAAATCATTTTTAACAAATTCTCTTTTTATAGGCTTATTGTTGATGTGAAGCACACTATTAATCATTTGAATTTTATCACCGGGTAGTCCTATTAAACGTTTAATATAATCAGTATCGTCATCTTCTGGTGTTTTGAAAACGATTACATCTCCACGTTCAGGTAAAGAAAAAAAAATTCTTTTATCTGAAATATTAGGGCTAAAAGGTAAAGAATGTTTACTATATCCATAAGTAAATTTAGAAACAAATAATCTATCTCCTACTAATAAATTTTCCTCCATTGATGATGATGGAATATAAAAAGGTTGAAAAAAAAAACTTCTAATAAATAAGGCGATTAGAAAAGCAAAGACAAGTGTCTTAACGTTTTCTAAAATAATTTTTTTCATCGAGTAGTAATTAAGGCTGTTGCTACAGCCCAAGGTTTGTCATCAGCTAAGGTTAAAAAAATATTATATTTTTTTGATATTTTATTAAGTATTGTTTTTGCCTTACCGCTTATATTCGCACAAGGCTTGCCATTTTTATCGTTGTATATTTCAATATTTTTAAAATGTATTCCTTTTGAAAAACCATGACCAATAGCTTTGGAAATAGCCTCCTTTGCTGCAAATCTTTTTGCAATAGTTGCAACTTTCTTTAATTTGGGAGTATTTCTCTCATTTTTTTTTTCGGTCTCAGTTAAAATTTTATCTAAAAAAAGATTACCATACTTAGAGTAAATTTTTTTTATTCTATTAATATTTACAATATCTGTTCCTATTCCAATTACATTCATCGTTTTAAAATCTTATTAAATTTTTTAAGGACATTAGCTATACCAAAAAATATCGACTCTGATATAAAAAAATGACCAATATTTAATTCTGCAATTTCATCTATCTGTGATATTTTTTTTGAGGTCTGATAATTCAAACCATGCCCAGCATGAACTCCTAGGTTTAAAATATTACCTAGTTTTGCTGAATTTTTAATTTTTACAAATTCTTTTTTAATAATTAAATTATTTCTTTCTCTAAAATATCTGCAATATTTTCCAGTATGCAACTCAATATTATCTGTTCCCAATTTTTTAGCTAACTGAACAGTTTTTAAATCCGGCTCTATAAATAATGAAACCTGAATATTTTTATTTTTAAGTAAGTGAATAACTTTTTTTAAATAATTCTTTTTGTAGTTTAAATTTAAACCACCCTCTGTCGTTACTTCTTTTCTTTTTTCAGGAACAATGCATACATATTTGGGCTTAAGTTTTAATGCTATTTTAAGCATCTCAGGTGTTGAGGCCATTTCTAAATTTATCGGAATCTTAATTTTATTTTTTAACTCAATTAGATCGTAATCTCGAATATGTCTGCGATCTTCTCTTAAATGAACTGTTATTAAATCTGCACCGTTATTTTGAGCTATGATGGCCGCTCTTAATGGTGAAGGATAATCATCTCCTCTAGCATTTCTTACTGTTGCCACATGATCAATATTAAATCCTAATCTAATTCTTTTTCTCATTTAGACTAAATTTCTACTACCTGGCTTTATTGCTGGAATAGATTTTAACTTATTTGGCATCTCATCTTCGTGATAAGTTGGGATATTAAAAGTAATCTGTGAAACAATTTTTGAATTTATAGTACTTTGGTTATTTGATCGATCTACAATACATGCAAATCCAACTACATGACCTTTGTGTTTTTTTATTACATTAGCACATTCCATGCTTGATTTACCTGTTGTAATAACATCTTCTACAATTAAAACTTTAGCCCCTGCTTTAATTTCAAAACCACGTCTTAATTGAAATTCTCCAGAAACTCTTTCTGTAAAAATTGAAGGCACTTTTAAATGTCTAGCAACTTCGTACCCAACAATAATTCCTCCCATTGCTGGCGCTACAACTAAATCTATTTTTTTAAAAATTTTTTTTATTTTTTTTGCTAGGGATTTGCAAATTAACCCTGATTGCTTTGGATACATTAGTAATTTTGCACATTGTAAGTATTGTTCACTTCGTAAACCTGATGATAAAATAAAATGCCCCTGTAATAACGCTTTTGTTTTTACAAAAATTTCTTTAGTTTTTTTTTCTGTCAACATTCGCTTTTCTATTTCTTATAATTTTAAAATTTATTCCAAGTTGTTTGATCTCTGAAACTAAATTAGTAAAATCTTTTAGGTTCTTAATTTCTAAATCAAAGATAAAACTTATAAAATCATTTTTTTTATCCACTAACTCTACGTTCGAAATATTACATTTATGTTTTCCGATCATTGTACAAACTTCTCCTAAAGTTCCTGCCTTATGACTTAAAAGAACCCACAAACTAGTATCATAAGCCTTTTCTTCAGATTTATATGACTTTTTTAAATTCCAATATCTTCTTACAGCTGCTCTAGCTTTTCCTGTTTTTGCAATTGCTGTCCAATACATTGAAGGTGATGGTTTTAAAGATGTAACAATTTGAACTTCATCACCATTATGAAGAATACTTTGTAATGGAGATTCTTTTCCATTAATTTTACAACCAATACATTTGTCACCAATTTCAGTGTGCACGGCATAAGCAAAATCTATAGGTGTGGCATTTGCTGGCAAACGAATAAGAGCGCCTTTTGGTGTAAAACAAAAAACCTGATCCTGAAATAACTGAAGTTTTGTATATTCAAAAAAATGTTCTGGATTTTCACCGCTTTCCAACATCTCAACTAAATCTTTTAACCAATTATAATCTTTTACAGTATTATGGCTTACTTTTTCATTTGCTTTATAATTCCAATGAACGGCCACTCCTCTTTCTGCAAATTCATGCATTTTCTGCGTTCTGATTTGAATTTCAATTTTTTGTCTTTTGGGACCAATGACTGAAGTATGAATTGATTTATAATTATTAGATTTTGGTACTGAAATATAATCTTTAAATCTTCCAGGAACCATTGACCATTCTGTATGAAAAATTCCAAGAGCACGATAGCACAAATCAACATTATCAAGAATAACTCTAAACCCAACAATATCAGTAATTTGCTCTAAGGAAATTCTCTTGCCTTGTATCTTTCTCCAAATAGAAAAAGGTGTTTTTTCTCTACCTGTAACTTTAGCTTTAATATCTTTTTCTTCTAATAATTTTAAAATTTTTTCTGAAATATCTGAAAAAGTTACACCTAGACTTTCTTTGTTATAAATTAAACGATCAGTAATTAATTTTCTAGCATCTGGATTTAAAACATTAAAAGCTAAATCTTCAAGTTCATCACGAAAATTATGCATTCCCATTCTTTCTGCTAATGGAGAATAAATTTCCATAGTTTCTTTTGCTATTCTTAATCTTTTGTCAGGATTAACAATGTTGTTAATAGTGCGCATATTATGAAGTCTGTCTGCAAGCTTAACTAATAAAACTCTAATATCCTTGGATGTTGCTAGTATTAATTTTCTAAAATTTTCAGCAACAGAGTATTCCTTTGACTTATCTTCCAATCTTGAAATCTTTGTAACTCCTTCAACAAGATCAGCTATTTCTTTTCCAAATAATTTATTTACTTCATTGTAAGTCGCCTCTGTATCTTCAATGGTGTCATGAAGTAAGGCTGTAATAATAGTAGCCGTGTCTACTTTTAAATCGCACAAAATAGAGGCAACCTCAATTGGATGGGTTATATAAGGATCACCTGAAAGCCTTTTTTGGTTTTTATGAACATCAAATGCAAAATTATAAGCTTTTTTAACAACATTCTCGTCTATGTAATTATTATAAATCCTAACTTTATCTAAGAGTTCTTGCTGATTAAGCATGAACAAAAATATATCAAAATTTTATATAATTGTAATGTTCTTCTTGGTTTCAATGTCTAAATTTTCAATCAATTGATCAATTTTTTTTCCTGATAATGGACTTTTCCAATTTTTGTCAATTTCTTGAATTGGGTATAAAACAAAACTTCTTTGTTCTAAGCGTGGATGAGGAACTTCTAATGAAATATTTTTATTAAAAATATTTATTACTTCACCATTAAAATCTACTATGTCTATATCACATGTTCTTGGTGCATTAATTTGTTCACGCTTTCGTTCAAATTTTTCCTCTACATTTATAATATATTTAATTAGTTCTTCTGCTGAAAATTTTGTTGCAATAGATATTATGCTATTAATAAACTTTGGGTCTGATTTATTGGGAATAGCTACACTTTCGTAAAAACTAGATTTTTTCAGTATTTGAATGTCATTGTTATTAAAAAATTCATAACATTTTAATAGAGTTTTTTTACTATCGCCAAACTTAGATGGAAGATTTGAACCAAGGGAAAGAAGGATCATAATTAGCTACTTCGAAAAACTCTTGCTTTTTCTCTTTCCCAATCTTTTGTTTTTTTAGTGTGCCTTTTATCATGTTGTTTTTTTCCCTTTGCTATAGCAATTTGAACTTTAGCTATTCCTTTGTGATTAAAATACATTCTTACAGGAACAACTGTTAATCCTTCTTGATTAATCTTTCCGATAATTTTGTTAATTTGCTTCTTGCTTAATAATAATTTTCTAAGCCTTCTTGGGTCATGATTATTATAGGAAGATTGGCTATATTCAGGAATATAAGAATTTTGCAAAAATAGTTCGCCTCCTGAGTCTGCAGCATATGATTCTGCAATATTACCTTTTCCTAAACGTAAAGACTTAACTTCTGACCCTAATAAAACTATTCCGGCTTCAATTAATTCTAAAAGAAAATAATTGAAACTAGCTTTTCTATTGTTAGCAACTACCTGATAATTGCCTTCATCTTTTTTCATTAATTAAATTAATGAAAGTTTTTTTAATAAATTCTTAATCCTAATTTGATTTTTTTTAGAAATTGTAACCATTGGTAAACGCAAATCTTTCGAACACAATTTTAATAAACTAACTGCATATTTAATGGGTGATGGGTTTGTTTCAATAAACATTAAATCATTTAATGGCTGTAATATTTTATTAATCTCTTTGGCTCTTTGAAAAATAAGTTTATCTGTCTTGTAATCTAATAAAGTTTGCATTTCAGAACACAGTCTAGGAGCAATATTTGCTGTAACAGATATACATCCAACCCCACCTCTTAATTTAAATTCAAGAGCATTAGAATCTTCTCCGGTAAATTGAATGAAGTCTTTTCCTAATTTTTTTCTTTGTTGAACGACTCTATTTAGATCACCAGTCGCATCTTTAACCCCTGCAATATTCTTTAACTCGAATAAACGAGCCATTGTATCAACGCTCATATCGATTACTGAACGACCTGGAATATTGTAAATAAAAATAGGTATTCCACATGCGTTATTAATTGCTTTGTAATGCTGATACAAACCTTCTTGGCTTGGTTTGTTGTAATAAGGAGTTACAACTAATGCTGCTTTTGCTCCTGCTTTTTCTGCAAATCTTGTTAGATGAATTGCCTCTTCCGTTGAGTTAGATCCTGTTCCAGCCATAATCGGAATTCTATTTTTTGATTCACGAACGCAGATTTTAATTATCTCCCTATGCTCAAGATGACTCAAGGTTGGAGATTCTCCTGTAGTGCCACCTGGGACTAATCCGTTTGTTCCATTATCTATTTGATGATGAATTAGTTTAACGTAAGCGTTTCTGTCAAAACGATTGTTTTTAAACGGTGTAATTAGAGCGGTAAATGATCCTTTAAACATTATTTAAATATCTATAAAAAAGCAATTTTATAATACACTGTTTTTTTTAAATAATAAAATTAAATGAACTTTAAAATTGTTATTATTATTAATTTATTATTACTATTGAGCATACCTTTTTCTGCTTACGCTAAAAATATACCTCCAAAATTAAAACCTGAAAAATTTATAGATAGCTCAGAATATTCCTCAAAAAAATCAAAGTTCTTGGATAATGTAACAAAAAATAAAAAGAAAGAGCAACAAATTTTAAAACCTAAAGATGAAGTTGTAGTCATTGAAGAAAAAATTCAAAAAAAAGATGAAATAAAAAAAGATGTTAGGGAAATTAAAGATAAAAAAACTCCTGAAAAGAAACAAGAAATAATTAAACCTAACGAAACTAAGGAAGTTAAAAAAAAAGATATTGAAAAAAACGAAGCGTCAAAAGAAGTCATTCCTAAAATTAAACCTCCCGATTTCAAAAATTTTACTCCAGAACATAAAGGTACTTTAGAAACAAAAACTCTTAATTATAAAGATTTTGAAATAGCAAAAGTAGTTTTAGATTACGCTGATAAAAAACAATGGAGACTAGCGTTATCAGATGCTCAAAAAATGGAAGATAAAACAATATATACGCTCATTAATTGGATGTACTTAATCGAACATCAAAGTGGGGCAAACTTTAATGAATATTCTTTATTTATAAAAAATCATAAAGATTGGCCAAGAATAAATCGTATAAAGTATTTAGCAGAGCATAAAATCAATTTTGATAACAATTCACCATCGTCAATTATAGAGTATTTTACTAACAACCCTCCTTTAAGTGGTTTTGGAAGATTAAGATTAGCAGAGGCATTTTTAGAAAATAATCAAACTGAAAAAGCTAGAAATTTAGTTAAAGATGGTTTTAAAGATGCAGAATTGAGTAAAAATGATCTAAAGTATTTCTCTAAAATATTTAAAAAATTTTTAACTCATCAAGACTACGTATTGAGAGCTGATTATTTTGCATATGAAGCAAAATTTAAAGATTTAAAAGACACTATAGAATATTTAAATCAAGATTATCAAAAATTATATAATGCTAGAGCAGCTCTTTTTACTAAGTCCTCAGCAGATAATTTAATTGCACAAATACCCCAATATTTAAAAGATGATCCTGGTTTAAGCTATGACAGAATTAAATGGAGAAGAAAAAAAGCAAAATTTTCTGATGCACTAACTTTGATTAACCAAAGTGCTTCGGACTCTTTAATGAGAAATCAATATTTAGCAAAAGAGCGTTTATCAGTTGCTAGAGATAAAATTCAAGATCAAGAATTTAAAATTGCATATGATATTTTAAAAGATCATAGGTTGAATGAGGGTGCAGATTATGCTGAGATTGAATGGCACTTAGGTTGGATTGCATTAAGTTTTACTAATCAAACAGAAATAGCTCTAAATCATTTTTTAAAAATGAATTCAGCAGTTTCATATCCTATATCTAAAGCTAGAGCTGCCTATTGGATAGGAAAATCCTATACAAAATTAGGACAAACTACTCAAGCAAATACATGGTTTAAAAATGGATCGCAATATGGAACTACATTTTATGGTCAATTGGCCCACAAAGAATTGAATGAAAAAAAATTTATAATAAGTAATAATTTTATATTCAATCAAACTAAATGTGAGGAATTTAAAAAAAATAATATTCAAGCAAAATCTGTAATTATAT
>SHWR01000004.1 GCA_009693745.1 Candidatus Fonsibacter sp.
ATTTCTTCTTCAACATTACATGGGTTGTTTACGTTTCCAGAAATACAGAAAATTTTTGTACCTGTATTTTTTGGTCTACCAAACCCTGCAAACCATTTTCCACCTCTTCTTAAAATTGTTGGGACTACTGCGATGGTTTCAACATTATTTACAATAGTTGGACAACCATAAAGCCCTATTAAAGCAGGGAATGGCGGTTTTAATCTTGGGTAACCTTTGTTACCTTCTAAACTTTCAAGTAACGCTGTTTCTTCTCCACAAATATAAGCGCCGGCTCCAAGGTGAATATAAATGTCTAAATCAAACCCTGTACCACAAGCATTTTTTCCAAGTAATCCCTCCTTATAAGCTTCATCAACTGCTTCTTGTAAAATTTTACTTTCTGCAATGTACTCACCACGAATATAAATATAACAGGTATTAGCATTCACTGCGCATGCTGTAATTAAACAACCCTCAAGTAATTTTTGCGGTTCAAATCTTAAAATATCTCTATCTTTGCAAGTTCCAGGTTCTGACTCATCGGCATTAATAACTAAATAATGAGGACGACCTGGTTTTACTTCTTTTGGAACAAATGACCATTTCATTGCAGTTGGAAATCCAGCTCCGCCACGACCTCGAAGTTCAGAAAGTTTTACTTCATTTATGATCCAATCTTTTTCTTTTGCAATAATATCTTTGGTATCTTTCCAATCTCCACGAGCCTTTGCAGATTTAATATCTCTGCCAAAGTCACCATATAAATTTGTAAATATTCTATCTTTATCCTGTAACATTTAATTTTCAATAAGTGTTAATCGTTTACTTGGTTCAAAACCAACTCGACCTTTTTGTGATCCTGGTTTTGGTAATTTGTCATTTTTAATTCCTTCAAAAATTTTAGTCGCTGACTCTTCAGTTAAGTCTTCGTAAAAATCATCATTGATTTGCATCATTGGGGCGCTCACACATGCCCCTAAACATTCAACTTCAATCCATGATGTTTTTTTATCGTTACTTAATTTACCTTCTTTTTCTGAAATATGCTTTTTACAAAGGTTAATAATTTTTCCAGAACCCCTAAGCATGCATGGAGACGTTGTGCATACTTGAACGAAGTATTTTCCAACGGGGGCTAAATTGTACATCGTATAAAAAGTTACAACTTCGTAAACGTTTATGTAGGGAATGTTTAAAATCTCACCTATTGTTTTAATTGCAGCATTAGGGATCCAATTATCATGCTGTCTTTGAGCTAGGTCTAAAAGTGGCATAACTGCACTCTTTTTTCGTTCCGCTGGATATTTTTTTAAGATTTTATGAATTCGTGCTGAGTTAGCGTTATTAAACACAAATGTAGCTGGTTGATCTTTTGCAACATTTTTACCACTCATCGATCAATCTCTCCAAAAACGATATCCATTGAACCAAGAACAGCTGGAACATCTGCTAACATATGACCTTTAATTACATAATCCATCGCTTGCAGATGCGCAAAGCCTGGCGCTTTAATTTTGCATCGGTAAGGCTTGTTAGAACCATCTGCGATTAAATAAACTCCAAACTCTCCCTTGGGTGCTTCAACGCATGTATAAACTTCTCCTTTTGGAACGTGATAACCTTCAGTAAATAATTTAAAGTGATGAATTAGAGCTT
Source organism: Candidatus Fonsibacter sp. (assembly GCA_009693745.1). Classification (GTDB taxonomy): domain Bacteria; phylum Pseudomonadota; class Alphaproteobacteria; order Pelagibacterales; family Pelagibacteraceae; genus Fontibacterium; species Fontibacterium baikalense. The sequence goes on from SHWR01000004.1 coordinate 1,639, forward strand.
CCATAGATTTTTTCATAGCCGCTCTTGATGGGGGTGATACTTTTCCATCGGTTGTCATTACAGGACCTTCTGGAAGATTATTTAGAGCATCAATAATAATTTTTGTACTTTCTCTCATTTCTTCAATTCGACATAGATATCTGTCGTAACAGTCTCCATTTTTTCCAATTGGAATTTTAAATTTAAATTTGTCGTAAACTTCGTACGGTTGTGATCTTCTTAAATCCCAAGCAACCCCTGATCCTCTTAACATAACACCCGAGAACCCATGCGATACAGCATCCTGTGGGGTTACAATTCCAATATCAACGTTTCTTTGTTTGAAAATTCTATTATCAGTAAGTAGATTTTCTAAATCATCAATTACTTTTGGAAAATTTTTACAAAAATCTAAAATATCTTCTTTAAGACCGACTGGAAAATCTTGATGAACGCCACCCGGTCTAAAATAATTTGCATGTAAACGTGATCCTGAAACTCTTTCATAAAATACCATTAATTTTTCTCTTTCTTCAAATCCCCAAAGAGAAGGTGTTAAAGCGCCAACGTCCAGCGCTTGTGTTGTAATATTTAAAATATGACTTAAAATTCTTCCAATCTCACAGAAAATTACTCGAATATAACTACCACGTAATGGGACATTAATTTCTAATAATTTTTCAATAGCAAGAGCGAATGCATGCTCTTGATTCATTGGCGCAACATAATCCAATCTGTCAAAATAAGGAATAGCCTGAGTGTAAGTTTTGTTTTCAATTAATTTTTCTGTTCCTCGATGAAGCAATCCAATGTGCGGATCTGCTCTTTCAATTACTTCGCCATCCAGTTCAAGAATTAATCGTAATACTCCATGGGCTGCAGGATGTTGTGGCCCAAAATTCAGATTCATTGTCTTTGTTTCTTTTGCCATTACCTCTTGTCCTGTTCTTTTTTAATGTACTTGGTTCCCTCCCATGGAGATTCAAAGTCAAAATCTCTATAGGCTTGCGATAATTTTACTGGTTCGTAGACAACTTTTTTAAGCTCATCATCATATCTAACCTCGGTATGGCCTGATAAAGGGAAGTCTTTTCTTAGCGGATATCCTTCAAATTCGTAGTCAGTAAGAATTCTTCTAAGATCTGGATGATTTGTAAATTTAATCCCATACATATCAAACGCTTCTCTTTCAAACCAATTAGCCACTGGAAAAATAGGTACAACGCTTGGTAAAGACTCGTCTAATTTAACAGAAGTCTTAACTGTAATTCTATTATTAAATTCGTGACTTAATAATAAATAAATAACATCAAATCTATTTTCGCGTTTTGGATAATCTACTCCTAAAATATCAATGAGTTGTCTGAATCTTAAATCTTTATTATCTCTTAAATAAATTAACAGACCTGGCAACTCTTCTGTTGATACTTCTAAAACTGGCTCTGAAAAATTTTCAGTAATATTTAAAGATTTAAATTGATTTTTTAAATTTTGATTTAGGTTAACTTTTTGCATAATTATCTTTCTATTGACCCTTCTCTTCTAATCTTTTTTTGTAATTGTAATATTCCATATAACAGTGCTTCAGCAGATGGGGGGCAGCCCGGTACATAAACATCGACTGGAACTATACGGTCACAACCTCTAACAACGGCGTAAGAATAATGATAATAACCACCACCATTTGCGCAACTTCCCATAGAAATAACGTATCGTGGTTCTGGCATCTGATCATAAACTTTACGAAGTGCCGGTGCCATTTTATTTGTCAAAGTTCCTGCAACAATCATTACATCTGATTGTCTTGGTGATGCTCGTGGAGCTGCTCCAAATCTTTCAAGGTCATAACGAGGCATTGATGTTTGCATCATTTCAACTGCACAACATGCAAGACCAAATGTCATCCAGTGTAACGAGCCTGTTCTCGCCCAATTAATTAAATTTTCACTTGAAGTAGTAATGAAACCTTTTTCAGTAAACTCTTTTGCGAGCTCTTTAAACTCTTCTGGAACTTGGTCTAATTTATTTTGTATCATTCCCAATCCAAAGCTCCTTTTTTCCATTCATAAATAAATCCAACTGTTAATGTTCCAAGAAAAAGCATCATTGACCAAAAACCTAAAGCACCAATTTTTCCAAGTGTTATTGCCCAAGGAAAAAGAAACGCAACTTCAAGATCAAAGATAATAAAAAGAATAGAAACTAAATAAAAACGCACATCAAACTTCATTCTAGAATCGCCAAAAGGTTCAAATCCACACTCATAAGCTGATAATTTTTCAGCATCAGGTTTGTTTGGTGCACACAGAAAGTTAACAACGATGAAGGCTATTCCAACTCCAATTGCTACAAACAAAAAGATCAAAATAGTTAAGTAATTATGTAAGTATTCGAAGAACATTGATCTTTCTTATATAATAAGTACAAAAACAACCAAACATTCAATTTGCCACAACTGTTAATAGATTTTTGCTTAAAAATTATTGTTTTTAAAGGAATTATTTGACGTAAATTATTTGTATTTTTCGATTTTTTCTTTCAGTTCTTTGTATTCTTCACAGTTACAAGCTTTTAGTACTTCTAATCTTTTTTTAGCCTCTTCAGGTCGTTTAGTTTGAAGATAAAGTTCGCCTAAATACTCATTGGCACCAACATGTTTTGGATCGATTTTAAGGGCGGTTAGGTAAAATTTCTCTGCTTTCTCGAACTGCTTTAAATTTCTTAATGAATAAGCGTAATCATTCAAAATGTCAGGATTGCTAGAGTTTTTACTGTCTTTTAATAACTCCTCTAACATCACAACTGCTTTATCAAATTTCTTACTTTTAACTAGAGCTTTAGCTTCAGCATAAGTTGGATTTGTTTTTTTTATAATCTCTTCAGGAGGTCCAGAATCTGCTGCTCTTACATTTAAAGTATTAAAAGAAAATATAAGTAAAAGGGATAAAAAAATTGTTTTTATCATATCTAAAATATGTTTTAATAATAATTACAAAGAATGGTTAAAGCAATCAAAATTACAGAGACCGGTAAAGCAAACGTAATGAAGTTTGTGGATGTTGAGCTTAAAAAATTAGCTCCTAATGAAGTTTTAATTAAAAATAAAGCAATCGGTTTAAATTACATAGACGTTTATCATAGATCAGGAACCTACCCAATACCTCTGCCTAACGGTATTGGACTTGAAGCTGCTGGAGTGATTGAAGAAATTGGATCTGATGTGAAAGAATTTAAAGTTGGCGATCGTGTTGCTCATGCTGCTGCCCCTCCAGGATCGTATTCAGAAAAACAAGTTTACCCTCAAGAAAAATTAGTAAAAATTCCAGATTATATTTCAGATGAAATTGCATCTTGCATTATGCTTAAAGGTATTACTTCTGAATATCTTTTACATAGAGCTTACGCCGTTAAAAAAGGTGAATTTATTTTATATCACGCCGCAGCTGGTGGGGTTGGACAAATATTATGTCAGTGGGCAAAATCTTTAGGATGTAAAGTTATTGGAACAGTTGGTTCAGAAGAAAAAGTTGCAATTGCTAAAGAAAATGGATGTGACTTTGTAATCAATTATTCTAAAGAAAGCTTCTCACAAAAAGTTAAAGAAATTACTGAAGGTAAGATGTTAAAAGTAGTTTATGACGGTGTGGGCGCTAAGACTTTTGAAGAATCTTTAGATTGTCTTGCAATCAGAGGAACTATGGTTTCTTTTGGTAACGCCTCAGGTTTAGTTGATAAAGTTGATCCTAAAAAACATATCGCACCAAAAGGATTATATTTTACCCGACCTTCCATTGCTCATTATACAGTTACAAGAGAAGAATTAGTAAATAGTGCAAATGCAGTGTTTGAGGCGATCAAAACAAATAAATTTAAAGTTAAAATATTTAAAAAATTTGCACTTAAAGATGCAGTTACAGCGCACGAAGAATTAGAAGCTAGAAAATTAACAGGGCCTTCTATTTTAATTCCTTAATTAAAATTGTCTGATAATAAACAAAAAGAGATTATTGAAGTTAAAGAAGTAGAAGCCGAACGAATTAATAATAACGAAACAATTAGACCTCGATTTAAAGCAATACGTCTAAGTCCATTATTTCTAATTGGAATATTAATCTATGTGATTACTGCGTTTTGGGGTTTGTTTATTTGTTTTGCTGTAGTTAAAGAAGTCTTTGGTCCCATCATTGCTTTTTTAGGATTAATTTTTTTCCCATTTATACTCACACTTGCCCCTTGGTACGCAGCACTAGCTAATCATGATTTTTATCCGTTACTGATTGTCTATGGTGGTGCAATTTTAGGAACTTTGTTTTTTAGAATTGCAATGAGATCTACATTTAATCGCTAAGTATGGTGCCCTAATACGGACTTGAACCGCAAACCTACTGATTACAAATCAGTTGCTCTACCAATTGAGCTATTAGGGCATTTTAATTAAAAGAGATTTTAGTACATAATTTAAAATATAAAAACAAACATTATTTTAATGATTCCGCATAAGCGGCCAAGGCTTCGATTTCTTCATCTGTTAAGCCTTTAGCGGCACTGCCCATATTACCATCCATATCTATTCGTGCGGCTGAACGTAAATCTTTAAGTTGTTTTATAAAATATTCAGCTGATTGTCCTGCAAGTCTTGGAGCTTGTTGTTGACCTTGAAATTTAACTGCATGACATGAGTTACAATAATTTTGTTGGGCAATTTTTTCACCTAATACAATTTTAATTTCGTCGCCTCCTGATTTAGCTGGTGGCGCTGGTAATTGAGAGAAATAAGCTGCGATGTCTTTAATATCTTCATTGGTTAAAGCCTTTGCAAAATTTTCCATGTTGCCACCTTTGCGTAGACCATCACGAAATTGTATTAGTTGATAAAAAATAGATAGAGCTGGTTGTGCTGCAAGATTTGGAATATCTTTTGAGATACCCATGCCATTTTCTCCATGACAAGACATGCACATTTGCGATTTGCTTTTTCCTAAAATTGGATCAGCTGCAAATGAATTGGAAGAAAAAAAAATTAAGATATTAAAAAAGGCCATCATAATGATGGCCTTTTTTATATTTGTTGAGAACACTATTTGCCGTAAGACACTCTGTAAATGGCTCCTGCTTCACCATCAGAGATCAACATAGATCCGTCTTTTAGCACATGAACATCAGCTGGACGACCCCAATAAGTTTCCCCTTGAAGCCAACCAGTAATAAAAGGTTCTGTTTTTACAGGTTTGTTTTTGTCGTCTAAGACAACACGTACAACTTGGTATCCTGTTTTTTTAGTTTTATTCCATGAACCGTATTCAGCAATAAAGATATTTCCCTTATATTCATTTGGAAATTGTGTTCCTGTATAGAAGCGCATTCCAATTGGAGATACGTGAGCACCCAATTTTACTTCTGGTTTAGCAAATTCATCGCAAGAACGACCTTTGCCAAATTCTGGATCAAGCCAATCGCCTTGGTGACAGAATGGGTAACCAAAATTTAAGCCATTACGAGATAAGCGATGTAAAGTATCATTTGGTAGGTCTTCACCTGCCCAATCTCTACCCATGTTAGTAAACCATAATTGTTTTGTTGTTGGGTGGAAATCCATTCCCACGCTGTTACGAACACCTGTTGCAACAACTTCCATTTTATTCGTTTTAAGATTTAAACGATTGATCGTTGCATGTGTTGTTGGTGGTACGATAATGTTTGCTGGAGTTCCAATTTGGAAATAAAGATATTTGCCATCTGGACTTAACTTTAAATACTTCCAACCATGTGGCTCATCTTTAGGAAGAGCATCAAACACTACGACTGGTGCTGGAGGGTTATCTAAGTTTTTCTCAATATTGTCATATCGAATGATACGAGAAAGCTCAGCTACATAAAGTGATCCATTTGTAAAAACTACTCCATTTGGACGATGCAATCCTTTTGCGATAACTTTAACTTCACGTTTGCCGTCTTTTGTAACAACTGCATAAACGTTACCTGGAAAACGAGTTCCAACATAAAGAGTTCCGCTTGGAGATTCTGTCATTGAACGAGCATTCACCATACCAGAAGCCCAAAGTTCAACTTTAAATCCTGATGGGACTTTTAATTTATCAATTTGAAGTTCGTTAGCAGCTTTAGCAGTAACGGGGGAAGGATTTGGAACAAGAGAAGGATTCATTCCATCTACTGCTCTTCCTTGTGCCCAAGTTGGTGGTACACCTGCTGGACTTGCGGCTGCTGGTGGAGGCGTTTGAGCGTTTGCAACGGCTACGCTTCCCACAAATAGCATTACATAAATTATTTTTAATTTCATTTAGTAGTCTCCCCTATTAAGTTGCTAGTGATTAGCTATCTTACTCCTTCTTTTTAACTGGAGTCAATTTGGATATGCTTAATTCTTAACACACTTTAAAAGAGAGTAATAATTGCAGTTTTTCTTGATAAACCCCTAGAATTCATAAAGTTATGTCTACTAAAATAATTTAAATTATCTTTGATTTCTGGTTTAGGATTAACACACATCCAAAGATCAGCACGGGTAGACCAAAAAATAAATTGTTGGTCCATTGTAGACCTTCAAAGATAGTTGAAATAATTAAAGCAATAATTGGCATAATCACACCAATGTAACTTGCCCGTGCTGAGCCGATGCTCTCTAATAGTTTTAAATATAAGTAAAAAGCAATCACTGAGCCGATTATGGATAAATATAAAAGCGACGTGATGTAAGAAAAAGAATTATCAAAAAGTAATTCTGCACCTCTAAATTTTGCAACGATTAAAGTAAATATTGATCCATAAAACATTCCATAGGCTATGGACTGAATAAATGGAATTTTATCGTTAAAGTTTTTTTGATGAATGAGATTACCGGTGGATGCCCAAAACGTTGCTATAAATGATAAGATAATTCCAATGTGAGTTTTGTCTTCTAATGTAAAATTTAATAATTCTTTTTCAAAAATAATTAAAATTCCAACAATTCCAAATCCTGCTGCAAATAAAGTTTGTTTTGAGCTTTTAATATTAAAATAAATTCTCTCTCCCACTATATTCATTATTAAGATTGTTGAAAAAGCGATGGTGACAATTCCACTAATTAAATACGTATTTGCAAGATAGAAGAATATATAATTGAGAGAAAATAAAGTCACTCCTAGAAGTAAAAACCATAAATGTTGCTGAAGATTAAATAATAATTTTTTTTTAAAAATAATTAAAAATAAAAAAACTATTATACTTGCTAAAAAAAAACGATAAAAAATAGAAATAAGCGGATCCACCACACCAAATTGAAATTTAATTAAATACCATGTAGGCGACCAGCAAATTAATGTGCTTATAAAAAGTATAAGATTATTCATTGATGTTTATTGAAGACTATCGAACTGCAGTCAATTCTTTAAGGCGACTGAGTGTTCTAGAAAAAACTTTTTGAACTTTGGAACTGCTAGTAAGATTATTAATTTGCGTTGCTGCAGTTGCAACAAGCTTTAATTTATTATCATAGATAACATCAATAAAATTTACAAAACGATATTGTTCATTAATTAAGTCCTCGTTAAAATTTGGAATATTTTCAATAAAAAATATTTTTATAATCTTGCTCATTTCAATATAATCCTCAGCAGAATAATTTTCGAAAAATAAATCTTTAAAATCAAATTTTGCAATATTGGAGACAAAATTTTTAATCACTACTTTTCTACCCTTAACTATTAAAGTGGTAGGTGAAAATTTTTTACCATTTAAAGTTCCAAGCAAAACATCGTTAAACATTTTTTTAGCTTGAGGATTTGTTAGTGGAAAAAATTTATTTTTTTTCTTTAAAAATAATTGACGATAGTCAACGCCTGTGTCTAAAGAATAGATGACACTATTCTGTTTGATCATCTCAATATAGGGTAAGAATTGACCGCGCTGAAGTCCACCTAAATATAAGTTATCAGGACGAACATTTGAGGTAGTTATGATAAAAATATTTTTACTATAAAATTGTTCAAGTAGTTTTCCTAAAATCATTGCATCAGCAATATTGGTAACTTGAAACTCATCTAGGAAAATAATGTCGTATTCAGTCTTTAAATTTTTTACAATGTTTGGAAGAACCTCGCTTTCATTCTTTTTTTTATGAAGGCGATTATGAACATCCACCATAAATTTATTAAAATGTACCTTATATACTTTAAGATTTTTAAATTGATCGAGGAATAAGTTTATAATCATTGTTTTACCAGAACCTATATCGCCATATAAATAAAAACCCTTTGGTTTTTTATTCGAGAAAATATTTCCTAATGAACTTAATAGGGATGGTTTTGAATCTTCAATTAAACTCTCTAAATTTTTTACTAATTCGACTTGAGCATCGTTTGGAATCAGGCCTTGTTTTTTTGAAAATTTTTTAAATGCTTGGTTTATTTTTAAATGATACATTTATTATGTTATTAATTGATTTATAATTTTACGCAAATGGCTATTTCCTATTCAAAAATACATGTAATCGCTGATACAAATTCAACTGCTCAGTCTGCAAAAAAATTAATTACAAAAAAATATAAAAACTATTCAATTCATGATTCGGATGTACTAATTGTTCTTGGCGGCGACGGATTTATGTTGGCCTCGCTTAAAAAATATCAAAAATATAAGATTCCCTTTTATGGGATGAACAAAGGTAATCGTGGATTTTTATTAAACAAATTTGATGAAAAAGATTTAATTAACAAAATCAATAAAGCAAATATTGCAGAACTATATCCACTTGAGATGTATGCAAAAAATATGAATGGTAAGATTAAAACAGCCCTTGCTATCAATGAGGTGTCAGTTTTTAGAGAGACGCGTCAGGCTGCAAAACTTGAAATTAAAATTGATAATAAAGTAAGAATGAAAGAAATCATATGCGATGGCACTTTAGTTGCAACACCCGCTGGTAGCACTGCTTATAATTTATCAGCTCGTGGTCCCGTTCTAGATTTAGAATCTAATCTTTTAGCAATCACTCCCATATCTCTATTTAAACCTAGGGGTTGGAGAGGAGCAACAATAAATAATAAATCTAAAGTTTCTATTAAAAATTTAGAACCTAAGAAAAGACCTGTGAGCGTAGTTGCTGATAATGTGGAGTTTAGAGGTGTATTAAATGTAAATATTTATCTAAATAAAAATAAAACATTTACACTTTTGTACGATAAAAAATCTGGTCTAAAAGAAAGAAACCTGGCTGAACAATTTAAATTTTAAAAGATTCTCCACAGCCACAACGTTCAGTTTCGTTAGGATTGTTAAACACGAATGATGATGAAAATTTGTCTTCTTTGTAATCCATCTTAGTTCCAAGTAAATACATTATAGCTTTTGGATCAATAAATACTTCAACGTCATTATCTTTAACCACTTCATCATTTGGAATAGTTTCTTTAAGATAAGTCATTTCATATTCCATTCCTGCGCATCCTCCAGATTTTACAGAAACACGAACACCCTTTACACCACTCTCAGCGTTACTTAAAATTTCTTTAATACGCTTTGCAGCATTATCTGAAATTGTAATTAATTGTTTTGTCATACGTTTAAAGCTAGTTTTGCAACTTCAGACATTTTACTCTTATCCCACGGTGGATCCCAAACAATTCGAACCACCACTTCATCATAACGCCCTAAGCTCTCCACTGCTTTCCTAACGTTATTAGGTATGCTTTGTGCTTCTGGGCAATTTGGAGAAGTGAGAGTCATGTCGATTTCACAATTCTTATCCTTAAGCCTCACATCATAAATAAGACCTAACTCATAAATATCAACTGGTATCTCAGGATCAAAGATTGTCTTTAATTTATCTTTTATTTCATCAATTTTTTGTGAATGATCCATTAGTCTATTATTTCTGAGTTGATTGGTTTTTTCTCATTATCTAACGCTGCTCTTAAAGTATGCCATGATAAGGTTGCACATTTTACTCTCATTGGAAATCTTCCAACGCCAGCAAGGGACGAAAATTTTATATGCTCATCTTCTGTTAAATCTGCTTTATTTATTTCTTGTCCTTCTTTAATCATTTTAAAAAAAGCTTCTAACAATACTCTAGCTTTTTTTTCTGACTTTCCTTTAACAATCTCTGTCATAATAGAAGAGGATGCAACGGATATAGCACAACCCGAGCCTTCGAATGAAATATCTTTTACTTTATTGTTATTGTCTAAATTTAAATACACATGAATATTATCGCCACATAAAGGATTATGTCCTTTGGCATCATGATTAGCTGAATTGCATTTGCCAAAATTTCTTGGCTTCTTGCCATGATCTAATATCAAATCTTGATAAAGTTCTGTTAAATCCATTAGTTTAATTTAAATAATTTTTTACACTTCTTGATACTCTCACACAAAGTATCGACATCTTGTTTATTATTATAAATTCCAAAAGAAACTCTAATGGATGAAACAATATTCATTTTTTTATGCAGTATTTGACAACAATGATGCCCAGCTCTTACAGCTATATGGTCTTGATCAAAAACTGTTGAAACATCATGAGAATGAATGCCTTTTATATTAAAAGAAAATAAACTTGATTTTGATGAAGGAGTTCCAACAAATTCAACATCATTTATTTGACTAAGCTTGTCTATTGCGTAGTTCGTTAAATTTTGTTCATGAGTTATAATATTTTTAATCTTTAATTGATCAATAAAATGAACTGCTTCTTTTAAAGCAACTACTTCAGCTGAAGGCATGGTTCCAGCTTCAAATTTACTAACACCAGATGCATAAGTAATATTTTTTAAATCGACATTTTGAATCATTCCACCTCCGCCTAAAAATGGATCAAATTGATCAAGCCATTTACTTTTCATAAATAAAAGTCCTACACCCGCAGGTCCATATATTTTATGACTAGAAAATGCGTAAAAATCACAATCTAATTCTTTTAAATTAACATTTGCATGAGCAACTCCTTGTGTACCATCAATACAAACTGGAATTTTTTTTAACTTTGCAATCTCAATTATTTTTTTTATAGGACTAGTGTGTCCTGTAACATTTGAAATATGAATAATACTAATAATTTTAGTTTTTTTTGTTATTAAAGAATTTATTTTATTTATATCTAGCTCACCATCATTATTAATAGGTATAAATTTTATATTAACTTTTTTTTTTCTTAAAAAATGCCAAGGTACATAATTAGAATGATGCTCTGCTTCAGATAATAAAATTTCATCACCTTCCTTCAAAAATTTGGAAAAACAAGTTGCAACCAAATTTATAGATTCTGTTGAGTTTTTGGTAAAAATGATCTCACCTTCTGATCCATTTACAAATTCTTTAATTGCTCTTCTTGATTGCTCATAAGCTTCTGTTGCAATCCCGGCTAAACTGTAAACCCCACGGCCAATGTTTGAATATTTATTTCTGTAAAAGTCATCCATAACATCAACAACTACTTTTGGTTTTTGTGCAGAATTAGCTGTGTCCAAATAAACTAATTTTTTATTTGATTTAAATATTGGAAATTTAGATTTTATATCTTTTAAACTCATTTTAACATTTCTTCAGTTATGCTTAAAAAATAATTCTTAAAATGATCATCTGATATTTTTTCAATAACCTCTGATAGAAATCCTTGAACGATTAATCTTTTTGCCTGGTTTTCTGGAATCCCTCTTGCCATTAAATAAAATAACTCATCTTTATTTAATGATGTAGATGATGAGCCGTGACTACATTTTACATCATCTGCATATATTTCAAGTTCAGGCTTTGAGTGAAATATGCATTGATCGGATAAAAGAACGCTCTTAATTAACTGATAGCCATTAGTCTTTTGAGCAATTTGATCGACAAATATTTTACCTTGGTAAACTCCTTTCGCAGTTCCATCGATTATACTTTTTGAAAATTGATAACTCTTCGTGTTTTCAGCTAAGTGATTAATTCTAACTTTAATCTCATGATCTTCATTATTTTTTAAAAACTGAGTGTAATACAAATAACATTCAGCTAAGGATTCATTTAAATTAACCTCAACTTCATCTCTGATTGTTTTTATAATATTTGAAAATATAAAACTTTCATAATTTGCACTTGTTTCTACATTAACTTTTTTAAATCTATAAATGCAATTTTCAGTATTATTTGAATTAACAACATAATTTTTAATATGAGAATTTTTTTGCACATCGATATTAGTATTAATGCTAATAAATGTTTTTTTATTTTCGTTAGTAAATTTTTCAAAAATAGATGCTTTAGAATTTTTATTGATTAAAATATAATTTTTTTGATGTATTTGCTTTTGATCAATTTTCGAATTGTATTGATGATAAATAGTAATTGGAAAATCTAAATTATCTTTAATTTCTAAAAAAAACCCCGATGTTGCTAAGGCATTATTTGCAGCAACTAGTGGATTTTTTTTATTACTAAATAATTTTGATAAATTTTTATTATTGTTTTTATAAAATTCATCAATTGAGGTGATAGTGATTTTATCTTTATCTTTTCCTTCAAATTCTGTTTTTTGAATTAAGCCATTTACTATAATAATTTTATTATGCTTAAAATTTTCAAAAACTTTTTCATTAATAAGCTCATTATTTGTTTTATAAATTTCAAGCTGTTTATTATTTTCTAAAAAATTATTTAGTGCAGATTGTTTCCAATCTTCATCTTTTTTAGTTGGATAACCGTGTTTGTTAAAAATATCTAGATTTAGTGTTCTTAGTTCGCTTACTTCCCTGATATCAGTAATAGTATTCATGTTAGTTAGATTGCTTTTTGAAATTCTTTATAGCCAATCTTATCAAGTTCTTGTGCAAGTTTAGAGCAACCTGTTTTAACAATTGAACCATTAACCATGACATGCACAAAATCTGGTTTGATATAATCTAATAATCTTTGATAGTGAGTTATAATCAAGAAAGATCTATGAGGTGATCTTAAAGCATTTACTCCATCCGCTACTGTTTTAAGTGCATCAATATCTAATCCTGAATCTGTTTCATCTAAAATAGCAAGATCAGGTTCTAGAAGTGACATTTGCAAAACTTCATTGCGTTTTTTTTCTCCACCGGAAAAACCTACATTTAAAGCTCTGCCTAATTGATCTTCCTTAATACCAAGCTTTTTAGCATGTTGCTTAACAAGAGATAAAAACTCAACTACATCTACTTCTTTTTGATTTTTTGCTTTTCTAACTGCGTTCAGAGATGTTTTTAAAAAGTTATTCATAAATACACCTGGGATTTCAATTGGGTACTGAAATGCTAAAAATATTCCTCTCTGCGCTCTTTCATCTGCTTTAAGATCAACAATGTTTTCGTTTTTAAACAAAATCTTACCGTCAACTACATAGCCATCTTTACCGGCTAATGCGTATGAAAGTGTACTTTTTCCTGATCCATTAGGCCCCATAATCGCATGAACTTCACCTTTACTAATCTTAAGATTAAAATTTTGTAAAATTTTCTTATCACCTACACTTACATTTAATTTTTCAATACTTAACATTAACCAACGCTACCTTCTAAGCTGATGCTAACTAATTTTTGTGCTTCTACAGCAAATTCCATAGGAAGCTGTTGTAGTACCTCTTTACAAAAACCATTTACAATTAAACTTATAGCCTCTTCTTGATTTAAACCTCTTTGCTTACAATAAAATAATTGCTCTTCGCTAATCTTCGATGTTGTCGCCTCATGTTCTGTTGTAGAGGTTGAGTTTTTATTATCAATATATGGAACTGTATGTGCGCCACATAAATTTCCAACCAATAACGAATCGCACTGAGTGTAATTTTTAGCATTACTAGCTTTTTGATGAATACTTACAAGACCTCGATAAGTATTATCAGCATGCCCTGCTGAAATACCTTTTGAAATAATTCTACTTTTAGTATTTTTGCCAAGGTGAATCATTTTAGTACCAGTGTCTGCTTTTTGATAATTGTTTGTAATAGCAATTGAATAAAATTCACCAGATGAATTATCTCCTTGTAAAATGCAGCTTGGATATTTCCACGTAATAGCTGAACCTGTTTCAACTTGCGTCCAAGAGATTTTAGAATTTTTTCCCTTACAAATTCCACGTTTTGTTACAAAGTTATAAATTCCACCTTTGCCTTCTTTGTCACCTGGGTACCAATTTTGAACTGTTGAATATTTAATTTCAGCATCATCAAGCGCTATCAATTCTACGTTTGCAGCATGAAGTTGGTTTTCATCTCTCATGGGCGCTGTACAACCCTCTAAATAACTTACGTAACTTCCTTTATCTGCAATAATTAATGTTCTTTCAAATTGGCCTGTGTTAGATGCATTAATTCTAAAATATGTAGAAAGTTCCATTGGACATCTAAGGCCTTCTGGAATGTAAACAAATGAACCATCTGTAAATACAGCTGAATTTAAAGTTGCAAAATAATGATCGGTTAAAGGAATAACTGAGCCTAAATATTTCTTAACTAACTCTGGATGTTTTTGAACGGCTTCAGAAATTGAGCAGAAAATAACTCCTATATCTTCTAATTTCTTTTTAAATGTTGTTGCAACAGAAACAGAGTCAAATACAGCATCTACTGCAACGCCTGCTAATCTTTTTTGTTCATTAAGAGGGATGCCTAATTTTTCATAAGTTTTTTTAATTTCAGGATCTATTTCATCTAATGACTTTGGTCCTTCTTTAAAGTTTTTCGGAGCTGAGTAATAATATAAAGCCTGATAATCAATTTTAGGGTATTGGGGTTTTTGCCAATTTGGCTCAGTCATTGATTGCAATCTTTCAAAAGCTTTTAATCTCCACTCTAGTAACCACTCTGGTTCTTTTTTTTGTTTAGAGATAAATTGAATAACTTCTTTATTAAGACCTTTTGGAGCTCTTACCGATTCAATGTCAGTTACAAAACCATAAGCGTAATCCTGCTTAATTTGTTCTTGGATTAAATTATCTGACATTTAAAGCTCCATTTTTAAAACAATTAGTTTTCCAAACATTAAAGAAATTCTCTATTTGCTCTTTAGTAGAATCCCATCCTAAACTTACTCTGATTGCAGAATGAATATATTTTTCATCAACTTGCATTGCTTTCAAAACATGCGAAGGCTCAACTTTTCCAGATGAACAGGCCGCTCCTGAACTTACGCAAATTCCATTTTGATCAAGGGCAATGACTTGATTTTCACTCGTCATTGAAGGGTAGGCAAAATAACAAGTATTTCCTAATCGATCTGTATCTTCGCCGAAAATTTTAATTTCATTAGATAATTTTTTTAGATTTGACTCTAATAAATCTCTGGTATTTTTAATTTGTAAATTACAAATGTTAGTTAAATTTTTAACTTCGTTCATCGCTTCTCCGAATCCTAAAATTCCAATGAAGTTCTCTGTGCCAGATCTTAAATTTTTTTCTTGTCCGCCACCTATAATTTCAGAAGAAATATTATTTCTACTATTAATTAATAATGCGCCAACTCCTGTAGGTCCGCCAATTTTATGTGATGAGATTGAAAATAAATCTACATCTAAAGCATCCAAATCAATTTCTATTTTACCAAGACTTTGAACTCCATCACAATGAATAATTCCATTATATTTTTTAACAATTTTTGATATTTCGTTAATTGGATTAATGACTCCAGACTCGTTATTAGCAAACATAATACTAACTAAAAAAGAGCTTTTTTGCTTTGAAAGCAATTCATCTACTTCTTTGAGATTAACTGTGCCATTTGAATTAGTTTTAAAATATTTTTTTTCAATATCTAAACTTTTAACAACATCAATTACAGATGCATGTTCTGTTTCTAGAGAATAAATAATTTTGATATTATTTTTTTTAATAAATCCTTTAATTGCTAAATTATTAGATTCTGTGGCACCACTTGTAAAAATAAGATCATAATTCTTTGCTTTTAAAATAGATAAAATATTTCTTCTTGTTTCTTCGATAATTTTTTTAGAATTTCTTCCAATTTTATGAACTGATGAAGGATTACCAAATTCTTCAAACTTTAAACTTTGAATTTTTTTAATTACATTTTTATGTAATGGCGCAGTGGCATTGTAATCTAAATAAATCATTTATTAGCGCCTTGTGATTGATTTGTTGAATTTTCAAAGGGAATATTTCTTGGAATTTTATTCTCTAAAACATCCAGTAAAGTAACGGATGTAAAATAATTATTAATGTGTCTTGTTAGACCGTCCCAAAGATTATGCGTAACACATTTAGTTGCTTTGCCCGTACAACCTTTTTTTGATTTTAATTTACATTTTGTGGTTTTGATATCTTCATTAACTGCCTCAATGACTGAAGAGAGATGAATTTTATTCGGATCTCTTGAAAGTTTATACCCTCCTAAATTTCCTCTAACGCTGGTGACTAAATCTTTTTTTTTTAATTTGAAAAATAACTGCTCTAAAAAAGAAAGAGAAATACGTTGTCTAATAGATATATCGTTAAGACTAACTGGCTTTTGTTGTTTATTAAAGGCAGCAAGGTCAGCCATTGCCATTACAGCATATCTACCTTTTGCAGTGAGTTTCATAGTAAATTATAGATTAATATTGTATAAATTTATCTATTCCTACTAATTTAGTCAACTTTAAAAAAAAACCAAAACTCAATTGCTTTTATGGTATAAGAGCCCCTTGTTAAAATAATAATTCTTCATAATTCTATGAGCGTAGTTAACCCAGCAGGTACTTTTATTAATGGACCAGACGGAAAACTAGAAGCTAAATATGTTCAGGGAAAAAGCCTAACAGCGCCGACTGTTTTAATACTTCATCCACATCCAGAATATGGTGGAACTATGAATAATAAAGTAGTTTATAATGCGTTTCATACATTTCTTAAAAATGGATTTTCGGTTTGTCGTTTTAATTTTAGGGGTGTTGGTAAGAGTGAAGGGAAATTTGATAATGGTCAGGGAGAATTATCCGATGCTGCTGCAGTATTAGATTGGATACAAAGACAAAATCCTAGTACCAATGAAAGTTGGATCGTTGGTTTTTCATTTGGCTCATTAATTTGTATGCAGTTGCTAATGCGCAGACCTGAAATCTATAGATTTATAGCAATTTGTCCTCAGCCAAATATTTATGATTTTAATTTTTTAGCGCCATGTCCTTCTTCCGGTATGGTTTTGTATTCCTCAAATGATCAATTAGTTCCGCTAGATGCAACGAAGACTTTAGAGACTAAATTTAAGAATCAAAAAAGTATTAATGTAGATTTTGTTAAAATTGAAAGTGCTAATCATTTCTTTGCTGGCAAAGATAAAGAGTTTTGTGGTGCTATAGAAAAATATATTAAAAAAGAATCTAGATTCTAATTAGAATAAATAATTCCACCTGTCGTTGGTTTACTGACTCCAGTTGTAGTTGGAAGTGTTAAATATTTTTTTTCCAAACTTCTTATTGCAAGATAAGCAAAAGCTTGTGATTCTATAAAATCACCATCAAGGTTATATTGATCTATAGGTTCAACGGTCACATTTAAAAGTTTTGATAAAAACTTTATTAAAGTTCTATTTTTTCTACCCCCTCCTACTAAAATAATCTTATCTTTTTTTTCTTTAATATTTTTAAAAAAATTAGCTATTAACTTTGCAGTTAGACTCACTAGTGTTGCTGCGCCATCTTCTAATTTAAGTCCTCGAAATTGAGCAATATTAAAATCAGTAATATCTAATGATTTTTTTTTATCGTGATAATAGTAATGATTTAAAAAATCCTCTTCTATTAATGTATTCACCTCTCCTTTTGCAGAAATATTTCCTTCCCTATCAAACTCCAAGTCTTTTGAATTTATTCTGATCCATTGATCTAATAGACAATTACCAGGTCCAATATCATTAGAATTAATAAGTGAATTTTCATAATAACTACCATTGGCAATACCTCCGATATTAATTACCACTGCATTCTTTATTTGATTTAAATTTTTAAGTATTTGTCCGTGGTAGAGCGTAACTAACGGTGCACCCTGTCCTTTGTTTTTAATATCATTGTCTCTAAAATTAAAAATAACTTTAGTTTTTAATAACTGTGCCATCAGTTCAGGATTTCCCAATTGAAATGTAAAACCTTGTTCAGGTTTATGAATTAACGTATGTCCATGATAACCAATTAAATCTAATTTAATTTTAGAATTTTTTTTTAAAAATTTATTAATAGCTTCAATGTGTAGTAATGTAATCTTCCTTGATAAGTCATTAATAAGTGCTTTTTTTGTTGTTAAATCGTCTTTTTGCAAAACTTCTTTTCTAATATTTATTAATTCATTTTTAAAATCTGAACTATATTTAAAAAAAAAATTATCAATAATTGAAGTATCAGTTTCTCCGTCAGAATTTATAATGGAAAGGTCAATTCCATCCATGGAAGTCCCGCTCATCGTTCCTAAAGAAATGTATTTACTCATTTTATATAGATTTAATATTATTTAATTTTGTATAATACTATCTTATTGAATGAATCAGAATCTTATCAAAACCTTTCAACAACGAGGATATTTTAATCAGTGCACTGATTTTGATAATCTAAACAAACTCTTAGATAATAAAAAAATTAAATTATATATTGGTTTCGATTGCACAGCTCCAAGTCTACACATTGGTAGTTTAGTACAAATTATGTGTCTTAGACTATTTCAAAAATTCGGTCACACGCCAATCGTTTTATTAGGAGGAGGAACGACTATGGTAGGAGATCCATCTGGAAAAAAGGAGAGTAGAAAAATTCTAACTAATACGGAAATTAAAAAAAATACCGTAGGTATTAAAAAAGTTTTTAATAAGTTTTTAAGCAACAAAGGAAATAATAAATTTGTTTTTTTAAATAATGAAAAATGGTTAACTAAAATTAATTATATAAATTTTTTAAGAGATTACGGAAAGCATTTTACGATCAATAAAATGTTAACTTTTGATAGTGTTAAGCTTAGATTAGATAGAGAACAATCTTTAAGTTTTTTAGAATTTAATTACATGATATTGCAAGCTTATGACTTTCTTGAGCTTAATAATAAAAATGATTGCATCCTTCAAATTGGCGGATCTGATCAATGGGGAAATATTATTAATGGAATTGAATTAATACGAAGAGTTAATGGAAAAGATTCTTATGGTTTAACTACTCCACTCATTAAAACAAGCTCTGGTGTTAAAATGGGTAAAACTGCAAAGGGGGCTGTATGGTTAGATGAGAAACAAACGTCTCCTTATGAATACTGGCAATTCTGGAGAAACGTTAATGACGTTGATGTATTTAAGTATTTGAGATTATTTACCGAACTTCCGTTAGGTGAAATTTCTAATTTTGAAAATAACAAATCTAGAAATATAAATGATTTTAAAGTTATACTTGCAAATGAAACAACTAAGATTCTTCATGGTGATAAGGCATCCTCAAATGCTGAAGCTACCTCTAAAAAGACATTTGAAGACAAATCTTTTGGTGATGACTTACCAAAAATAGAAATTAAAAAATCAGATCTAAACAATGGAATTACTTTTAATGATTTAATTATTAAAATTGACTTTGCAAAATCTAATGGGGAATACAGACGTAATATTGCAAATAAAGGATATCGAATTAATAATGAGATTATTACTGATGAGAAAAAAATAGTGACTAAAGAGGATTTTGATGGCAAAAAAGTTATTAAAATCTCATTTGGGAAAAAACAGCACGTTTTAGTTGAGGCTATTTAGAAGATCTAAAAATATCTACAAATCTCTGAATAAATCTTGGTGTTAAAGTTCGAATCGGATTTATTGTAGTTTCAAAATTATTATCTTTACCTTTAATTTTAAAGTTTACACCAAAAACTCCATCGCCACTTTTTCCTGTTAAAATCTGCCCTAGAATCGGAATATTCGATAAAAGACGATTTACTTCATAAGCAGGTATTAGATTTCCATCTATACTAACAAAATTATCAATATTATTTATTTTCCCCTCTACGATAAAACCAATTGCTGGGCCTGTTCCATAAAAATCTTTAAACGTAAAAAATTTTTCATCATTTTCGTAAACAATAACTGCATTATCAAATCGAATTCCCTCTCCTTTTAGTGTATCTAAAATTCCTGTTATTGATGCAAGGGATAATATTTGAGCAAGAAGAGGTATTTCTTTAATTTTAAAATCAGTGATAATAATTTTACCTTTTGAAGAGGTTGTGTTTAAATCTTCTGAGGTAAATTCTAATTTTCCTTTTTCAAATCCTTTTATAAAACTATATCCTGCAATAAATGGTTTAGCTCTATCTGAAAGCATATAAGTTGTAATATTACCATTTTTATTTTTATTAATTTTAATAGTAATTTTTTCTTTATTAGAAAAAATTCCATTAGCATCTAACTTGGTAAATTGCCCATTTAAAATTGTACCTATTAAAGAAAAATCTCTGATATCATCATTAGTTCCTGTATCAATAGTGTCTAAATTAGCGCTGATAGTGCCGTTAAATTTTTTTGAAACTATCGATGATGATTTGGAACTTGTTAGACTATCAATAATATATTTAGCATCTAATCTTTTTCCTGTAATTTCTATATGATTAATATTGCTTTTTTTAGATGAGATAATTTTAAAATTACTTTTATCGGTATTAACCTTAATACTATTAAGAGAAGTTATGGAAAAATTATCATCAAAATTTATATCTAATAATTCAACATTATTTCTACCAGCATTAATTGTAATTTTTTCCAGAATTGATTTATTATTCTTAACCTCACCTTTTATAAGAATCTGACCATCGTCGTTTAATAATTTGTTAAAATTAATTGGAGTAAAGTTAATTACACTTTTCTTAATATCAATCCGAGTATCAAAAAAATATTGATCTTTATTTGTATTCAGTTGTACATAAAATTTTGAAGAACCTTTAATATATTCCGGTAAAAATACTTTTTGCCAATTAACAAAATTTATTTCTGTAATAATATTAATTTTCGAAGTCTTTTTACTAAGATCAGAATTCATTTTAAAATCTAATGAATCGTTTTGATTAAAAATTATTCCATTAACAGAAATATTTGTCTTATCAAATTCAACTTTAAAAGTTCCATTCTTAAACTTTCTATTTTTATCATCCAAAACTTTAGGGTATGAGGTTTGGAGTAAATCTAATTCCAAATTAGCAATATCAGCTTTACCTTTAATCGTAGTGTTAATAAGATTTCCTTTTTTATCAAACTCAAGATCAATTTTATTTTTTGCAGTAGTTGAGAAAGATAATCTTTCTACATTTTTAATATTATCTTCTAAAGCTGCCATCTTTAGATTTTTAAATTCATTTAAAGAGTTAAATTTTCCAGTAAAATTCAAATCAAGAGACGCTTTATAAGAATCTGATAACTCATTTAAAGTAATTTTGGATTTATCAAAATTTAAACCTGCTACAGATCCAGATAAAATATTAATATTTAATTCTTTATTTTTAAATTCGATATCGACGTTGATATTTTGAAACTCTGGAAGTTCATTTGAGATAGTAAATGAGGTGTCTTTAATGCTGCCTAAAAACTCAATGTTTAGTGTGCCTTCGCTATATATTTTTAAATCGCCCTTGATAAATCCTTTTTTAACTTTGTTATTAAGATAACTTTTCTGACTATCTTCTAAAAAAACATCACGAACTAAATTAATGCTCTTTTCAAATGAATTTTCTGAAAATTTTACTTCTATAAATTTTGGATTGTAATCTCCTTTAATTAAAGAAAATATGCCAATACCAAAATTTGTTTGATAAATATTAGTAAGGTCCCCTTTGTGGTAAAGTTTTGGCTGATTAAGATTAAATTTAACTGCAAAATCTTTAATATCTAAACTTACTTTTATATCTTTAAATTCCAATTTAACTTTTTTGTACTGATCGTTAAATCTTTTTTGAATAAATTCATTAAAATTAGAAGTTTGGAATCCAAAAGATAAGAAAGTAATAATTGCTATAATAAAAACTAATATAATTAATAAAATTTTATTTTTTTTTTGCATTAATTGATTCCTTGGTAAACCGAAGCCTCTAAAAATACTGAGATATCTCCATCTAATACTTTTTCTGGATTTGTCACTTCAATATTAGTTCTATTATCTTTAACAAGTTGATATGGTTGCAAAACATAGTTTCTAATTTGACTTCCCCACCCAATTTCTTTTTTTGAACTTTCCAGATTGTCAGAGTCTTTTTGTTTTTTTTGCATCTCAAGTTCATAAAGTCTAGCTTTTAACATATTCATCGCTGTTTCTTTATTTTTGTGCTGCGATCTTTCGTTTTGACACTGCACAACTATCCCTGTTGCCATGTGTGTTATTCTAACGGCACTATCTGTTGTATTGACATGCTGTCCGCCTGCTCCACTAGATCTAAAAGTGTCTATTCGAATATCTTTTTCTAAAATTTCAATATTTATATCTTCATTAATAACTGGATATATCCATGCACTTGCAAAACTTGTATGTCTCCTTGCTCCTGAATCGAATGGTGAAATTCTAACTAAACGATGAACTCCTGACTCTCCTTTTAACCAACCATAGATAAACTGGCCTGTTATTTTAATAGTTGATGATTTTATTCCAGCCTCTTCTCCCCTGCTTTCATGAATTAATTCAACTTTAAAATTATTTTTCTCAGCCCAACGTGAGTACATTCGTCTTAACATCTCAGCCCAATCTTGACTTTCTGTGCCTCCAGCTCCTGCGTGAATTTCAACATAAGCATCTAAAGCATCATTTTCATTGGAAAGAAAACAAAGAAGTTCTATTTTTTTTAATTTTTGTAAATTATTTTCAAATGATTTGTTTAAGTCTTTAGCTAAAACTTCATCATTTTCTTTAACGGCAATATCTAAAAGATCTTTATTATCTAAATGTTCTTTATAAATAAAATCGTAATTATTTTTTATTTCTAATAAAAAATTTCTATCTTTAATTATTTTTTCTGCTTTTTTTTGATTGTTCCAGAAATCATGAAGTTCTGTTTGTGCTGTTAATTCTGAGATTTTTTTATCAACCTGATTTCTATCAAAGATACCCCCTTATGTTATCGAGAGATTTTCCTATTTTTTCTGATATACTCTTAACTTCAATCATTTATAAAATTTAGTTTATTAGTTTATTTGTTTATTTGTTAAATAATTAAACAGATTCTATATCGATTTGCCTTAATTATTAAGATTTAAATAGATATTTTCGCCAGGATGTCTATTATAATCACCAAGAAAACCAATGAATTTTATGTCATTAAAAATTAATCAAAAATTTAGGAATTTATTATCATGTCTAAGGATTTACTCATCGATGCTTCGCATCCAGAGGAAACTAGAATTGCTATCAAGTCCAATAATGGAATTGAAGAATATGAATATGAAAATATTCATCGCAAAAATCTAAAAGGAAACATCTACTTAGGAAAAGTAAGTAGAATAGAACCTTCTTTACAATCTGCATTTGTTGATTTCGGAAACGAAAGACACGGGTTTTTAGCGTTTAACGATATTCAATCTGACTACTATCAAATTCCCCAAGCTGACAAAGATCGTATAAAAAAAGAAGAGGAAGAAGCTAGGACAAAACTTTTAGAAGAAAACGATAAAGAAATCGTTGAAAACACTGATCAAGACGAGAATATTAATTTACAAGATAAAAATTCATCAAATGGAGATCAAGATGAAGAAAGTGTTGGAAACAAAATATCTAATGAAAGTATTGATTTAAATGAAGAAAATAATACTGAGAGCAAGCCTAAAAATAATAGAAATTTTTACAGACTCAAAAGATATCGCATTCAAGAGGTAATTAAGCCAGGGCAAATAGTTTTAATTCAAATCGTAAAAGAAGAGCGCGGAAAAAAAGGTGCAGCTCTAACAACTTTCATATCGCTTGCAGGAAAATATATTGTGTTAATGCCAAACACAGCAAAAGGTGGTGGTATCTCTAGAAAAATTTATAGTTCAAGCGACAGAAAAAAAATGAAAGAAATTATTAACGATTTAGAACTTGCAAAAACAATGGGATTAATCGTTAGAACCGCTGGAGCAAATAAAACTAAAAATGAGATTAAAGATGATCTAACAAATTTATTAAGTGTTTGGGAAAAAATAAGAATGAAGACTTTAAAGTCTATCGCACCAAGTACCATTTATGAAGAAGAGGATTTAATTGCTAGAGCAATTAGAGATTTTTACAGTAAAGACATTGATAATATCATTGTCGATGGAGATAAAGCATTTGAAGCCGCAAAAAAATATGCAAAAAAAATCTCAAGCGCGCATGTAAAGAATGTTATAAAATATAAAGGGAAAATTCCTATATTTCATCATTACAATATTGAAAAATATCTAAATTCAATTTTTGAACCTAGAATAGAATTAAAGTCTGGTGGTTATATAATTATAAGTCCAACAGAAGCTTTAGTTTCAATTGATATTAACTCGGGCAGATCCACAAGGGAAAGAAATGTTGAAAAAACAGCCTTAACAAATAATTTGGAAGCAGCAGAAGAAATTGCAAGACAAGTTAAGTTGAGAGATTTAGCTGGCCTTATAGTTATAGATTTTATCGATATGGAAAATTATTCAAATAAAAGGCTGGTTGAGAGAAAATTAAGAGAGTCATTAAAGAATGATAAAGCAAGAATTCAATTTGGAAGAATAAGTAATTTTGGACTTCTTGAAATGACAAGACAAAGACTAAGAGAAAGCTCAATTAAATGGGAAATTCAGTTATCTGTTGATTCATTTGCTCTTAAAATACTTAAATTATTAGAAGAAAGAGCATTCAGCGATGCAAAAATTAAAATTATAGATGTAAGTTTATCTAAAAAAATAATTGATATTTTAAATAATAATTATTCAATACAACTTAAATTTTTTAAAGATAAATATAAATTCAAAATTAATTTAATTCAAAATGCTGAATTTTTAAGTCAAGAATTCTTATTTAGTTTTTATGACGCTAAAAAGAAAATAATTAATGAATTTAATGGTACTGAAGTTAAAGAGCCCACTTCTAAAGAATTTACTGAAGATTCTAATAAACAAGAAGATTCTGATAAACAAGAAGTTAAAATTAATACAGAAAAAAAAATAAAAACTGTTGATCAAAAAAAACATGATAATTATAAAGGTAAAAGAAAAAAATTTTTTAATAAAAATAGATTTAAAGACAAAAAAAGACCTAAAAAAAAAGAAGCTGAGCCTAATAAAGAAATAAACTAATTATTCAATAAGCCCTTCAAAGGGGCTTGATGGATTTGCACTTACTTTTTTCTTAATTCTACCTGCAATAAAAGATTTTCTTCCTGCTATTACTGCGTCCTTCATAGCTTCTGCCATTAATATTGGATTTTTAGCTTCCGCTACTGCGGTGTTAATTAACACTCCATCACAACCTAATTCCATTGCAATAGCAGCATCTGAAGCACATCCTATTCCAGCATCGACAATCACTGGCACCTTAGATTGGGTCTTAATAATTGAGATATTAAATCTATTTTGAATTCCTCTTCCTGATCCTATTAACGATCCCAAAGGCATGATCGCTGCAGCACCCATATCTTCGAGTTGCTTGCAAAGAATCGGATCATCAGATGAATAAACCATAACTTCAAAATTTTCTTTTTTTAAAACCCTTAAAGCTTCAATAGTTTCAATCATATTTGGATATAAAGTTTCTTTATCTCCAAGTACTTCTAGTTTTACAAGATTCCATCCGCCTGCATCTCTTGCTAATCGTAAAGTTCTCAAGGCCTCTTCTGCTGTATAACAGCCTGCAGTATTTGGTAGATAAGTAATCTTTTTGGGATCTAAAAAATCAACCAACATTGGTTCTTTTGGATTTGTAACGTTAACTCTTCTTACTGCAACAGTTACTATTTCTACCTCTGCTGCTTTAATAGCTTTTGCAGTTTCTTCAAAGCTTTTATACTTTCCTGTTCCAAGAATAAGACGTGACTTATATTTTTTTCCAGAAATAATTAAATCTTCCAATTAACCACCTCCTATAAAATGAACAATCTCAACTCGATCTTTAACTGATAAAATTTTTTTAGCATAATTATCTCTTGGCACTACTTCTTCATTAATTTCTATAGCGACTTTTTTTTCTGAAAGAGACAATGTCTCTAATAGAGTAATTATATTAGTTTTTTCTTTTATATTATGGGGTTTTCCGTTCAAAATGATTTGTATCATGTTGGATTTAAGCTAATTTTAAATTATAACATATCATTTTCTTATATGAATATAGTAATTATTAACGGTCCAAATCTTAATCTTTTAGGCGAAAGAGAACCAAAGATTTACGGAAAAGAGACGCTCAAATCGATTGAAAAAAAAAGTAAAGAGTATGCTAAAAAAAATAAAATTAAATTAGATTTTTTTCAGTCTAATATTGAGGGTGAGATCGTAACCAAAATTCAAAACTCTAGAGATAAATTTAATGGTTTAATAATTAATGCTGCAGCTTTTACTCACACATCGGTTGCAATATTAGATGCTTTAAATCTTGTTAAAATACCTAAAATAGAAATTCATATTTCTAATATTTTTAAAAGAGAAGAATTTCGTCATAAATCATTAATTAGTAGTGCTGTTAATGGTTTAATTTGTGGATTAGGATCACATGGGTATATTTTAGCAATAGACGCTATTAAAAAAATTATTAAAGATAATAAAAAATGAAAATAGATAAAAAAATTATTGAAGAACTTTCTGATTATTTAGATGAATTTAATCTAACAGAGATTGAATATTCTGAAAATAACGTAAAATATAAAGTTAGTAAATCTAACAAAGGGGTTGCTCATGAACAAATAATATCATCTGGTAATCAACAAAGACTTTCATCTACCTCTTCGTCCGTTGCGGCTGAAAATATGAATAAAACTAATATTATAAAATCGCCTATGGTTGGAACCGCCTATTTAGCTTCAGAACCTGGTGCAAAACCATTTGTAACAGTTGGCGCGAATATTAAAAAAGGCCAAACAATAATCATTATCGAAGCAATGAAAACTATGAATCACGTCCCATCAACAAAAGATGGTGTGGTTAAAAAAATATTAGTAACCGATGGTGAAGCGGTAGAATTTGATCAGGACTTAATCCTAGTCGAGTAAATGATTAAAAAAATACTTATAGCGAACAGAGGCGAAATAGCCGTAAGAATAATACGAGCTTGTAAAGAACTTGAGATAGCAACTGTTGCTGTACACTCAACTGCTGACAATGAGGCTATGCACGTCAGACTAGCTGATGAAAGTATATGTATTGGATCACAAAAGGCTCAGGATAGTTATCTAAATATTCCCTCTTTAATATCAGCAATAGAGATCACAGGCGCTGATGCTGTTCACCCTGGTTATGGATTTCTTTCTGAAAACTATAAATTTGCAGAAATTTTAGAACAACACAAAATTAAATTTATAGGTCCAAGCTCTGAACTGATTAGAAAAATGGGTGATAAAATTGAAGCTAAAAAAATAGCAAAAAGTTTAGGACTTCCAATTGTGTCTGGTTCTGAAACAGGAATAAAAGATATTAATGAAGCTATAAAAATATCTAAAGAAATAGGTTTTCCAGTTCTTATTAAAGCTGCTGGTGGCGGTGGTGGTAAAGGAATGAGAATTGTTCATTCTGAGGATAAATTAGAAGAAAACATTAAAATTGCTCAAACAGAAGCTAAGAAATTCTTCGATAATGAAGAAGTTTTTATTGAAAAGTTTCTTGAAAATCCACGACATATTGAAGTTCAAATTTTATCAGATGGAAAGGGTAATACAGTTCATTTAGGAGAAAGAGATTGCTCTGTTCAAAGAAGATATCAAAAAATAATAGAAGAAAGTCCTTGTCCAGTTATTAATGATGAACAAAGAAAATACTTACTAGATGTTTCAGTAAACGCTATTTCAAAACTTAGCTATGAAGGAGCTGGAACACTTGAATTTATTTTCGATAAAGGAAAGTTTTATTTTTTAGAAATGAATACAAGATTACAAGTAGAGCATCCTGTAACAGAAGAAGTAACTGGAATTGATCTTGTTAAGCGACAAATTGAAATAGCATCAACAGGTAAATTAAATTTACAACAAAAAGACATTATATTTTTTGGTCATGTGATTGAATGTAGAATAAATGCTGAAGATCCTAGTAAAAATTTCTTACCAAGCGCAGGAACGATAAAAACTTATAATCAACCATCAGGTCCTGGAACAAGAGTTGATAGCTGTATTTTTCAAGGATGTAAAATTCCGCCCTATTACGATAGTTTGGTTGCAAAACTTATTTGTCATGGAAGAGATAGAGCATCTGCAATTTCTAGATTAAAAAGATCTTTGGACGAATTTGTTGTTGAAGGAATTAGTACAACAATTGATCTTCATAAAAAAATCTTAAGAAATGAAGACTTTGTTAAGTCAAAATATGATGTGAATTGGCTATCAAAAATTAAATTTTATTAATTTTAAGGACGCCAACTTTCATAATCAGATTTAGACTGCGGCTTATATTTGTTAGGACTATAAGCCTCTTCTGTTCCTGTCTTGTTTTCTTGATGATCTTTTTGCCATTTATATTTTGCAAATTCTGCTTTACTTGGAACTTCTTGAATTAAATGGTGCATCCAAGCATGCCACTCTGGTGGAATCTTTGTAGCTTCAACTTCTGAATTAAAAATAACCCATCTTCTGTCTTTGCTATCAACATAATATTTATTTTTAGAATCATCAATACCCGCAAACTTTCCAAAAAATAAGGTATTTAAAAATGTTCCGATGGTTTGACCATTCCACCAAGTAAAAATAATTTTAAGAAATTTAAGCATTATAAAAATTTATATTTTTAAGATATCCACAAAGCTTTTCTATTTCAAGTTGTCTGTTTTTAACTAGACACTTATTACAGATTAAAATAGTGATTTAAAATCATTTAATTTTTAGAATCAAAAATGTCCAAATATATTGCTGAAAGCTTTTATACCTGCTTATTTAAAATTACTCACAATTTGCAAGAGTTAACTAACGAAGCTCTTCAAGAGATTGATAGCAGAAAAGATGGAAAAGTTGAGGTTTTAGACGTTAAATTTAATAAGAGAAAAACTAAATCATTAGCTGAAATACAAGCTAACAAAACTCAAAATAAAGAAGAAGAAGTTAAAGAAATTTCAGGCCAAAAAATAAGTGAAAATATAACTTCTTCTATTTTTAATAATATTCAAGATAACAAAACATCATCTCTACCTATTGAGAATAAAGCTTTCAGTGAAAGAAGAAAAATGCCTGATCGCAGAAAAGGGTATATCCAAAAAGCGATGATTGGTGATCATAAAGTTTATTTGCATATTGGCGAATACGATGACGGTAGAGTTGGTGAAATTTTCATTGATACAAATAAAGAAGGTGAACTTGTAAGATCTTTAATGAATAATTTTGCAATCGCAATATCGTTAGGTTTACAATATGGCGTTCCTCTAGAAGAATATGTTGATGCCTTCATTAACACTAAATTTGAACCCTCTGGAAAAGTTAAAGGTAATGATAGAATTCTATCAGCATCTTCAATTTTAGATTACTTATTTAGAGAACTTGCAATCTCTTTCCTTGGAAGAGAAGATCTTGCCCACACTCCTTCTATTAAAAAAATTGATCAATCAGAAGATTCTGAAGAAAACGCTCAGCTTATTGATGTTCTTAAAAATATTACTAGTAAAGGTTTTTTAAGAAATCAGTATAAAGAAAAATTAGTAGATCTAAGTAATATTAGATTGAATATTAAGAGCAAAAAAATAAATTAGTCTTTTTTAGTTAATCTAATATTTAATTCTTTTAACTGCTTTTCAGAAACTTCTGAAGGGGCATTCATCATTAAATCTTGGGCATTTTGATTTAATGGGAACATAGTAACTTCTCTTATGTTTTTTTCTCCAGCCAATAACATTATAATTCTATCAATTCCTGGAGCAATACCTCCGTGTGGTGGTGCGCCATAAGATAGGGCATTAATCATGCCACTAAATTTATTATCAACTTCTACTTTTGAATAACCTGCGATTTTAAATAATTTATACATTAATTCTGGAACATGGTTTCTAATTGCTCCAGAAGACAACTCGATACCATTACAAACAATATCATACTGATAAGCCAACAGTTCTAATGGGTCTATTTTATCAATTAAATCTACCGCTGTTTGAGGCATAGAAAATGGGTTGTGACTAAAATCAATTTTCTTATCAATTTCATTGTATTCAAACATTGGGTAATCAGTAACCCAGCAAAATTCAAATACGTTATCTTTTATTAATTCTAAATTTTTTGCAATCTCCGTTCTTGCCCACGCTGA
>SHWR01000050.1 GCA_009693745.1 Candidatus Fonsibacter sp.
CTTTTTATCCTTTAATTTTTTATCCTATCATAAAATATATTGATTTATTGCTTACGTTTTTAAGTAAAAGATTATTTGGGGCTAGAATGTTAATTGTTCTAGAAAAAATTTAAAGTAATATAATGTTTGATTTATATTAAATAGTTTTATGAAAAAAATTGAAATTTACACAACAAATTATTGTCCATTTTGCGTAAAAGCAAAATCATTATTAAATAAAAAAAAAATTAAATTTTTCGAAATCGATGTATCTAATGATGAATCTTTTAGAGAAAAAATGTCTTCTATGGCAAATGGCGCAAGATCTGTTCCTCAAATATTTACTGATAATATTCATATTGGTGATTGTGATAAAATTCATAAATTAGAACAAGAAAAAAAGTTAGATAAATTACTGGGTCTTGAGTAAAAATCTTAATGATTGTATCACTTTCTATATCTTTTTTTGCAGGTTTAATAAGTTTTATATCTCCATGTGTACTTCCTTTAATTCCGGGCTATGTTTCGTTTATATGCGGAACTACTCTTAATGAACTAGATTTAAAATCTAAGAATTTTATTTTAAAAAAATCTTTATTTTTCTCTCTGGGTTTTTCATTAGTTTTTATTTCTCTTGGAGCAACCGCTACTTTTATTGGAAGTTTTTTACTACACAATTCCCAAATTTTATCAATTATTTCTGGTCTAGTAATTATTTTTTTTAGTATTTATCTATTGGAATTAATAAAAATTAATTTTTTAAATAAAAATTTTGGAATTTATAATATAAAATTTTCTAACAATCTGTTCTTTCCATTTATAATTGGAATAGGATTTGGATTTGGCTGGACTCCCTGCATTGGTCCAATTCTTGGCTCAATTTTAGCATACGCATCAATGGAAAATTCTATTTATAAAGGAATATTATTACTGTGTCTTTACTCCTTAGGTCTTGCAATACCTTTTGTTATTTCAAGTTTAATTATAAAAAAGTTTTTAATATTCTCAAAAAAAAGTAAATCTTATTTAAATAAAATAAAAAAAATCTCTGGGATTATATTGTTAATAACTGGTATTTTAATTGTGACTGGAAAACTTCAGGTACTTGGCTTTTACTTAATTGAATTCTTTCCTTTTTTACAAAAATTAGGATAGCTCTAATTAAGCATTTGGATGACTCTAATAGGCTTTCCCTCTTTAAAAGCTTTTAAATCTTCAAACATTTGAGAATAAAAAATCTCATAATTTTCTTTAGTTACAAAGCCCAAATGCGGCAGTAAAAGTGCATTAGGTAAAAATCTTAATTTATGATTTTCAGGCAATGGTTCAATATCATAAACATCGAGACCGACTCCTGCTATAATATTGTTCTCTAAAACCTCAACCAAATCAAATTCATTTACTATTGGGCCTCTTGAAGTATTGATCAAAAATGCTGTTTCCTTCATTAATTCTAAATCTTTTTTTGAGATCAAATTTCTTGTTCTTTCGCTCAAAACTGTATGAATTGTAATAAAATCAGATTTTTCTAATAACTCTTCTTTAGTTACGGCTAATACTTGATTATCTTTTGCCACAGACAGTTTAAGATTCTCACTCCAGGCAATAACATTCATGCCAAAAGCTAAGGCTACTTTTGAAACTTGAGATCCTATTTTTCCAAGACCTATAATTCCTAGAGTTTTTCCTTTTAATTCATATCCCAATGTAGTTTGCCAGTAACCCTGGTACATATTCTCTGTTTCTTCTCTTAAATTTCTTGCAAGTCCTAAAATTAACGCCCATGTTAATTCTACTGTTGAACTAACACTTGAATCTGTTCCGCAAACTAAAATATTTTTAGCTTTAGCAGTTAAAAAATCTATAGATTTATTTCGCATTCCACTTGTAATTATAAGCTTTAAGTTCTTTAGATTTGAAATAATTTTTTTAGTAATTGGAGTACGTTCCCTCATCACTAATAGAACTTCAAAATCTTTTAATTGTTCTATTGCGCTATCTTCATTTTCAAATGGCTTATTAAATACATGAAAATCAAAATCTTTTTTTAATTTTTCAAAGTTTCCAAGAATTAATGAAACATTCTGATAATCGTCTAAAATTGCAACTTTCATCTTGATAGTGATTTTTTGGAAGAAAGATAAATGCCTATAACAATTATAATGGCTCCAATAATATGAAAATTCATTAGTTTTTCATTTAACAAAAATATTGCCATAAAAGAACTAAATACGGGCATTAAATGTAAAAAAATCCCAGCTTTATTAGGCCCAACAATAACAACTGCTCTATTCCATAATATATAAGAGCCTAATCCAGCAAAAAGAACAACATAACTTGTAATTAAGAAAACTGGAATATTAAATCTAATTATTTGATCATTACTAAATTCAAATAAAAATTGAGGAAATAAAAAAATTAAACCAATAGAAACAATTACTGATATGAAGCTTAAATATTTCAATCCTGTTTTATGAGTTCTAAGCATTGTTGAATATATTGCCCATGATAACATTGCAACTAATAACCAAAGATCACCTTTATTAAGATCAAGATTAATTAATTTAGCGAAATCTAATCGTGTAACGATTATTACCACACCTGTTATGGACAATATAAGACCAAAAATTTGACTGAAATTTACTTTTTCAGTTTTAAAAATAAAAGAAATAAAAATTATTAATACTGGTATTATAGAAATCATCAGTGCACCATTAAGCACTTGTGTAAAATTCAAAGAATAATAAACAACTGAATTAAATACACTAATACTAGTGATCGACATTAATAATATTGGATAAAAATTTTTTTTTATAATTTCAGTATTCTTTAATATATCTCTAAATGTAAAAGGAATTAAAATAATCCATACTATTAACCATCTAAAAAAATTCAATGTTAAAGGTGGAACCTCATACAGTGTCGCAAATTTTCCAACAATAAAATTTCCTGACCAAAATAAAGCGCACATAATAAGCATTAAATATGCTTTAAAATTATTGTTCATTTAATTTAAATTTTATTTGTGACTTTGTAATAAGCTAAGCCTATTAATTCATGGAATATAATATTCCAATTACTTAAACCTGAAGAAATATCAAAATTTATCCAAAAAATTATACTAGTGCCAGTTTTATAATCAACGCTGATAGGCTCTAAAATTAAACCTTGTCTTTTAAATGTAAAAAAAGATCTTGGCATATGATTTGCTGAGGTAATTAACCCCCATGTTCCCTTGTAATTACTAATAATATCTTTTGAGTATTTAATATTTTCAAATGTATTTCTGGATTGATTTTCAAATATTAAATTATCAGGTTTAACACCCTGATCTAAAAAGAACTTTTTTGCCATATCTGACTCGCTCCAGCCTTGAGGTTTTAATTCTCCTGAAAATCCAGAAAACAATATTAAAAGTCTTGGATTTTTTTTATAAATTTCTAAAGCTTTAGTTAATCTTTCTGCGGAACCATTTAGAGAAACTGCATTTCTTTCTTTTGATTCAAGTCCTAAATTAAAACTTCCTCCTAATACAACTACCCCGGTTAATTGTTGAATCGGATATTTAGAAGGCAGAATATAGTCTTCCATCTTACTAAGTGAAAAATTACTTAGAGGATTGTAGCCGAAAAATAAGAATAAAATTAAAAATACCTTAGAAAAAAAAATAACTAATTTTTTTGATTCTGTAAAAAAAATTGTAAACAATTGTATTAATATAATTAAATATAATATGTGCAATGGACTAATAAAAAAATTTAAAGTTTTTGATAAATAAAATTCCATAAAAATTTATTAAATAAAATCTTCGTTATATAATTTAGAACTTAAAACAATTCCAAATCCTACCATATTTGTAAGCATAGCTGTTCCTCCGTATGATAATATTGGCAACGGAACACCAACAACTGGCAATAATCCTGTTACCATTCCTAGATTTATTGCAATATACAAGAAAAAGTTAAAGGCAAATGCATAACAAAATATCTTTGAAAAACTATTCTTACTTTGATCCCCAATTAAAGTGACTCGCTTAATTATTGAAAAAAATAACCATAATAATAATAACGAACCAATTAATCCAAATTCTTCCGCGTAGTGTGAAAATACAAAATCAGTATGGTTCTCTGGAACAAAATCCAATGAACTTTGAGATCCTCTTAAATATCCTTTACCAAAAATTCCGCCAGATCCTATTCCAATTTTAGCTTGAATAACTTGATAATTTGCACCTAAAGGGTCTCTTTCTGAATTAAAAAAATTAACAACTCTTTGTTTTTGATAAGGTTTCAGAGTGGCAAAAATAAAGGGGAGACATAAAACTATAATTATAAATCCAGATATAAATATTTTTCGATTTAAACCAACAATCCATAAAGTTCCTAGTGCTGCTCCTAAAATTAACACTGCAGTTCCAAGATCCGGTTGTCTTAAAACTAATAAAAATGGGATTAAGATTAAAATTGCCGAAATAAGCAATGAAAATAACTTATTAATATTTTCAATTTTGACTAAATTATAAAATTTTGCAAGAACTAATATAATTGCAAGTTTTGCAATTTCTGAGGGCTGGACGTGAAAAAATCCAAAGTCAAGCCAACGCTGGGCGCCTTTAGTTGTTACCCCAACAAATTTTAAAACAATTAAAAGAAATAATATTAAAAAATAAAAATGATACGCATATCGATGCCAAAAATTTATACGGGTAAAAGCAACTATAATTAAAATTAAAAATGCAAATATAAATCTAATTAAATGTTTTAAATAAATAGTTCCTTGTCCTTTATCTATTGAATACAAACATAGAATACTTATTAATCCTAGCGCCAAAACCATATAAATTAGATTTCTGTCTAATTTCTGAAATTTTTCTATTAACAAGAAAATTTTAGATACTTTTACTGTTTCACGCATTGGATATTCTTTTTTTAAATAAAAAATCAAACATACTGCTAGCAATTGGAGCAGCAATCCTTGATCCAGGTCCAGCATGTTCTACCACCACTGCCACTGCATATTTAGGATCTTCTACAGGTCCAAATCCTGCAAAAAGAGAATGATCCCTGTATTTATATTCTCTAGCATTAGGATTTGCATTGTCTTCTCTGTCTTTAATTGTTAATTTCGTAACTTGAGAGGTTCCTGTTTTTCCAGCAAATTTTAATTTTCCATTTAGTCTAGAACCATAGGAGGTTCCTCCTGGCTCGTTCGTTGCTGCTACTAAAGCTTCATTAATAATTTTTATATTCTCTAAATCAAAATCCATTCGAGTTAATTTAGATTTTTCATCAAGATAAAAAGTTGGATTAACTTCATACCCTCCATTTGCAAATTGCGCTATTGATTTACAAATTTGCATTGGAGTTGCTAATATAAAACCCTGTCCTATTCCTGTAATTAAAGTCTCTCCAAGTAACCATGGTTTTCCTAAAGCATTTTTCTTCCACTTTGTGTCCGGAACTAAACCTTTTCTTTCTTCATCAAAATCTTTTAAAATTTTTTGGCCAAAATTAAATTTTTTTATTGTCTCTGCTAATCTATCTACTCCTAATAATCTTGCTATTTCATAAAAATATATATCGCATGATTTTTTTATAGCATCTTTTAAATTAATCTTTCCATGACCTCCATCTTTCCAACAATAAAATTCTTGACCATACAATTCTATTTTCCCAGGGCAAAAATGTGTATAATCTTGATCAACAATTTTATTTTCTAAAGCACACAAGGCGATTATTGGCTTTATTACTGATCCTGGAGAATATTGACCTGATAAAAATTTATTAATTAATGGTTTTCTTTCATTTTTTAATAATTCGTTAAATTCTGGCTGGGTTATTCCAAAAGCAAATTTATTTGTATCAAATGAAGGTGTTGAAACGCATGCTAAAACTTCTCCCGTTTTAATATTCATTGCAATAGCAGATCCAGCATATCTTCCTAATTTTTGATAAGTTAATTTTTGAAGTTCGAGATCAAAGGAAGTTTTTAAGACATTGCCGCTTATGCCATCAACAAATTCAACTGTTCTAACTGCTCTGCCTGCTGCATTTACTTCGAAACGAGTAAAACCTGGAGTACCAATAAGCTCTCTGTTTAATATTTTTTCAATTCCAAGTTTTCCAATTTTGATTCCTGGCGTTCTAAAAAGATCATCTTTTTGATTTTGTAAATCATTCTCATTGGGAACCCCTACATAACCTAATACATGAGCAAATTCGAATGGATAATTATAATGTCTCTCCATTGAAATAAAGGGCTGGACACCATTTAAAATAAAAAGATTGCTATTTATTTTTGAAAACTCTGCCCATGTTAAATTTTTATTAATCACATAAGGTTGAAATTTTCTAAGTTTTATAAAATCTGTCTTTGTCTTCTCAATTATTTCATTATCTAATCGTAAAAACTTATTTAACGTTACAAGAACAAAATCAAGATCAGTAACATCCCCTTTTATCAAAGCAATTCTATAGAGTTGACGATTTTCAGCTATTTTATTATTAAAACGATCTAATATTAATCCTCTCTCTGCTGCAACTTTCCATTCTTTAAAACGATTTCGATCGGATAAAATTGAATATTTATTTCTTTGAAATACCTGTAGCCACAAAAGTCTAAGACCAATTAAACCAAAAAAAGTATATTTGACAGTAGTTAAAATTGCTTTTCTTCTATTAATTATACTTGATTTTGTTTGATAACCTTCCGTTGGTCTATGCTTAAAAAGCTTCATAAAAATATAGACAATATAACATCAAAAATGCTAAATCGTGTCACTTTTTTGGAGGAAAGCAAATATTAAAATCGAAGTTAAAAATGATAATTTAGAGCAGGCTCTTCGAGCCCTTAAAAAAAAATTACAAAGAGAAGGCGTGTTCCGTTTGCTTAAAATTAAAAGTCACTATGAAAAACCTTCTGAGCGCAAAAAGCGAGAGAATGACGAAAATACAAGAAGAGTTAAAAAATTTAAAAAACTAAAAGCTCGTTACTAAGTCTTGCCAATTATTTAAAGTAAAAAAATAGCCATTAAAATTAAAACAAGTATTATAGTAACAGATATATAAATTGTTAACTTTTTAAAATTAGACCAAGTTCCTTTTTGTGAATCAATGTCCATTCAAATCAAGATTATCCTTGTCGTGCCTTAAATTTTGGATTTTTTTTATTTATAACGTAAAGCTTACCTCTTCTTCTTACAACTTTACAATTTATATCTCTTTTTTTTAAAGATTTTAATGAACTTACTACTTTCATGATATAATTTTATAACATTTAATTTTTAATTAAAATAGCTTTTCTTTCCAGGCTAAAGGTGTTTTTTCATTATCGATTTCTAAAGGATAATTATATTGAAATTTTTTAGGTCCCTTTTTATTAATATAGCTTATCATTTTATTAAGAGATTCATTCAAGTTAACACTTGTCTTATAGCCTAATATCTTTCTTGCTTTATCAGCAGAGCAAGTTGCTTCTTTAACTTCATTAGGACGTTCCTCTAAATATTTAGGTTCTAAATTAAATTTTAACTTATTACTTAGTAAGCGATATAATTCATTTATGCTTATAAATTCTTCATCCGGCCCTATATTTACAACTTGCGAAACAATTTTAGGATCTATAAGCAACTTATCTAAACAATATATGCAATCATCTATATCTGAAAAAGTTCTTTTTTGATTTCCGTCTCCATAGATAATTGGATTTCTTTTTTGTAGCATAAGATTAATCATAATAGAAACTACATTTCTATAAGGATCATCATATTTTTGTCTTGGTCCTATTATGTTGTGTGGTACAGCAATATTATATTCAATATTATGGGTCTTGCTTAATATTTTTAGTATATTCTCTGCTGCAACTTTTGAAACCCCATAAGGATCAACAGGTCTTAGTTCGTCATCTTCTCTAAATGGAATTCTAATATTTCCATACCTTGCCATTGAAGAACAGTAGACTATTCGTTTCACTTTATTAATAATTGCAGCTGTAAAAACTGATACTGAGCCTGTTACATTGTTATTAGATATTAAAACTGGAGAAAAACTAGATAACCCCTCATGTGCATAAGCGGCTGCGTGACATAAAACATCTACATTTTTGATGATT
>SHWR01000051.1 GCA_009693745.1 Candidatus Fonsibacter sp.
AAGAAAAGGAATAGATCTTATCGATTAATTATTCTTAATTTTTATTAACTAATTTTGAATAATTATAATCTAAATTTTTAATCATATCAGCCACTGTAAACTTAATATCTCCAATTTGAGACACTGGAGTTACCTCAGCAGCAGTACCAGTTAAAAAACAACCATCAAATTTATTGAGTTCATCAAGTTTTATTTTTCTTTCTAAAACTTTAATCTTAAGTTGTTTTGCAATTCCTATAATCGATCTTCTAGTAATTCCGTCTAAAAAAGAATCTGCTACTGGGGTGTGAATTTCATTATTTTTAGTGTTAATAAAAAAAATATTTGCACCCGTAGCCTCTGCTATATTGCCTTGATAATCCATCATTAAAGCATCATGATAACCGTTTTTCTCAGCTTCATGTTTTGACAAAGTTGAAATCATATACAAGCCTGAAGCTTTAGTGTCCCAAGGAATAGAGTCTGGTGCTGGTTTTTTCCATTTAGAAATATCAAGTCTAATTCCTTTAATTTTAATTTGTGGATCAAAATAAGAACCCCATTCCCATGTTGCTATAGCTAAATGAACCTGACTTTTTTGTGCAGATATAGCCATCATTTCACTTCCTCTCCACACAACTGGTCTCACATAGCCATTCTTAACATGCTGTACAAAAATTATTTCTTTACATGCGTTATCTATTTCTTCTACCGAATAAGGGATCTTCATGCCCATTCTGTCTGCTGAATGAATTAGTCTATTTGTATGTTCTCTTAATTTAAAAATTTCTCCGTTATAAACACGTTCACCCTCAAACACACAGCTAGCATAATGAAGTCCGTGACTAAGAATATGTAAATTAGCTTCTTTCCAATCAACTAATTTACCGTTGTACCAAATTTTACCTGATTTTTTATCAAAAGGAATGGGATCCATTATATTTTAAAGTAATAAATAATTAAAATGTATTGGTAAATAAGTAAAGTAGATATGTCAATAAAACTGACGTAGAATAGAATTTTAAAATGAAAGATCTTTTATATCTAAGAGAAAAAAGTTTAAAAGAAATTATAGAACTTATTTTTCAAGCTTATATAGACTCATATTCAGATCCTCATGAAGTCCTAAAAAGAAATTCTTTTGGTAGAGCTCATCATAGACTGCTTTGTATTATAGAAGGAAATCCTAATATTACTATTGCTGACATATTAAGAAAATTAAAAATTACTAAACAAAGTTTAAGTAGAGTTTTGCAAGATCTAATAAAAAAAAATATTATATCTCAAAAAAAAGGAACCAAGGACGGTAGACAAAGAGAGTTAGTTTTGACTGAAAAAGGCATAAAACTTTGCGATGAAATATTTAATAAACAAAAAAAAAGAATAATTAATGCACTTAAAAGTTCAACCTCAGATGAAGTTTCAAATTTTAAATCAATAATGAAAAGAGTAATTCATGGATAATTCAAAAATACATATATTAATTGTTGATGACGATGAAAAAATTAGAGATCTATTGAAACAATATTTAAAAAATAATAATTTTTTTGTGTCCACAGCAATAAATGCATCAGATGCAGAAAAAAAATTGAAAATTGTTAAATTTGATCTTGCAATTATTGATATAATGATGCCTGGCAAGGATGGTTTGCAACTTACAAAGGAAATTAGAGAAATAATTGATTTGCCTATAATTCTTCTTACAGCGAAAGGTGAGGCTGAAGATAGGGTAAGAGGACTAGAATTGGGTGTAGAAGATTATTTACCTAAACCTTTTGAACCAAGAGAACTGTTATTAAGAATTAAAAATATAATAAAAAGAACTAAAAAAGATAAATATATAACAACCACAATTAAGATAGGAGAAGCTAATATCAATATAAAAAAAATGGAAATTCATAAAAACAAAAAAATAATAAAGATTAATGCTAGTGAAAAAATTTTATTAGAAAATATGATTAGCTCTGCAGGAAAAATATTTTCTAGAGAAGAAATATCAAAAATTACAAACTTAACACAAGAAAGAAGTATAGATGTTTTAGTTACAAGACTAAGGCAAAAAATTGAACCAGATCCTAAGAATCCAAAATACTTACAAACAGTCCGTGGTACCGGCTATGTTTTGTGGCTAGATTGAAATGCTAAGAAAAATATTTCCTAAAACTTTACTTTTTAGATCATTATTAATTGTAATAGCTCCAATAATACTCATTCAAGTTATCGTGGGAGGAGTTTTTTTTGACAGTATTTGGTACAAAACAAACAGAGGTCTAGTTAGATCTGCCGCTAACGAAATAAACACATTTTTAGCTCTTTACCCAGAATTTAATCAAAAAAATAAGCTAAATGAATTAATTAATATTTATAAAGACAAGAGTGGTTTAATAATTTCAATCAAAAAAGAAACCCAACAACTTCCATCTACAGATACCGTAAAGTGGTACAGTTTATACGACAAAATTGTCCTAGAAGAATTTTCAGATAAAATAAAAAATCCATATTGGCATAATGTCAGATTTAACAGTTCATTTGTTCAGGTTTTAGTAATGCCAAATAAGAATGAGGTTGTTGAATTTTTAGTACCTAAAACAAAAATAAGATCTACATCAGGAAGAATTTTTGCACTTTGGATTACTGTGCCTTCATTAATATTTCTTTTTATTGCAGTAATTTTTCTACGTAATCAAATAAGACCTATCGTTCATCTTTCTCAAGCAGCGGAAAAATTTGGAAAAGGACAATTTGATAGCGATTTTAAAATATCTGGAGCTCTTGAAATTAGGAAAGCTTCTTATGAGTTTGAGAGAATGAAAAGAAGAATTCTTAAACATATTAGCCAAAGAACGGCTATGTTATCCGGCATTAGTCACGATCTAAAAACACCTCTAACTAGATTAAAATTACAAATTGAACTTTTGAATAAAAATAAAAAATTAGATTCCCTAAAAGAAGAAATTATCGAAATGGAAAAAATGATTAATGAATATCTTAATTTTGCAAGTAATCAATATTCACAACCTATAGAAAAATTTAATATCGTTCAATTAATTGAAAATTTAATTAATAAAAGTTTTAAAAAAAATATTAAAATAAAAAGTTCTAAAAATTTAGAATTTTCTGGAAAAAAAAATCAAATTAGAAGATGTATTGCTAATATTATAAATAATTCTCAGAAATATAGTAAAAATATTTTGATTTCTTGTAAAAAAATAAAAAGTACTATTCAAATTAATATTGATGACGATGGGCCTGGAATTCCGGATGAGCACAAAGAAAAAGTATTTAGACCATTTTATAGAATAGATAAATTAGCATCCATTAAAGATGCTAATGTTGGATTAGGTCTTTCAATTGTAGAGGATATTGTTAATTCTCACGGCGGGAATGTAAAACTATTAAACAACCCAAAAGGTAAAGGGCTAAGAGTTTCTTTATCTTTTCCTAACTGATTTTTTCAATTTTTCAATTTCTAAATTTAGTTTATTTATTTTATTTTTTAACTCCTTTAAATCTTCTTGTGAAGAATTCTTAAAATGATGCATAATTTTTTCTCTTTTGAACTGAATAATACTACTTATTTCCTGCTTAATATCTTTTGCCGTTAAAATCCCTAATTTAAATAAATTTACAAAATCATTAATAACTTTTTTATAATTATCCATATATTCTTCTTAATAATATAGTTATAAATAATTCTAAGATTATTTAAATGTTTATTCACAATCTAAATCCCGTCATTATAAATTTTGGTTTTATAGAAATACGCTGGTACTCTTTGGCATATATTCTCGGTGTATTCTTAGGTTTTTATTATGCAAAATATTTAATTAAAAAATACTGGAGCAAAGAAAAAATTAATATCAAAAATCTTGATGATTTTTTAATTTATCTAATTTTAGGAATTATTTTTGGAGGCAGAATTGGATATATTTTATTTTATAATTTTCATTATTATTCTCATAACCCTCTTGAAATATTGTTTTTATGGCAAGGTGGAATGTCTTTTCATGGTGGTACTATCGGTGTTTTCATTGCTTCAATAATTTTTGCGAAAAAAAATAAAATTAAAACATTTGTCTTAACGGATGTAATTGTTTGTGTAGCATCGATTGGTATATTTTTTGGAAGAATTGCTAATTTTATAAATGGTGAATTGTACGGAAAAAAAACCCTTTCAAGTTATGGAGTCATATTTCCGAAAGTAGATATGGAACCTAGGCACCCATCACAACTATATGAGGCTATTCTTGAAGGTTTATTATTATTTTTTATGCTAAATATTATCTTAAAATATAAAAAAAATTTGTTTAATGGTGAGTTATCTTGTTATTTTGTAATTTTTTATTCTATATTTAGGATTATATCAGAAGTTTTTAGGGAACCAGACAAACACATAGGATATATAATTTTTAATCTATCTTTAGGAACGTGTATAAGTCTTTTCTTTTTAATTTTTGGAATAATTGTATTTAAAAAAATTAAAGATGAATCTCTTAGAAAAATTAATTAATAAAAAAAAATTTATCCCCTTAAATCAATTTATTAATATCGCTTTATATGATAAAAAATTAGGCTACTATCAAAATAAAAAAATATTTGGTCGAGAAGGAGATTTTATAACGTCTCCACTCGTATCTAGTATTTTTTCAGAAATGATATCCCTATGGATTATATCTTATTGGATCTACATAAAAAAACCGAGAAGAATTAACATCTTGGAGTTAGGTCCTGGAAATGGCTTAATGATCAGACAAATAATAAATTCAATTAAAAAAATCAAAACTTTCAATGCAAAATTAACTGTTTACTTGCATGAAAAAAGTGAAAAATTAATAAAAATTCAAAGAAAAAACTTAAATAAATTCGAAAATATTATCTGGATAAAAAATATTAGTAGAATAAACCAAGATTCAACAATAATTGTAGCCAACGAATTTTTTGATGCTTTTCCTATAAAACAGTTTTTTAAGGAAAAAAATAATTGGTATGAACAATGCATTACTTTTGAAAATAATAATAAAAAAAAAATTACTTATTATAAAAATAAAATTAATAACAACTTTCTTAAAAAGTATTCAAAATTTTTCAATATTAATAAAAGCAAAGTTATTGAATACCCAATCGATATCGAAGATTATCTTAATTCAATATCTAATATTATCAAAAAAAATAATGGAATATTTTTAATGTTTGATTATGGTTATTCAAACGATATTGGAAAAAACACTATTAGAGCAATAAAAAAACATAGGAATGTTGATTTGCTAAAAGAATATATTAATTGCGACATTACTTTTGATATTAATTTTAATATATTTAAAAATATTTTTAAAGAAAATAATATCCAAAATATTGGAACTGTATCCCAAAATTTTTTTTTACAAAGATTAGGAATTATAGAAAGAGCTGATCAAATAATCAAAAATCAAGATGTTA
The DNA here is from genome assembly GCA_009693745.1 of Candidatus Fonsibacter sp. Lineage (GTDB taxonomy): Bacteria > Pseudomonadota > Alphaproteobacteria > Pelagibacterales > Pelagibacteraceae > Fontibacterium > Fontibacterium baikalense. The sequence continues at coordinate 5,416 of SHWR01000051.1, forward strand.
TAAGTAGTAAAAATTTAATTCTAAGTATCAATAAACTACTAAATCCAAAAGAAATGGGGCATACTTTTCATGCATTAGCTTTTTCTAAGAAAAATTGTAAATTTAATCTTGGATTTATTTAATGATATTTTATTCAAAAAAAATTAACAAAATACCTGGTTTAAAAAGTTTTTTTTTTTCAAGAAAAAATGGTTTATCTAAAGGTATTTATAAAAGCTTAAATTGCGGATTGGGATCTAATGATAAAAAAATTTTTGTTAAAAACAATATTAAAATTATTGCAAAAAAAACTGGCTGTAAATTAAATAATCTAATTCTACTAAAACAATATCATAGTAATAAAATAATAAATTTTGATAATTTTCTAGAAAAAAAAAGATATAAAGCAGATGGAATTATTACTTCATATCCAAAATTTTCTTTTGGAATTTTAACTGCTGATTGCATCCCGATATTAGTTGCTGATAAAAAAAATAAAACAATAGCAGCTATTCATTCTGGATGGAAAGGTGCAAACTCCGGAATTATTGAAAATTTGATAAGAAAATTTAAACAAAAAAAATCAAAAATATCAAACTTAATTGTAGCAATTGGACCATGTATATCACAAAAAAGTTATGAGGTAAAAGAGGACTTTGTAAAAAAGATTAAAACTAAAAATTCTGATTATGAAAGCTATTTTATAAATAATAATAAAAAAATTTACTTTAATTTAAGATTATTTGTAAATAATAAATTTTTAAAACTAAAAATTCCAAAAAAAAACATTGACCATATTAACAAAGATACTTTTAGCGATCATAAAAATTTTTTTAGTTATAGAAGATCTATACACAACAATGAATCAGATTATGGAAGATGTATCTCTGTAATTTGCAGATATTAATTGATTAACTAATTATAAAATTATACAAAGAGGTCCCATGAAGATTGTATCTGGAACAGGTAGTATTTCCCTAAGCGATCAAATCTGTAAATATTTAAAAACAAAACCAACTCAAAGAGAAATTGTAAGATTCGCTGACTCAGAAGTTTACGTTGAGATTAAAGAAAATATGAGAGGTAATGACGTATATTTAATACAATCAACTTCTTATCCTGCTAATGACAACATTATGGAATTACTAATATGCCTAGACTCACTAAGAAGATCATCGGCAAAAAATATCACTGCCGTTATTCCTTACTTTGGTTACGCAAGGCAAGATAGAAAAGTTGTGCCAAGATCTCCTATAAGTGCAAAATTAGTTGCAAACTTAATTACTAATGCTGGAGCGAATAGAGTTTTGACAATGGATCTGCATGCAAATCAAATTCAAGGTTTTTTTGATATTCCCGTTGATAATTTATACGCAGCTCCTGTTCTTTTGAAACATATATTAAAAAATATTGGTACTAAAAATATTGTTTGCGTTGCTCCCGATGTTGGGGGAGTTGAGAGAGCAAGAGCTATAGGCAAGCGATTGAATGCCGGTCTAGCAATTATCGATAAAAGAAGAGAACAACCAGGACAGTCTGAAGTTATGAATGTTATTGGGGAAGTTAAAAATAAATGTTGCATTATAATTGATGACTTAATTGATAGCGGAGGAACAATCTGTAATGCTGCTGACGCTTTAATAGAAAAAGGAGCAAAAGAAGTTTATTGTTATGTTGTGCACGGCGTGCTCACAGGCTCATCTATTGATAAAATTAAAAAATCTAAGATGAAAAAGATTGTTATCACTGATACAATCGATAATGCAAAAAAAATTAAAGGAGTTTCTAAAATAGAGATAGTTAGTATTGCGCCGCTAATCGCTGAAGCTATCAAGCGAATATCTCAATCAACTTCAGTATCCAGCTTATTCAAATAAATAACAATAACTTGTTTTTTTTTAAAGATAATATAAAACAATCGATCTTGATTATATGGAAAATTTAAAACTCGAAGCATCAGAAAGAAAACTTAATACTAAAGGAGATCTTAAAAAATTAAGATTAGAAGGTTTTCTTCCAGGTATTTTATATGGTGATAAAGAAAAGAACTTACCTTTGTCAGTTAAGAAAATATTAATTAAAAAAATGTTAGAATCTTCTAACTTCATGAGCTCTGTTATTGAAATGAGTATAGGTGGGTCAAAACATAAAGTTTTGGCTAAAGATATTAATTTTCATCCTCTAAATAATGAACCGATACACATAGACTTCCAAAAAGTTACTCCTGGAACAAAAGTAACTGTCAATATTTCTGTAAAATTTATTAACAATGAGAATTGTCCAGGATTAAAAATGGGTGGAGTTTTAAACATTGTAAGAAGGAAAATAGAATTAAGATGCGCTGCTGAAAATATTCCTGCTGAAATCGTAGTTGATTTAGCTAATAAAGAAATGAATGAAAGTATTCATATATCTTCTGTAAAATTACCTGAAGGAGCAAAACCTGTAATTAACGATCGTGACTTTACTATAGCAACTATTGCAGCTCCTACGGTTGTTAAAGAACCTGAACCAGTTGCTGCTGCTGCGGGTGATGCTGCCACGAGTGATGCTGCTGCTCCAATAGAAGGTGGAGCTGTTGCGGGTGATGTTAAGCCTGCAGATGGGAAAGCTAAACCTGGAGAAGCTTCAAAATCTCCTGAAGCTGGAAAAAAACC
>SHWR01000005.1 GCA_009693745.1 Candidatus Fonsibacter sp.
AACTTATGGGTTGACGTATGCAACTGCACCTTTCGCTATTGGTATACAAAGATATAGACAAGAAGGTTTAAAAGCAACTCAGGCCGCAACTGTTAAAGATGAAACAACTTTGCTTAGTGCTACTTATTCAGCAACTAAACAGTTGTCTTTTGGTATTGGTGCAGCCGAGCAGGAGAGAACTTTAGCTGGAGTAAAAGGTACAGTTGATACAAAGTCTAAATTTGTTTCAGTTGGTTATAACCTAGGACCAGTTGTTCTTTCTTATGATATGGAGAAAAATGAAGCAATTCCTACAACAGCAATTCTCGGTGCGGTTTCTGGAAGAGATACAGATATGCATAAAGTAAGAATTAGAGCAGCGTTTTAATTTACAAAAACAAACTCTGATTTAATTTTAAACCCACCCACTTAAAAAAGTGGGTGGGTTTTTTGCTAAATTTCGTTAAAAAGTCTTACAAAACCAATGTTTTTTGAATTAGTCATATAGATCATTTTTAAATTCTTTTGTAATATTCCACCTAAAGCCCCAATCTCACATATCCAGTTTTTTGTAATTAAGTTAAATTTGTTTACACCTAAAATTTTATATTTTGAATATTTTTCATTAAAAAATATAGGAGATAACATAATAACACTACAGCCCTGATTTAATTTAGAAAAATATTCCCTCTGATTATGAGCAGAACCTATAATTTGTATCTGTTTTGTAATTAGGTTTTTAAAAGATTTCTTATTGTCCTCAGTTAAATAAATACCATTCGCTTTAAATTGAATAGCTAATTTTAAGCTATCTTTAATAAATAATTTTATTTTATTTTTTTTGCAATAGTTACTTAAAATTTTGATTTTATTATGATTTATATTACTTTCCTTTGAATAATTATAAACGATAGATAGATTTTTAAATTTTCTTATTTTTTTTTTTATATCTTTATATAAGTTATCAGTAAATAAATATGAATTAATTTTTATAAACATATGTCAATTTTACAAAATTATCTTAATATAAAAAATGAAGCTGAAATATTAAATAGTAATATTAATATAGTTGTTGTTACCAAGGGGCAACACTTTGTAAATATAAAGCCAATTATTGATCAAGGACATTTAGATTTTGGTGAAAATAGAGTTCAAGAAGCATTACTCAAATGGTCAGAGTATATTAGAATTAATAGTAATATTAATTTACATTTAATTGGTAAATTACAGTCTAATAAAGCCAAAGATGCTATAAAAATTTTTAATTTTATTCATTCTTTAGATAATGAAAAATTAGCAATTACTTTAGCCTCACTAGAAGTAATAAATAATAGGAAAATTAATTATTTTATTCAAGTAAATATTGGTACAGAAAAACATAAAAGTGGCATTGATGTTGCTAGTGTAAATGAATTTGTAAATTATTGTTCATTTGATTTAAAATTAAATATTTTAGGTCTTATGTGTATACCTCCGTTAAATATTGACTCTTCAGAATATTTTTTAAATTTAAAAAGCCTTAATGATAATTTAAAATTAAAAAATTTAAGCATAGGGATGTCAAATGATTTTAAAGTTGCTATTCAATGTGGCTCAAGTCACATTAGAATTGGCTCAGCGATTTTTAAATCATCTAATTAGCATATTTTAATTTTCGTTTTATTAGAAATCATTGAGATTAATGTGACTAATTCTTTTTTTTTTAGCGCTATACAACCTGCTGTATTTTTAAATTTTTTTTTTGCAATATGAATGAATATAGCACTTCCTTTATTTTTAATTATTGGATTCATATTGTAATTTAAAACTAGTATTAAATCGTAGATATTATCTTTTCTGTATAATTTTTCATGACTGCTTTTATTAGGAAGTCTTATCATCTGGTTATATTTTTTATTTTTTGGATCATTACACCAACCCATATTTTTTGAGATTTTAATTAGTTTAAATTTTGAAGTTATTTTTTTTATTCGGTCATTTCTGTAACAAATCCTAACTACTTTATAGGTTCCTTTTGGGGTAATATTATCTCCTTCTATTTTTTTCTTTCCGATTCCAGCCTTTCCCAAGGCGCATCTAAATTTTAGATCTTTATATTTTAGGTACTTAGATTTATTTATAATAATCATGTTTTATGTAATATATACGTTTTTATGAATAATATTCATCTAAGCATTTTAGGATCAGCTACGTTTTCAAGTATTTTAAATGAGCTTGAATTCAATAATATTTTAAATCTTAGCAGTCAATTCAATCATAATAATAAAAATACATTAGTTAAAATTATATTTGTTGAGAATTTAAAAGTTAATGAAGTTAAAAATTATTTATTAAAAAATGAGCCAATTATTATTCTTTTAAATCAAAAAGATTATATAAAAAAAAATAATTTAATTTTATTAGATTTTCATATCAGTTTAGTGCTTCCTATTGAAATTTTATCATTTAAAGAAATTATAAATATTTTAATTACGAAATATAATTTTTTCAAAAAATCTAAAATTATAATTAAAGATTACCAAATTGACTCTAATGAACGCTCTATTGCTAAACAAAAAGTGAAAGTAAAACTTACTGAAAAAGAATTAGAATTAATCTTAGCCCTTAATAATAATAATGGTTTAAATAAATCTTTTTTACTTAAAAGTATCTGGAAACATAGTCTTGATCTAGACACTCATGCTTTTGAAACACATCTTCATCGTTTGAGGAAGAAAATTAATAAGTATTTTAAGGATAAAAATTTTATAGTTGAAAAGAATTCTCTATATTATTTGACCAATTAATTAAGTCTTGCACCAATTTTTTGAATAACTCTTGCTGATAGTTTTGAGCCAGTTTGAAGGCATTTTTTAATATTAGATTTATCTAAATATTCTTTAAAAAACCCTGATGCAAATAAATCTCCTGCCCCCGTTAAATCTAAAACTTTTTCAACTCTAATGTATTCGCAGTTGGTGATTTCATTATTTAAAACAGCTAAACTCCCATTCTCGCCTCTTGTTATGATAATAAGTTTATTAACTTTTTTAAGTTCGTTAATACTGTCTAGTAAATTATTCTTCTGCACTAATTCATTTATTTCATTTTCATTTCCAATTAAAATATCTAAATCATTTACTAGTAATTTAAAAAAATCACCTCTATGTCTAGAGACACAAAAAATATCAGATAAACTCATTGCAATTTTAACATTATTTTTTTTCGCTAGATTGATGACATGTTTAAACATTTCTTCACTTATTCCTTTATCCCAAAGATAACCTTCTAAGAAAATAAGCTCATAATCTTTAATATGATCCTCATTAATATCATCTTTTGAAAGTTGAGATGAGATGCCAAGATAAGTACACATGGTTCTCTCAGAGTCTGGAGTTATAAAAATGATGGATGCACCAGTCGATAAATTTTCTCTTTTTTCAGAGTAGTGGAAATTGACTTTTATTTTTTCGAGACTTTTTTTATAAACTTTTCCAAATTCGTCAGAGTTAATTTTGCCAATAAACGATGAAATTCCTTTTAGATAGGCAATGCCAGCCATAGTATTTGCAACAGAGCCTCCTGCTTCGATTTTTTCTATTTTAATTGTGTTTTTTAAACTCTCAAACTCTTCTTTCTCAATGAGTTTCATTGAACCTTTTGAAAGGTTATTTTTTGATAAAAAACTATCATCGACTTTTGCAAATACATCAACAATAGCATTGCCAATGCCAAGAATTTTTTTAGACATTTTTATCTTTATATAGACAAATTTTATTAATTATACACTTTGTACAAAGTGGATTTCTAGATTTGCAAGTATATCTACCATGTAAAAGAATTAAGTGATGAGCTTTTTTTAAGTATTTATTTGGTAGTATTTTAAGAAGCTGCTGTTCTACTTTAGTTGGATTTTTACCCTTTGTTAAACCAGTTCTATTACTTACCCTAAATACGTGAGTATCCACTCCAATGGTTGGTTTATTGAAAGCAGCATTCAAGACAACATTTGCAGTTTTTCTACCGACACCTGGAAGATTTATTAAATCTTCAAAATTATTTGGAACTTTACTTTGATATTTTTTAACTAAAATTTTTGAAAGACTATGTAAGTTTTTTGCTTTCATATTAAAAAGCCCAATACTCTTAATCATCTTTTTTATTTTGGTAATACTAAGATCAGCAAAATGTTTTGGAGTATAATATTTTTTATAAATATTTTTTGTGACATTATTAACATTTACATCTGTGCATTGAGCAGAGAGCACAACCGAAGTTAAAAGTGTAAAGTGGTTTCTATATTTAAGTGAAGTTTCTGGATTTTTAATGGATTGATTTAATAATTGAATAAGTTTTAAGGCCTGCAGTTTATTTAGTGGCATTAAAAATGATAAGAAATTAACTTATTTAAGATTAAACATATCCTGCATATTAAATAAGCCTTTATTTTTTTTACTTATCCATATGGCAGCATTTAATGCCCCATCAGCAAATAACTCCCTCGAAAAGGCAGTATGTTTTAATTCAATATTTTCAATCTTGTTATTATAAATTACCGAGTGTTTTCCAACAGTTTTGCCTTTTCTAGTAATAAAGAAATTAACTTTACTATTTTGTAAATTTCCTTTTCTATTTAAAAAGATTTTACCCCTTAAATTATCTAAATTTTTATTTTTACCTTTTGCAACTGCATTTGCTAACATAAGGGCAGTACCTGACGGATAATCTATTTTAGCTTTATGATGATTATCTGAAATTCCAATTTGATAATTATTTGGAATTTTTTTTGATAAAATTTTTGTAACGTATTCAAGCAAGTTTATTCCTAAACTCATATTTCCTGATTTAAATATAGCAATTTTTTTTGAGTAGTTTTTTATTAAATTTTCTTCTTTTTTTGTAAAACCGGTTGTTCCAATTACAACTTTTTTTTTTAATTTTTTTGCAAAATTTAAAATTTCGATTGAAGATTTGGGTCTTGAAAAATCAATAATAATATCAGTTTTTTTAAATGCTTCTAAATTATTATTTTGGATTTTAAGCCCTTTAATTTTTTTTCCAACTTTAAGGTCAGTTAAACTGGTAAGTTTTAAATTTTTATTTTTTGATATTCGATCAATTAACATCTGTCCCATGCGACCAAGGGCTCCTGTAATGGTAATATTGATTTTTTTCATTAACTGCCGCTCCAAAACTTTTTAGTTTTATTAAAAAAATTTTTTATTTCAGAGTTATTACTTAAATCTTCTAAAGATTTAAACTTTAGGAGCAAGTCTTTTTGTTCTTTACTTAAGGATTCTGGAATTATTACATTGGTTTCTAGATAAAGATCACCAAAATCATTTCCTCTTAAAATTGGCATCCCTTTACCTTTAAGTCTAAACTGTTTTCCAGACTGGGTTCCTTCAGGGATTTTAACCTTTGATTTTCCACTATCAATAGTTGGTACTTCAATTTCAACACCAAGAGCAGCATCGGCCATGGAGATGGGTAACTTATAGTATAAATTTTCTTCAGATCTTTGAAAAATTTTATGCTTTTGTATGTTGATTAAAACATAAAGATCACCATTGGACCCCCCTCTATAACCAGCATCTCCTTTTCCAGATAATCTCATTTGTGTGCCATCATCAACTCCTTTTGGAATTTGAATGGATAGATTTTTTTTAGTCTTTACTGCTCCAGATCCTCTGCAGTCTTTGCAAGGATTTGATAGCATTTCCCCCTCTCCACTACAGTCAGGACAAGTTTGTTGCAGTGTAAAAAAACCTTGTTGTGTTCTTACTTTTCCATAGCCATCACACGTTGAACATTTTTTTGGTTTTGAGCCAGGCTCAGCTCCACTCCCAGAACACTTCTCGCATTTTTCGTTTGAAGATAAATTTATAGTTTGTTTTTTTCCAAAATAAGCCTCTTCTAAACTAATTTCTAAATTAATTTTTAAATCAGACCCTCTGTTGGATCTTGATTTTTTAGACCGGCCTCCACCTCGACCAGTGCCCATAAAGTCGCCAAAAAAATCATCAAAGATGTCGGAGAATCCCCCAGATTCAAATCCACCAAAATCAAAGCCACCAGTCCCACCTCCTCCACCTTCAAAGGCAGAGTGACCAAATTGATCGTAAGAAGATTTTTTCTTGGGATCGGATAGAACTTGATAGGCTTCAGAGGCTTCTTTAAATTTGGATTCTGCAGTTTTATCACCTTGATTTCGATCAGGATGATATTTCATTGCTAAGGTTCGATACGCTTTTTTTATTTCTTCAGGAGATGTTTTTTTATTTATGCCAAGAATATCGTAATAGTCCTTTTTAGGCATATTAAATCAGGTTAAAAGACTAATGAGTGATTAGCCCTTTTTTTTGTTATCGTCTTTTACTTCTTCAAACTCTGCATCAACGACATCTTTTTTATCTTGAGGATTAGCATCGGTTTTATTATCCTCAGATTTTTCTTGCTGAACTTTATAAATCGCCTCACCCAACTTCATAGAGGAAGTCATCAGTTGCTGAGTTTTGGTTTTAATATCTTCAGTTTTGTCAGATTTAACAGCTTCTTTTAAATCTTCTATGCCTTTTTCAATTGCTTTTTTATCAGCTTCCGAAATTTTGCTACCGTGCTCTTTTAAGCTTTGTTCAGTTGAAGCTATTAAAGAGTCTGCATGATTTTTTGCATCCACTTCTTCTCTTTTCTTTTTATCAGCTTCTTTATTAGCTTCTGCCTCTTTAATCATTTTTTGTATTTCTTCATCGGTTAAACCACCTGAAGCTTGAATTTGAATTTTTTGTTCTTTCCCAGTTCCTTTATCTTTTGCAGAAACATTAACAATACCATTGGCATCAATATCAAAAGTCACTTCAATTTGAGGAACGCCTCTTGGGGCCGGTGCAATTCCTGTTAGCTCAAAATTACCAAGTAACTTATTATCATTTGCCATCTCTCTTTCACCTTGGAATACTCTAATTGTTACGGCTGGCTGATTGTTTTCAGCTGTTGAGAATGTTTGGCTTTTTTTAGTTGGGATTGTTGTATTTTTTTCAATTAATCTTGTGAATATTCCACCTAAAGTTTCAATACCAAGTGACAATGGAGTAACATCAAGAAGAAGAACATCTTTAACATCACCTTGCAATACACCTGCCTGGATAGCAGCGCCTAAAGCAACTACTTCATCAGGGTTAACACTTTGGTTTGGTTCTTTTCCAAAGAAACTTTTAACTGCCTCGACAACTTTTGGCATTCTTGTCATTCCGCCAACAAGAATAACTTCATTAATTTCAGATGCAGTATATCCAGAGTCTTTCAAAGCAATTTTGCATGGTTCTATTGTTTTTTCAATTAGCGCCACAGTAAGAGCTTCAAGTTTAGCTCTTGTGATTTTCATATTAACGTGTTTTGGACCGCTTTTATCTGCTGTAATGAAAGGTAAATTTACTTCGGTTTGAGCTGAAGAAGATAATTCAATTTTTGCTTTTTCAGCAGCTTCCCTTATTCTTTGTAATGCTAATTTGTCAGTTTTTAAATTTATTCCACTTTCTTTTTTAAACTCTTCAATAATATAATCTGTTACCACAGCATCAAAATCATCACCGCCTAAAGAAGTATTTCCATTTGTAGATTTAACTTCAAACACTCCATCGCCTAATTCAAGAACTGAAATATCAAAAGTACCACCACCTAAATCGTATACAGCAATCGTTTTAGCTTTTTTCTTATCAAGACCGTAAGCAAGGGCAGCAGCTGTCGGTTCATTTATAATTCTTAAAACTTCAAGACCAGCAATTTTTCCAGCATCCTTAGTTGCTTGTCTTTGTGCATCATTAAAGTAAGCAGGAACAGTTATAACTGCTTGCTTAACTTCGCTACCAAGATACTTTTCTGCAGATTCTTTCATCTTCATTAAAGTAAAAGCAGAAATTTGACTTGGGGAATATTTTTTATCTCGAGACTGAACCCATGCATCAGTGCCGTTATCAGATTTTATTACTTTGTAAGGAAGGCGTTGTATATCTTTTTTTAAACTAGAGTCGTCAAAACTTTTTCCAATTAATCTTTTTACTGAAAAGAAAGTATTTTCAGGATTTGTTACTGCCTGTCTTTTTGCAGGAAGACCAACTAATTTTTCTCCAGATTCTGTAAAGGCCACAATAGAAGGTGTTGTTCGAACGCCTTCTGCATTTTCTAATACTTTTGGCTGCGCACCATCCATTATGGCAACGCATGAGTTTGTAGTTCCTAAATCTATTCCAATTATTTTTGACATGAAATTCTATTTTTAATTAATTTGTTAAATCTATGTGGTGTTTAATTTTAAGATTACAACCTTTAAGGCCAAATTTTTTTTGTTAAAAACCCTTAATTTATTTAGCTTTATTGAGCTATTGATTGGTATTTGTCTTTTTTTTAGAAATAGACACTAGCGCAGGTCTTAAAAGTCTATCATTCAGCATATAGCCTTTTTGAATTTCATCTATAACTGTTCCATCTTCTTCTTCACTTTCTACTTCATTTAATGCCTGATGATAATTTGGATCAAATTTTTTACCCACAGATTCAAAAGATTTTATTCCATTTTTATCAAAGCTATTTATTAGTTCTTTTTCTATAAGCTCTACTCCAAGCATTGTGTCTTTATATTCATCTAATTTAAATTTAGGGTTGTCCTTAAATAAACTAAAAGCTCTTTCTAAATTATCAGCAAGATTAAGAATTTCTCTTGCAAAAGAAGAGGAGCTATATTTAATTAAATCTTCTCTTTCTTTTTCATGAGTCTTTCTAAGGTTTTGATTTTCGGCCAACGAACGAAGCAACTTATCATTTAATTCTTCTATTTTTTTTTCAAGATTATTTTCTAAATTAGATTCTATCCCATTATTTTCTGTGTTATTTTCTGCGTTATCAATTTTTTGTTCTTGATTTTTGTTAGAAGTAGTTTCTTCGTTATTATTCATAAACTTATATATTTAGAGCAATACTTTATAATTTTTTTGACATATATAGGTACTATATTTCAAATTTCTAGCCTTATTATGAGAAAAGATAACAGAGACAATCTTAGTTTAAGAAAAATTGAGATAATTCCAAATTTTATTAAAAATTCAGAAGGTTCTTGCCTTGTTAAATTTGGAGAAACGCAAGTTGTTTGTACTGCTTCAGTTGATACAAAAGTTCCAAGATGGCTTGTCGGTTCAGGAAAGGGCTGGGTTACAGCTGAGTATGGAATGTTACCAAGATCCACTCATGAAAGAATGAGACGAGAGGCTGCGGTTGGCAAAATAGGAGGAAGAACTTCAGAAATCCAGAGGCTAATAGGACGATCATTAAGAGCAGTTGTTGACTTAGGATTATTAAATGAGAAATTAATAACAATTGATTGTGATGTTTTAACAGCGGATGGGGGGACAAGAACAGCAGCTATCACTGGTGGTTTTGTTGCTTTAAAATTGTGCATTGACTATTTAATTCGAAATAAAGAAATTAAAATAAACCCAATGCAACAATATGTAGCAGCTGTCAGTTGTGGAATTGTTGATGGTAAAATTTTATTAGATCTAAATTATGATGAAGATAGTAATGCAGAGATTGACGCTAATTTTGTCGTTACTGAAAATATGCAATTAGTTGAAATACAAGCAACGGGTGAGAGAAAGACATTTTCAGATCAGGATTTAAGTGAAATGTTAAAAATTTCAAAAAGTGCAATAAAAGAAATAATACAACATCAAAAGTCTTGTTTTGAAAAATAAGTTAAGAAATTTAAAAAATATTAAATCTTTATTGATAGCAACTAACAATAAAGGGAAGTTTTTAGAAATAAGAAAACTATTACCCAAACATATTACTTTTTACAGTCCAAAAGACTTTAATCTAATCGAACCTATTGAAAATGAGAAAACATTTGAAGGTAATGCTGCAATTAAAGCAAGATATTGTGCGGAAAAATCTAAATTAATATCTTTATCCGACGATTCAGGATTAGAGATATCAACTTTAAATAAAGAACCTGGGATTTACTCAGCTAGATGGGCAGGAAAAAATAAAGATTTTAAATTGGCAATTAAAAAAGTTTATTCAAAAATAAAAAAGAAAAAAAAATTAAACAAAAAAAATAATGCTCGATTTTATTGTTCTTTAGCAATTGCTTTCCCAAGCGGAACACACAAAACATTTAGCGGAACGGTTAATGGTAAAATTTCATTAGAATCTAAAGGCAACAATGGATTTGGTTATGACCCTATATTTATTCCAAATGGTTATAAAAAAACTTTTGGTGAGATGAAGGCTGATTTAAAAGATAAGATAAGTCATCGTTATAAGGCATTTAATAAAATAAGAAGGTATTTTAAATATTAAATTTATGGAAAATATTAAGTTTATAGATCAGAATTTAGAAAAAGGGCTTTATTTAGTTTCAACGCCAATTGGCAATTTAGCAGACATTACCATACGAGCTTTAAACATTTTAAAAAAATCAGATGTTATTTTGTGTGAAGATAAAAGAGTTTCAAAAAAATTATTAGATTATTATGATATTAAAGCTGAATTATTTTCATACCATAAGTTTAATGAAAAAAAATCTGTAGAGAAAATATTGGAGCTTTTTAAGAAGAAAAAAATAGTATCTCTAATAAGTGACGCAGGAACACCGTTAATATCTGATCCTGGAAGAATTCTAATTAATGAGATTGAAAAGAATAATATAAAAATTATTCCAATACCTGGTGCATCTGCAGTGACAGCAGCTTTTAGTTTAGCAGGTTATAGTGATGATTATTATTTTTACGGATTTTTACCTAAAAAATCAGGCGAAAGACGAAAAGTTTATGAAAAATTTTCTAATTTAGATAGTTCAGTTGTTATATTTTTACCAACTAGAGACTTAGTCTCAATTATTAAAGAGATGAAAGAATTTCTCGGTGAAAGAAAAATATTAATAGGTAAAGAGATTACAAAGATACACGAGAATATAATTAAAGGAACGTTTGATGATATTTTAGATAAAATTAAATCAGTTATTCTTAAAGGAGAAGTTACAATAGTGTTGTCTTCAGAGACAAATAAAAATAAAGAACAAGATATTGATTTAAATAAAGAAATTTTAGATTTATCAACAAAAATGAAAACAGCAGATCTTGCTAAATACTTATCTAAAAAATTTAAATTTTCTAAACAAGAAATTTATAAAAAAATTTTAATGCTAGGTAAAAAATAATGAAATTTTTAAAAGTAATTTTTATATCTTTATTTTTAACATCTTGTATTGGAAGTCTTACATCAACAGTTTTTGGTATTGGTGTTAATATTAATTTAGATCCACGATCTCCAGGATTATATTTAGACGATAAATTAGCAGAAACTCTTATCATTAAAAAAATTGTTCAGAATGATTACAAGCAAATATTTTTAAATGTTAAAGTTATAGATGGTACCGCGATTTTAAGTGGTCGAGTTGAAAAAGCTGAAGATAAATTAAAAATGACAAAATTTGCGTGGGAAACAGCAGGAATTAAAGCAGTGCGAAATGATATTGTTATTACAGATGAAACTTCTTTCAAACAAAGAGTAAAAGATATTTTAATATCTTCTCAACTGAGCGCTGCATTATTAATAAATAAAAAAATTAATTCTCGAAATTACAATTTAGAAACTATTAACGGCAAGATTTATATTTATGGAGTGGCAAGAACGTCATCTGAACTTGAAGAGGTTATCAAAGAGGCAAAACTAATACCTGATGTAGCTGAAGTTGTTCCAAGCATCATTCTTGCTGATAATTTATCTAGAAAAAATTATCTTTAATTCTTTTTATATTTAATTACGTCTGTGGAGAAAGCGGCAATAGCTGCCATATTAAAGATATCAGAAACTTTAGATCTTAAAGTTGCAATCTCAATTGGTCTATTCAATCCAATTAGTAAAGGACCAATTAATGTACTGCCACCAAGTTCCTTAAGTAGTTTTGTAGAAATTGCAGCGCTGTGAATAGCTGGCATAATTAAAATATTCGCTGGAGCTGATAATTTTGAAAATGGATAAATAGTTTTGAATTTTTGATTTAAAGCCACATCTGGTTGCATTTCTCCTTCAAATTCAAAATCAACTTTTCTTTTCTCAAGCAAATCTCGAGCTTCCCTTAAATGAACACTTCTTTCAGACATTGGTTTTCCAAATGTTGAATGAGCAAGGAAAGCAACTCTTGGAGTAAAGCCAAGAATTTTTGCAACTCTAGCAGAAGAGATAGCAATATCTGCTAAATTATCTGCGCTTGGATATTCGTGAACGTTTGTATCAGCAATAAAAACTGTTCCTTTTTTTGTAACAGCAATTGTAAGTCCAAAAATAATTTCTCCAGGTCTTTCATCTATGACATATTTTATATTTTCTAAAGTATCACTAAAAGTTCTAGTTACGCCTGTTACCATTGCGTCTGCATCACCAAGATCAACCATACAAGATCCAAAAACAATTCTATTTGTTCTAATTAATCTATCGCAGTCTCTTTTTAAAAAACCTTTTCGTTGTAATCTTTTATAAATATGATCTGTGTATTTTTGCCTTTGTTTTTCATCTTTCGAATTATGAATTTCAATAGATTTGTCTAAAGTTAGACCAAGATCTTTAAGTTGTTGGGCTATTTTTTCGCTGCTTCCAATTAAAATGGGTGTTCCAAGACCATTATTTTTAAAATCTATTGCAGCTCTAAGCATAGATTCTTCTTCCCCTTCAGCAAAAATAACTCGCTTTTGTTTTTTTCTAACTTGAGCATAAATATTTTGTAAGAAACCAGCGGAAGGGTCTAATCTTGCAGCAAGGCTATCCTTATAGGCCGAGAAGTCCTCTATTTTCTTTTGAGCAACACCACTTTTTATAGCAGCTTCCGCTACAGCAGCAGACACATTTCTAATTAATCTTGGATCAAAAGGAGATGGTATAATATAATTTTTTCCAAATTTTGGCCTTTCACCACCGTAAGCTGCAACAACTTCATCAGGAACGTCTTCTTTTGCAAGATCTGCTATAGCTTTTGCAGCAGCAATTTTCATTTCTTCATTAATAGTTTTGGCTCTACAATCTAAAGCTCCTCTAAAAATATAAGGAAAACCCAAAACGTTATTTACTTGGTTTGGATAATCAGATCTTCCAGTTGCAATAATTGCATCACTTCTTGTCTGCTCTATTAATTCAGGAAGAATTTCAGGATCTGGATTGGCACAAGCAAAAATTATAGGATCTTTCGCCATCGATTTTACCATCGCAGGAGTTACTACGTTTTTTGCAGACAGACCTAAAAAAATATCTGCTCCTTTCATAGCCTCCTCTAAAGTTCTAAGTTTTGTATCAATGGCATGCGCTGATTTAAACTGATCTACCTTTGGTCGGCCTTTATAAATTACGCCATCTCTATCAAGCATAACTACATTTTCATCTGGTAAACCCATAGCCTTTAGCAAAGAGATACAAGAGAGACCAGCTGCCCCAGCACCATTTGCAACAATTTTTACTTTCTTTATGGATTTTTTTACAATTTCTAGAGCATTTAAAATTCCAGCTACAGTAATAATGGCTGTTCCATGTTGATCATCATGAAACACAGGAATTTTAAGTTTGTTTTTTAATTCTTGTTCAATAATAAAACAGTCTGGAGACGCGATATCTTCTAAATTAATACCTCCAAAACTATTTCCAATTTTGGCTATACAGTTAATAATTTCTTCAGCATTTTGTGAGTCAATTTCGATATCAATTGCGTCAATATCAGCAAATCTTTTAAAAAGAACAGCTTTGCCTTCCATCACTGGCTTTGAAGCAAGTGCACCTAAATTTCCAAGACCTAGGATAGCAGATCCATTTGATATAACTGCCACAGTATTTCCCTTACTTGTGTAGTCATAAACTTTGGATGGGTCCTTTGCTATTGCTTCCACAGGAACAGCAACGCCAGGAGAATATGCAAGAGCCAAATCTCTTTGGGTTGCCATTGGTTTGCTTGCTATTATTTCAATTTTTCCAGGCTTACCCTGACTATGATAATCTAGGGCTTCTTTTTCTGTAAACTTTTCCATAATATTGTTTTTAACAAAAATAAAACTGTAAGAAGAAGATATTTTTCTTATATAAGTTCTTAGATTTTAAATTATTAAAACAAAGTTGAAACTAAATATCAAATGAATATTTTAAAAAATATCTCTTATTTTGGTTTTTCAACTTTTTTGAGCAGAATTCTTGGTTATTTAAGAGATACTTTAATTGCAGTATTTCTTGGAACCTCAGCCGCTGCAGACGCTCTCTTTGTTGCGTTTAGAATACCAAATACTTTTAGATCTTTATTTGCAGAAGGTTCCTTTAATTCTGCTTTTATTCCTGCTTATGCAAAGCAAAAAGGTAGTAAAAAAAATCATTTTGCCAACCAAGTATTAACTTTATTAATTATCTTTATTCTTTTTATAATTTTTATTATTGAAATATTTACACCAGAATTTTTATTTCTAATTTCACCAGGTTTTCAAGATATTAATGGAAAATTTGATCTTGCTGTTGATCTTAGTAGAATTACTTTCCCGTTTTTATTTTTTATATCCATTTCATCATTTCTTTCAGCTATTTTAAATTCAAAGGGAAAGTTTTTAGTTGCTGCCGCAGCGCCTATTATATTGAATATTTTATTAATTTTATCTTTAATTTTTTTTCACAGTTCTAATATTGAAATAGTATATGCAGCTTCTTACGCTCTAACAATTGCGGGAATTATTCAGGTTATTTTTTTATTTTTCTTTGCAAAAAAATATTTTAAAATTAATTTAAGTTTTATTGTTAAAATTGATAATCAAGTTAAGTCTTTTTTTAATAAATTATTACCCAGCGTTTTTGCATCAGGTGTAAACCAAATAAATATTTTAATTGGAACCGTTATAGCGTCATTTGAAAGTGGAGCCGTTTCTTATTTATATTATGCAGATAGAATTTATCAGTTGCCATTGGCCTTAACAGGCATTGCAATTGCAACTATTATTTTACCAAGTTTATCTAAAGAAGTTTTTAAATCAAAATTAGTAAAAGTAAATTTTATTCAGAATCGCTCTTTAGAACTATGTTTGTTTTTGTCGCTACCAGCAACCGTTGGAATCTTTCTTGCATCAGATCAGATTATATCGGCTTTATATGGTTATGGATTTTTTGATACTGAGAGTGTTATGAATACTTCAGCAGCACTTTTGTTATTTGGAATTGGATTGCCTGCTTTTGGTTTAATTAAAATTTATTCAAGTTTTTATTTTGCAAGAAGTAATACAAAATTTCCTTTTTACTTGTCTTTATTTTCTGTAATTTTAAATATTTCAATCAGTCTTGTCTTATTTAAGAGCTATGGTTTTTTAATTATACCACTTGCAACTAGCATTTCAGCTTGGTTTACAGTTGTTATTTATCAATTAAATCTTATTAAATCGGGATATCATTCTTTTGATAAATTATTTGCTATTAGATTTATAAAATCAGTTTTATGTACTTTAATTATGGCATTAATTCTTTCCGTTTTATTAAAATATTTTTCAAATTATTTAGAATCAAAATCGATATTAAAAGCCATAATGTTAATACTTTTGGTTTTATTGTCCGCGTTTATCTACTTTTTAACTGCCTATTTTTTAAAAGCATTTCGTATTAAAGATTTAAAGGTTTAATTTTAAATGATTAAAAATAGAATTTTATCTGGAGTTCAGCCAACGGGGAACCTGCATCTTGGTAACTATTTAGGTGCAATTAAAAACTTTGTTAAATTGCAAAAAAATTATGAGTGTTACTTTATGTTGGCAGACCTTCATTCAATCACTGTATTCCAAGATCCGAAAAAATTAAGAGAAAACATAATTGAAACTGTAGCTGTTTTTCTTGCTTGTGGTTTAGATGCAAAAAAAAATATTATATTTTGTCAGTCTAGTGTTGCTGGGCACTCCGAGTTAGCTTGGATATTTAATTGTATTGCAAGAATTGGTTGGCTTAACAGAATGACGCAATTTAAAGAAAAGGCAGGATCAAATAAAGAAAAGGCAAGTGTTGGTCTTTATTCTTACCCAACTTTAATGGCAGCAGATATTTTACTTTATAAAGCAACGCACGTTCCTGTAGGTGAAGATCAAAAGCAACATCTTGAATTGTGTAGAGATATAGCGGCCAAATTTAATAATGATTTTAATTGTAAAGATTTTTTTACATTACCAGAACCAATCATTACAAAAGAAGTTGCAAGGATTATGAGTTTAAAAGATGGAACTAAAAAAATGAGTAAGTCAGATGAATCCGAGGCATCAAGAATTAATTTAACCGATACAGAGGATGATATTGTTCAAAAAATTAAAAAAGCAAAAACGGATAATGATTTAATTCCTGAATCTGAGTTACATTTGGCTAATAGACCAGAGGTTAGAAATTTAATTAATATATTTTCAATTTTAAAAGGTAGCACAATTGAAAAAAGTTTAAAAGAATTAAGTGGTAAGAATTTTTTTGAATTAAAAAATAAACTCAGTGAAGCTTTAATTAAAGAAATTGTTCCCATTGGAAAAAAGATTAAAGAATTTAAAAAGGATACAGATGCAATTAAAAAAATATTAAAGACTGGAAGTGAAAAAGCTAATATCGAATCTCAAAAAACTATAAAAGAAGTACATAAGATTATTGGATTATCTCTAAATTAATGAGAAAAAATTATTTAGTTATTATTGATGAAAGTGATGAACTAAAGAATGCAATTTATTTTGCAGCTAAAAGATCAGCAACCACAAATGCTAATTTAATAATGCTTTATGTTGTAAGACCCGCTGTTAATGCAGAATGGGCTGCTGTTGGGAATCTTATTGAGCAAGAAGAAACAAGTGAGGGTAAAAAGATTAGCAGGCTTTGGTCAACTCTAGTTGAAGACAAATTTAAAATAAAACCACAGATAATTATAAAGATGGGCGATAAGGTTGATGAAATAATTAAATTTCTTAGAGAGGACAAAAGTATTAGATTTCTTGTGCTGGCATCTTCAATTGATGGTGATAATCCAGGACCTATTATTAAATCTCTATTAAAAAAGATGAATGATCTTTCAGTGCCTCTATTAATAATTCCAGGTTTAATTTCTGAAAAAGAACTTGATAATTTAATATAAGCCTTTGAATTATAATGCTTATTAAAAATTCTAGTTACTTTAACAGCAAAGCATACTAACTAAATATATACATATGAATATTGATGTGCAGCAGACCCCAAATCCAGACACATTAAAATTTGTGTTAAGTTTAGAGTTGGTACAAAATGGATCTATTGAGTTTAAGAACTCCTCAGAAGCCAATGAATATCCCTTTGTTCAAAAAATATTTCAACTAGGAGTCGAACTCGTCTTTTTTGGAAATAATTTTATTTCTGTTAAAAAAAATAACTCTTCTCAATGGGAACAAATTTTAGAAGAGATCAAAGATATTATAAAGAATGATTTTCCTAAAAATTTTAAAGCAATAATTATAAAAAAAGAAACAAATATTAATCAAGACGAAATATTTAAAAGAATTGAAGAAG
The DNA here is from genome assembly GCA_009693745.1 of Candidatus Fonsibacter sp. Lineage (GTDB taxonomy): Bacteria > Pseudomonadota > Alphaproteobacteria > Pelagibacterales > Pelagibacteraceae > Fontibacterium > Fontibacterium baikalense. The sequence goes on from SHWR01000005.1 coordinate 17,518, forward strand.
TATTAGAACTTAAAATTAGACCTGCCGTTGCAATGGATGGAGGCAATATTATTTTAAGATCTTTTATTGATGGAATTGCCGAAGTAGAATTGCAGGGCAGTTGTTCAGGGTGTCCTTCTTCTACATTAACTTTAAAACAAAGTGTTGAACGAATGCTCGTTCATTATGTGCCAGAAGTTAAAAGCGTAAGAGCTGTAAGTCTATAATCTTTCCAATATGAAAAAACTTTTTTTAAATACGAAATTAGTTATTTTTTGTAAAAAGGCTAGAGAAGCAATTTTAAATAACGGCATTTCACTTTTCATAATTGAAACAATTACTCCAACATTTAGATTTTTATCTTTTCTTTTAAAAAACATAAATAGAATTTTTTTTTTCTTAATAAAAAAATTTAGTTTAAAAAAAACCCTGCCGTACGCAGTTATTATTACTTTAATAATTTTTACTGCTTTTGTTCCAGATATGTTTAAATCTACTGTAGATAAAAAAAAAATTATCAATAATCAATTAGAAGGTTATTTTATAAACGATCCTTCTATTGACCAGATGCTGAAAAAAAGTTTTTTAACTAACGATTCAAAGAAATTAAGTTTAGATTTTCAGCAAGTAGTAAGTATTATTAATTTATTTGAAAAAAGTGGGTACAACCTTGAAAAGGTCAGAGAAGGGGGTCCTGTTGCTAATTTCTTTTTAGCAAAATTTCCAGAAGGTATTGGTGAATTGGATAGTATTGAACAAAGAAAAAGAATTTTTATACAAATATTGTTGCCGATTGTTTTATCTGAGAATGAAAAAATTATTGCAGATCGAAGAAAGCTTCTAACTATTATGAATAAAAAAAGTTTTAAAAAAGATGTTGACTGGTTAAATGAAAAGTTTCAGGAATACAAAGTGAAAAATAATAGTGTCAAAGAGCTATTGGTTAAAATAGATATCATTCCCCCTTCATTAGCTATAGCACAAGCAGCTTACGAGAGTGGCTGGGGTACATCTCGTTTTGCAATTGAGGGTAACGCTTTATTTGGTCAATGGGGATGGAAAGAAAACAAAGGAATGGTGCCAGAAAATCGAGGTGAAGATGAAAAGCATGAGGTTTCTAAATTTAATCAAATTAGGTATGCAGTGAGCGCCTATAAAAATAACTTAAATACACATCCATTTTATGAAGAGTTTCGCATGGAAAGAGCTAAACAAAGATCAGGTAGATTAAGCGGATCCATATCAGGAATAAAATTAATTAAACACGTTCATAAATATTCAATTAAAGGAGATGATTATGTTCTTGGTTTAAAGAAAATTATTGAACAAAATTCTCTGCAAGATTTTGATAAAGCAAATTTAGTAATTAAAAGATCAGGATTAATTTAATTTCCATCAATCACAAATTGGAAACCCAACCATCGCCATTGTTTGTCTTTGTCTAGTAAAGAACAATTAATTCTACCTGTCCTTTCTTTAAATTTTTTATCTAAATTGACACGAATCCAGTTTTTTTCAATAAAGGTTATTTTTTTTTTATTCCACTCGCCACCATCATTGGCAAAACAATTTATTTTTTCTAAGTTACTAATTTCTGAAAAAAATTCTATTTCAATTTTTGGAGGATTATCTGATTTTGAAATAAATTTATTTTCTGGTTTAAAAGATTTAAAAGGAAAAGGTTTTGTATTTAATAACGTTAAAAATCGTTCTGCTTTTCCATAGTTTTCATTAACCGGAAAACGAGGCAGTTCAAATAAATCTTTTGATTTATCGATAACACCAGAATGTTGTCCAAAGGCTAACTCATAATTAAATTCTTTTACAATTTTTTTAAAAGTAGAACTGTATTCACCAAATGGATATGAAAAATATTTAGGCCTATAAGATAATTCTCTCAAATAATCTTTGTGAGATTTCTCTAAATCTTCTCTTATTTCATTTTCAGATTTGTTAATTAAATATTCATGTGAAAAACTGTGTCCACCAATAGTTCCTATTTTAGAATTATGTATCTCTCTTATCTGATCCCAGGTCATATAATTTGGGTTATTGGCGTTCACTTCTCTTGTGTTAAAAAAAAGGACAAATGGAATTTTTTTTTCTTTCAATATTTTCCATCCATTATCATAAAAAGATCTAAAGGCATCATCGACTGTGATTAATACTTTTTTAGAATTATAACTTTTATTTTTAATAAGAATTTCTTTTAAGTCATCGATGGAAATAAACTCAATGTTATTTTGATTAATAATTTCTAGTTGTAAATTGAACTCTTTAATTTTTACATTAGTTGATGGATATTTGTTTTCTTCAAAACGATGATACATTAATCCAATAATACCCATTTCATTCTGATATTCTTGAGAATTTACCTGAGAAAGATTAGCAATTATTAAAAAAGTAATTAAAATAGTTTTTTTTATGAATGTGACCATAAATTCTCGTTTTTGTTCAATCGATTTTACACTAGGAAGTTTAATACTAATTGTGAAAGAAAACAATTATGACTTTTCTTTAGTTAAAGATAAATTCTCAAATAGTGAAAATTTTATAAATATTCTTTTAGATTTTTTTAAGAAAAACAATTTAAAAATAGAAAATCTTAATTTTTTTATGATTAATTTAGGACCAGGGGGATTTGTCGGCCTTAGAAATATTTTATCTTCAATTAAAAGTATTTCCTTAACAAAAAAAATTAAAGTAATAGGATTTAATAATTTTCAGATTTTAAAAACTTTAATTAATAATAATGATTATGAAAAAGTTGCTTTAGAGTTAAATAATAGATTTTATATTAAAGATTTAAAAAATTGTAGCGATTATTATTCTAAATTTGTTGTACAAAACTGTTTAGAAAAAAATAATGATAAAATTGCTAAATTTTCGAAATTACCTAATTATACATCAAAGAATCTTCAATATATTTTAGATAATAAACTTTTTATTGATAGTAAGATATTCCCAATTTATGAAAATATGTAACAAATATATTTCATTTATTTGTTTTTTTTTGTACGTTAAACTCTTCTAATATTTAGAGATTATAATAATTGTTAAAAAAATTTTACATAAAGACTTTTGGTTGTCAGATGAATGAGTATGATTCTGATAAAATGTCCGATTTGATGCAGTCCGTTAATTTTATAAGGTCTGAAACTTTAGCAGATGTTGACTGTATTATATTCAATACTTGCCATATTAGAGAGAAAGCAACTGAAAAAGTTTATTCTGATATTGGTAAAATTAAAAAACTGAATCGATCTAAAAAGAAACCAATTTTTGTATTAGCAGGATGTATAGCGCAAGCACAAGGAGAGGAAATTTTTAGAAGAACGAATTACGTCGATCTTATTGTTGGACCACAATCTTACCATCGATTGCCAGAGCTGATTAAAAATTTTTCAGAAAGAAGAGAAAATTATTCTGAAACTAATTTTGAATTAATAGAAAAATTTGATACTTTAGATAATCTAAAATTTTCGAGAAAGTCTAAAATTTCTGAATTTTTAACAATTCAAGAAGGTTGTGATAAATTTTGCTCTTTCTGTGTTGTTCCATATACAAGAGGTGCCGAATTTTCTAGGTCGTTTAGTAGCATTATTAATGAGGCCAAAAAATTATCTGACAATGGGGTTAAAGAAATTGTTTTGTTAGGGCAGAATGTTAGTGCTTACAAATTTGTTGATGGAAACAAAAGTTATAATCTTGCAAAACTTATAAATGAAATTGCTAAAATTAATTCAATACATAGAATACGTTTCACCACTTCTCATCCAAACGATATGGATCAAGAATTGATAGAGGCTTTTAAATATCAAAAAAAGTTAATGCCACAATTACATCTTCCTATTCAATCTGGTTCTAATAAAATTTTAAAGTTTATGAATAGAAAACATACAAGAGAATATTATCTTGATTTAATTGCTAAATTCAAAGAAGCTAATTCAGAAATAGAATTTTCTAGTGATTTTATAATCGGTTTCCCAGGAGAGACAGAAGAAGATTTTCAATGTACGCTTGATATAATTAATAAAGTAAATTTTATTAATTCTTATTCATTTATTTATAGCCAAAGACCAGGCACGCCAGCTGTTGATCGAGATCAAATATCATTAGATATATGTAAGGATAGATTATTAAGATTGCAAAATTTATTAGGTGATATTCAATTGAAAAATAGCAAACGATTAATAGGAAAGAAAACCCAAATATTGATTGAAAATAAAACTAAAAACCCAGATCAATTTTTTGGCAGAAGCAAATTTATGCATCCTACTTTTTTTAATTCACAAAATTGCAATCCAGGAGATTTAGTAGATATTGAAATTTCTTCGTGCAATAGCAAAAATCTTTTTGGCGTATTACACAAAAAAACAGAAGAAGCATTTGCTTAATGAATATATCTAAAATTTCTAGTTCTCAGATAGAAATTATTGAAAAAAATAATGACTACTTAAGTTTTTATATAAAAAATAATTTAGTTCTTAGTAAAATTATTGGGGAGTTTGATTCCAATCTTAAAGAAATAGAAAATGTTACTAATACAAAAATTAATTTAAGAGGAAACTTGATGATTGTTCGAGGAGATTCCAATAACAGACAGTCTGTTATACAAATTTTGGACAACTTAATAGCGAAGTTTGTAAATACTAATAGTATTGAGAAAGAAGATATCAAAATAATTTTTGATGTAACTAAAATGAATAGAGTTGAGGCAGGTTCTAATTCAATTTATAGCGATATCGACGCTATCAAAACATCAAAAAAAACTATTTTACCAAGATCAGAAAAACAAAAAATTTACGTAGATGCTCTTAAAAATCATAAAATTGTTATGGCATTAGGACCTGCCGGAACTGGAAAAACATTCTTAGCTGTTGCTGTAGCTGTTACTTTTTTACTAGAAGAAAGAGTAAAAAAAATAATTTTATCAAGACCAGCAGTAGAGGCTGGCGAAAATTTAGGTTTCTTGCCAGGAGATATGAAAGATAAAATTGATCCTTATCTTATACCTCTTTACGATTCTCTCTATGAACTCTTAGGATATGAAAAAATTCAAAGAAAAATTGAGGAGGGAATAATAGAGATTGCACCCCTTGCTTTTATGAGAGGAAGGACGCTAAAAGATTCGTTTGTAATATTAGACGAAGCTCAGAACGCAACTTTTACTCAAATAAAAATGTTTTTAACGAGACTTGGAAATAACTCAACCATGGTGATTAATGGAGACCCATCACAAGTAGATTTAACAAAATCAAAAGAGTCAGGACTTTATGAAACAACAAAAATACTTAAAGATATTAAAGAAATAAAAACCATAAATTTTGATCATAACGATGTTATGAGGCATCCTTTGGTTTCTAAAATTGTTAAGGCTTATGATGATTATAAAAAAAAAGAGCCTAATGGTAAAAGTTAATTTAGTTATTGAACATAAGAATTGGAAATCTAGATATCCCAAAGTAAATTTGTTTCTCAAAAAAAGTATCAAAAAAATATTATTATCTATCTTCTCTTCTCGTGATCTTTCCTTTGAAATGTCTATTCTGCTTACCGAAACCAAAAATATGAAAAGTCTTAATAAAAAATTTAGAAAAATTAATAAAGATACAGATATTTTATCTTTTCCAGCTGAAAAAAAAGATTTTTATAAGAAGGATCTAAAGTTAAAAAGAAAAATTTATTTAGGAGATATCGCTTTAAGCTATCAATATATTGAGGCGATTGTGAAAAAGCAAAATATAAGTTTTGATGATTATTTTAAAAAAATGTTAGTTCATGGAGTTTTGCATCTGATTGGCTACGAGCACGATTCTTTTAAGAAATATAAAAAAATGAATTTGTTAGAGCAAAAGATCATTAGAAATATTTAAAAATAAAGATGTCAAAAAAAAATATTTTTTCTATCTATATTTTTTTACTATTATTAGGTTCTTTATCTAGCTTTTCTTTACCGCCTTATAATTTTATTTTTATAAATTTTATTACCTATTCTTTTTTCTTGTATCTAATAATCTTGTTTGAAGAAAAAAAAGTAAAACTATTTAATTTCTTTTTTTTAGGTTTTGCTTTTGGTTATGGATATTTTGCAAGTAGCCTTTATTGGGTTTCGCATTCATTAACTTTTGACAAACAATTAACTTTTCTAATTCCTGTTGTTATATTTAGTTTGCCCGCATTACTTGCTGTTTTTTACGGTTTCGCAGTGATTATAATCCATTCTTTTATAAAAAGAGATTATGTTTTTTTATTAATATTTTCTATTTCTTTGTCCGTATTTGAATATCTACGAGGAATATTATTTACTGGATTTTCTTGGAATCTAATATCTTATACCTGGAGTTTTTCACTTGAGAATATTCAAATATTAAAATTTATCGGCACATATACTTTTAATTTTTTTAGCATTCTTATCTTTTCAATTTACTTTAACTCTTTATGGCCAGTACAGTTTAAGAAAATATTAATCAATTCTGTTTTTATATTTATTGTTTTAATTTCTAATTATTTATTTGGAAAAATTATTATTAAAAATACAGAGTTTAATTATTATAAAGATGTTAAAGTAAAAATAGTCCAACCCAATATTGATATTGCTAAAACTTGGGGAGTTGAAAATGAGAAAAGAAATTTAAATACTCTACTAGCCCTTAGCAAAGTTAACAAAGATGAGAAAACTTTAATTGTTTGGCCTGAGGGGATGATCCAACAAACTAATCCTAAAGATCTATATAAATATAAAGAATATTTTAATAAAAATTTTTCTAAAAATCATTTTGTTGTCCTTGGAGTTACTAATCCAAGTATTTCAAACAATAAAATTAATTTTTATAATTCTTTAGTTGTGTTGAATAATAATGCTGAAATTGTTAGTGTTTATAATAAAATTAAACTTGTTCCATTTGGAGAATTTATTCCTTTTGAAAATTTATTAGCAAAGTGGGGATTAAAAAAAATTACCTTTGGATATAGTTCTTTCTCTTCAGGCATTGAAAGAAAAGAGATTAGGATATTTAATAATTTATCTTTTTTACCATTGCTTTGTTATGAAATAATTTATTCTGGAGATCTTAAACTTAATTCAAATGACTATAATCTCATAATAAATATTTCAGAGGATGGTTGGTTTGGAGATTCAATTGGTCCTTATCAACATTTAGTACATGCAATTTTTAGAGCAGTAGAGCAAGGCGTTCCAATTGTAAGATCGACTAACAAAGGTATGTCAGTTTTTATTTCTCCAAATGGAAAAATTATGAATTCTTTAGAATTAAATAAATCAGGTTTTATTGATCTAAATTTATTCTTTTTAAAGGAAAAAACCTTATTTTCTATGTTAGAAAACTATATTTTTTATTTTATAATCTTATTAAGTATTATATTCATTATTGCTCTTAGAAAATTAAATAAAAATGGCTAAACAAGATTATATATTTACCAGTGAGTCAGTATCAGAGGGGCATCCTGATAAAGTTTGCGATATTATATCGGACTCTATCCTTGATTTATATTTATCCAAATTTCCTGAAAGCCGAGTCGCTTGCGAAACTCTAGTAACTACCAATGCAGTAGTGATTGCTGGAGAAGTTAGAGGCCCTGAAATAAAGAGTGATGAAATTGAAAAATTAATTAGATTAAGAGTTAAAGATATTGGTTACGAACAAGAAGGTTTTCATTGGAAAAATTTAAAATTTACAAATTATCTTCATAGTCAATCACAAGATATAGCGGCAGGCGTTGATTCAGCCGGCAATAAAGATGAAGGTGCTGGCGATCAAGGAATTATGTTTGGTTATGCTTGCGCAGAAACAAAAGATTTTATGCCAGCACCGATAAGTTATTCTCATAAAGTTTTACAATTAATGTCAGAGGCAAGAAAATCTGGAAAAGAAAAACTTTTAAGACCCGATTCAAAAAGTCAATTTTCAGTTATTTATGAAAAAGGAAAACCAAAAGGAATTTCCTCAATAGTTGTTTCAACACAACATGATGAAAACGTTGATCAAGAAAAAGTTAAAGAGATTGTGCGTCCTTACGTTTTATCGGTGATACCTAAAGGATGGATGTGTGATGAGAGAAATTTTTATGTTAATCCTACAGGCAGATTTGTGGTTGGTGGACCTGACGGCGACGCAGGATTAACAGGCAGAAAAATTATCGTGGATACTTATGGCGGAGCAGCACCTCATGGCGGAGGAGCATTTTCAGGAAAAGATCCAACCAAAGTTGATAGATCCGCAGCTTATGTTGCAAGATATTTAGCAAAAAATATTGTTGCCGCAGGTGTTTCAGAAAAATGCTTAATTCAATTGTCCTACGCAATTGGTGTTTCACAACCACTTTCAATTTATATAGATTTGTTTGATAGTGAAGACAGTAAGTCAAAAAAAATTGAAGAAATAATTTCTAAAAATTTTAATTTAAGTCCAAGAGGTATTCGTGAATTGTTAAAATTGAATAAACCTATTTATCAAAAAACAGCAGCATACGGACATTTCGGTAGACAGCCAGAAGACAATGGCTCTTTTAGCTGGGAAAAAACAGATTTAATTAAATATTTTCAATCAAAAGTATAATTTGATCGAGAATAAAAAAAAGATTTTTTTTGGAAGATCAAAATCTAGAGCCTTATCTAAAAGCAAAATATTTTTTTATGAAAATCATAAAAAAGATTTTTTAGTAAATTTTGAAGAAATTAAATTGATTAAAAATAGAGATTTTGTATTAGAAATAGGATTTGGTTTAGGTGAAAATTTATTATTTCAAGCAAGTACTTTTCCAAAAGATTACTTTATTGGAATTGATCCGTTTATCAATGGTGTAGCTAACGTTATTCAAAAAGCTAAAGAGTCAAAGTTAAATAATATATCTATAATAGATGTCCCTGTACAAAAAGTTATAGATAATTTTTTAGATAATTTTTTTTCAAAAGTTTTTGTTTTATTTCCAGATCCGTGGATGAAAAATAAGCAGAAAAAAAGAAGATTATTAAATTATTTATTTTTAGAAAAAATTTTAAAAAAAATGAAAAATAAATCTACGTTAATATTTGCAACAGATGACCAAGATTATTTTAATTACGTAGTCAAAGAGATCTCTTTATTAAAGAAAAAAACAGATATTTTTGAATATATTTTGAGCAATAGACATCCAATAGTGGATACAAAATACTCAAATAAAGCCAGTAAATTAAAAAAAGATATTTATTTTTTAAATCTTGATAAGTAAAAAAATGTAGCATAGATTAAAAGAAATTATTGAAAGTACATAATGGGCTTAGGCCCATTTTTTTTTCAGGAAACAAAACTAATGTTAAATAATAGAGTTGATACAGTTGAACTAATTAGAATAGTTGACGCTGTAGCAAACGAAAAATCAATTGATAAAGAGCTTGTTCTTACCTCTATGGAAGAAGCCATTGAGAAAGCTGCAAGAACTCGTTATGGACAAGAGAATAATATTTATGTTTCTATCAATAGAGCTAACGGCCAAATTGAATTAGGCCGAAGATTAAAAGTTGTGGAAAACCCAGCCAATAGTCAAAATGAGATCAGTTTAAAAGAAGCTAAAAAAATTAAAAGCGATATAGAACTTGAGCAAGAAATTCGAGAACCACTGCCTCCAATTGATTTTGGCAGAATAGCCGCACAAGCTGCAAAACAAGTTATTACTCAAAAAGTTAGAGATGCTGAAAGAGAAAAACAATATAACGAATTTAAAGACAAGATCGGAGAAGTTCTTAGCGGCATAGTTAAACGAATTGAATTTGGAAACATTATTGTTGATTTACAAAAAGCCGAATCAATAATTAAAAGAGATGAATTAATACCAAGAGAAAATATAAAAGTAGGTGATAGAATAAAAGCTTACTGTTATGAAGTTAAAAAAGAAAGTAAAGGCCCTCAAATATTTTTATCAAGAGCGCACCCTCAATTTATGTCAAAGCTATTTAAGCTTGAAGTACCAGAAATTTATGAAGGAACAATCGAGATTAAATCGGTAGCAAGAGATCCGGGTAGTAGAGCAAAGATTTGCGTTACATCAAAAGATAAATCTATAGATCCCGTGGGTGCTTGCGTAGGTATGAGAGGAAGCAGAGTGCAAGCGGTCGTGAATGAATTACAAGGTGAGAAGATTGATATTATTCACTGGTCAGAAGATCCAGCAACACTTGTGATCAATGCTTTAGCACCAGCTGAAGTTCAAAAAGTTGTTCTTGATGAAGCTTCAAAAAGAATAGAAGTTGTTATTGATGAAAATAATCTAAGTAAAGCTATAGGAAGAAGAGGACAAAACGTTCGATTAGCTTCTAAACTAATGAACTATGAAATTGATATTTTAACTGATCAAGAAGAAACAGAAAAAAGACAATCTGAATTTAAAATTAAAACAAAAAGATTTATTGAAAGTTTAGAAATTGATGAGATGATGGCGCAGCTTTTGGTATTAGAAGGATTTTCTTCTATCAAAGAAATCAATGGAGCTCCTTTAGAGGAGATAACTAAAATTGATGGCTTTGATGCAGAAACAGCTAAAGAATTAAAAGAAAGAGCAAAAGAATATTTAGAAACAGAATCTAAAGAAATATCAAACAAAGTTAAAGAGTTAGGCATACAAGAAGATCTCATGAATCACCCAGGATTATCACTCGGAATGCTACTTACTTTAGGTGAAAAAAATATAAAAACTTTAGCCGATTTTGCAGATTTATCAGTGGACGAAATCTTAGGTGGCTACGATGAATTTAAGGGAAAAAGAGTGGAATTTGAGGGAATTCTGGAAAATTTTGACATCATAAGAGCTGAGGCTGAGCGCCTTATAATGAGCGCTAGAGAAAAAGTTTTTAACAAATAATAAACTCGCTTTTAGAAAAAACATGGACGTTAAAGACAAAAAAAAAAAACTTACATTAAAAAATTTTAGTGGTGGACCAGCAGCCATTTCAAGCTATGCAAGAGGAGCTGGTAATAAATCAGTTTTAGTTGAGAAAAAGAAGAACAGATCTATTGATATTAGTCAGACTGTTGAAAAAGCAAAAATTTCCTCAAGTCCACAAGATGTAGCAAAAGTAAAGACTTTAACAAAAGAAGATACAGCTAAAGCTCAAAAATCTGCGCAGGAATGGGCAAGAAAAAAAATTCAAGAAGAACTTGAAATAGATAATAGTAAAAAATTAATTAAAAAAACTCACGGCAAAAAAAGAGAATATAAACTAACCTTATCTAAAGCGCTTACGGATGCCGATGAAGATGAAAAATCAAGAAGTTTAGCTTCATTTAAAAGAGCTAGAGAAAAAGATAAAAAATTAGTTCAAGATGGGGATGAATCGGGTGAAGCAAAAAAAGCTTCTAGAGAAATATCGGTACCTAATTTAATCACTATTCAGGACCTTGCAAACAGAATGGCAGAAAAAGCAAGCTCGATTATTAAATTTTTATTTGAAAAAAATGTAAAAGTTACAATCAATCACACCATCGACAGAGATACCGCACAGTACATCGTTGGAGCATTTGGACATACAGTTGTCAAAGATAATCAAATCGATGATGAATTGTCAAAATTAAAAAAATCTAAAGAAGACGAAGACATATATTCTAGGCCTCCAGTAATAACTGTAATGGGTCACGTCGATCATGGTAAAACCTCATTACTAGATGCATTAAGAGAAGCAAATGTTGTTGCAACAGAGCACGGTGGAATTACGCAGCACATTGGTGCTTATCAAGTTTTTGCAGAAGATAAAAAATGGATGACTTTCATCGATACACCGGGTCATGCGGCTTTTACTGAAATGAGAGCTAGAGGATCTAAAATTACAGATATCGTTGTTTTGGTCGTTGCTGCAAATGATGGAATTAAACCGCAAACGATTGAAGCGATACAACATGCAAAAGCTGCAAAAGTTCCAATCATAGTCGCAATTAATAAATGTGATATTCACGGCGTTGATAAACAAAAAGTTAGAAATCAATTATTAGAGCACGAACTTGTTGTTGAAGAATTAGGCGGAGATATTCAGTGTGTTGAAATATCAGCTTTAAAGAAAACAAATCTAGATAAATTAAAAGAGGCAATTATTTTACAAGCAGAAATTTTAAATCATAAAACGAACCCAAATGTACCTGCTCAGGGAATAGTGATTGAATCAAAGTTAGACAAAGGCAAAGGACCGGTGTCGACAATTTTAATCACGAGAGGAACTTTAAAAAGAGGTGACTTCTTTGCAAGTGGTTTGCAGTGGGGAAAAATTAGAGCGATGAATAATTTTAGAGGAGAATTAGTTAATGAAGCAACCCCTTCAATGCCAGTTGAGATTATTGGTTTAACGGGTGTGTCTGAAGCAGGCGATGATTTTTTAGTTTTGGATAGCGAGGCAAAAGCAAAGGAAATAAATGAACATAGAATTGAACAGGGTAGAGCTAAAAAAACTATCGGTCTTGTTAAGAAAAATGACATTTTTGGAGATGTTAACAAACAAAAAGAATTATCAATTATTATCAAAAGTGATGTGCATGGATCTGCAGAGGCTTTATCTAATGCGATATTAAAAATTCAACATGATGAAGTTAAGCCAGATATCGTTTTATCATCCGTTGGTGCCATTACAGAGACAGATGTATCTTTAGCAAAAGCTTCTAATGCGGTTTTAATTGGCTTTAATATTAAGCCTAATAAAGAAGCAAAAGATCTTGCAATAAAATTAGGGGTGAACGTTTTATACTTTAATATTATTTATGAGGCGATTGAGCACATTACTAAAGCACTTTCAGGTTTATTAGCGCCAGAAATTAACGAACAATTATTAGGACAGTGCGAAATCTTACAAGTATTTAAATCCTCAAAAGCTGGAAAAGTTGCAGGTATTAAAGTGACAGAGGGAAGTATCGTTAATAATTCTAATGTAAGAATTGTTAGAGATGGAAGCGTTGTATACACAGGAAAAGTCGCATCTCTCTTTAGAGAAAAAAATGAAGTGAAAGAAATTAAAGCAGGCATTGAGGGCGGAGTAGCTTTTAAAGATTTCTTAGATTTTAAAGAAAAAGATATTATTGAAGCATTTTCTGTTGTTGAAAGCGCAAGAACAATAAATTAGTTAATAATGAACATTCATTTAAGCGATCAGCCTTTCACCCAAAGGCAGTTAAGAGTTGGTGAACTATTAAAACAGTTACTTGGAAATTTATTTTTAAAAGAAGAAGTAGCTTTGCCAAATATCAATACGCGAGTGATTACGGTTTCAGAAGTTAGAATGAGCCCAGACTTAAAACATGCAAAAGTTTTTTTTATGCCGCTTGGAGGTAAAAATTCAGAATTTATTTTACAATCCCTTATCAATAATAATGGTTTAATTAAAAAACAAATGTCGCGTAATTGGAAAAATAAATTT
>SHWR01000052.1 GCA_009693745.1 Candidatus Fonsibacter sp.
GAAAAATACAAAGGGTTTGGTGTTTCTGCCTGCGCCACATGTGATGGTTTTTTCTATAAAAACAAAGATGTTGTGGTGGTTGGTGGTGGAAATTCTGCTGTTGAAGAATCTTTGTTTCTTACAAATTTTGCAAAAAAAATAACTCTTGTTCATAGAAAAAGCGAATTGAGAGCAGAAAAATTATTACAAAAAAAATTATTTTCTAATCCTAAAATTAGTGTGATTTGGGACACTGCTGTTTCGGAAGTTATTGGAACAGAAAACCCTAAAGGTGTAACTGCTGTGAAATTAAGAAATATCAAAACAAATATAATCTCAGAGCTACAAACTCATGGACTTTTTGTTGCAATTGGGCATGACCCGGCAACAGCTCTATTTAAAGGGCAAGTTAATATGGATAGTAATGGTTATTTAGTAACACAGCCTGACTCTACAAAGACCAATATACCCGGCGTTTTTGCTGCAGGAGATGTAAAAGATAAACTATATCGACAAGCTGTTACAGCTGCTGGGATGGGTTGTATGGCTGCTCTTGAAGCTGAAAAATATTTATCTAACCACTAAGACTATTTTAAACTTTCGCAAAAACTTTTAATCTTTGTTACGGCCTTCTCTAAAATCTCCATAGAAGTTGCATAAGAAATTCTAAAATAACCCTCCAATCCAAATGCTGAACCCTGAACAATTGCAACACCTGTCTCTTCTAATAAGTAAGTTACAAAATCTGTATCATTTTTAATAATTTTTCCACCAGATGTTTTTTTATTTATTGTCTTTTTACAATTAGGAAAAACATAAAATGCACCTTGAGGATTAACGCAGGTTAATCCATTAATATTATTTAAAGCATGAACAACAAAATCTCTCCTTTTTTTAAACTCTAAAGCTCTAGTGTTAATAAAACTCTGATCTCCATTAAGAGCCTCAACTGCGGCGGCCTGACTAATAGAGGATGGATTGGTCGTTGATTGAGATTGAATTTTTTGTATTGCTTTAATTAATTCTTTTGGACCTGCAGCATATCCAATTCTCCAGCCTGTCATTGCATAAGCTTTGCTCACTCCATTTATAACTATAGTTCTGTCTTTTAGAGAATTTTCTATTTCTAAAATATTTACAAATTTTGGATCATTAGCACTTTTGACATCATGGTAAATAATATGCTCATAGATATCATCTGTTAAAATATTAACGTGTTTATATTTTTTTAAAACCCTAACTAATTCAGTTAATTCTGATCTTGAGTAACACATTCCAGTTGGATTTCCTGGTGAGTTTAAAATAAACCATTTTGTTTTATTTGTTATTAATTTGTCAAGTTGGTCAGCGGAAATTTTAAAATCGCTTTGTTCATCACATTCTACGAATTTTGGAGTTCCTCCGGCTAATAAAACCATATCTGGATATGAAACCCAATAAGGCGCTGGAATAATAACTTCATCTCCTGGATTAATAGTTGCAAGAATACAGTTATAAATTACCTGCTTACCTCCTGTGCCAACTGTAATATTGTCTACATCGAAACTTAAATTATTTTCTCTTTTAAATTTATTAACAATTGCTCTTTTTAACTCTGGAGTTCCATCAACAGCCGTATATTTTGTTTGACCTTCTTTAATAGCTTTAATTGCTGCTGCTTTTATATTATCTGGAGTGTCAAAATCTGGCTCACCCGAAGCTAGTGCTATTACTTCTTTTCCACTTTCTTTTAACAGTCTAGCTTTCTGAGTAATTGCAATTGTAGGAGATTCTTTTATTCTCGATAAAGAAGTTGATAGTATAGACATCTAAATTAATTATATTTTGGAATATGCAAAATCTTTTAGAAACTAATATATTAGAAAAATCAAATACGAAAGAACTTTCTTCAAAAAAATTAGAAGGTGGAAAAAAATTTCAACTAATAACTGAATATACTCCTGCAGGTGATCAGCCTAAGGCTATTTCTTTTTTAAAAACAGAAATATTAAACAAAAAAAAAAATCAAGTTTTGCTTGGTGTGACTGGTTCTGGAAAAACTTTTACAATGGCCAAAATTATCGAAGAATTAAACCGCCCAGCCTTAATTCTTGCTCCAAATAAAACTTTAGCTGCCCAATTATATGGTGAAATGAAAAATTTTTTTCCTAACAACGCTGTTGAATATTTTGTTTCTTATTATGATTACTATACTCCAGAAGCTTACGTTCCAAGATCTGATACTTATATAGAAAAAGAAGCTTCTATAAATCAACAGATAGATAGAATGAGACATTCGGCTACCAGATCTCTCTTGGAAAGAGATGATGTGATTATTGTTTCAAGTGTGTCTTGCATTTACGGATTAGGATCTGTCGACTCCTACAGTAAAATGACTTTGATTTTTAAAAAAAATGAGAGCTATGAAAGAGATAAAATTATTAAAGGACTTGTTGAGCTTCAATACAAAAGAAATGATCAAAATTTTCATAGAGGAACTTTTAGAGTTAGAGGAGAAAATATAGAAGTTTTTCCATCTCATTATGAGGATGAGGCATGGAGAATTACAATTGAAGATAATAAAATAACTCAGATAAAGTCTTTTGATCCACTGACTGGAGCTGACAATAAAGAAATTAATTTAATAAAATTATATGGAAATAGTCACTATATAACTCCTAGACCAACAGTAGAAAAAGCAATTAATGAAATAAAAAAAGAATTAATTGTTACTTTAGAAAAATTTAGAAATGAAAAAAAACTTTTAGAAGCACAAAGGTTGGAGGAGAGAACTAGATACGATCTTGAAATGATTGAAGCCACAGGAAGTTGTGCTGGAATAGAAAATTATTCAAGATTCTTATCTGGAAGAAATCCTGGCGATCCACCTCCAACATTATTTGAATACCTTCCTGATAGTTGTTTAGTATTTGTTGATGAAAGCCACGTTACTATTCCACAGTTAAACGGGATGTACAAAGGAGATTATACTAGAAAAAAAACTTTATCCGATTATGGCTTTAGACTTCCTTCTTGTATGGATAATAGACCATTAAAATTTGAAGAATGGGATATGATGAGACCTCAAACAATTTTTGTTTCTGCAACACCAAGTGAATGGGAATTAAAACAAAGCAAAGGAGTTTTTGCAGAACAAATTATAAGACCAACTGGACTTATAGATCCTCCAATTTTTATCAGACCCGCTAAAAATCAAATAGATGATTTGTTGAATGAATGCATTACTGTTTCTAAAAATAACCAAAGAACACTTGTTACTACGCTTACGAAAAAAATGGCCGAGGACTTGACTGAATATCTCGATGAAAATGGAATTAAAGTTCGTTATATGCATTCTGATATTGATACGCTTGAAAGAATAGAAATTATAAGAGACTTAAGGCTCGGTATATTCGATGTCTTGATTGGCATTAATCTTTTAAGAGAAGGACTGGACATACCAGAGTGTGCTCTTGTTGCAATTTTAGATGCTGATAAAGAAGGTTTCTTAAGATCCGAAAGATCCTTAATACAAACTATCGGCAGAGCAGCTAGAAATATTGATGGTAAAGTTATTTTGTATGCAGATAAAGAAACAGACAGTATTAAAAAAGCTATCAATGAAACTAACAGAAGAAGAACTAAACAAATTGAATATAATAAAAAAAATAAAATAACCGCTCAGTCTATCAAATCAAAAATTAATGACATTTTGGAAGGGGTTTTTGAGAAAGATTATGTTACTTTTGATAATGACATCCCGATTGGTGATAATCTTAAAAAACATTTAAAAATGCTAGAAAAAGAAATGAAAAAAGCTGCTGACAACTTAGAATTCGAACAAGCGGCAAAAATAAGAGATGAAATAAGAAAACTTCAAGAGAGGGAGTTAGAAATTAATATGAGTAGCAAAATTAAAGTTTATAACGACGATGTAAAAAAAGAATTAATAGGAAGATCAACGCAGGGCAAGGCTGGAATGATTGCAAAAAGAAAGAGATAAAATGAATAAAAGTATTTTAATTACAGGATCCTCTCAAAGAATTGGTAAAGAACTATGTTTATATTTTGCAAAAATGGGATGGAATATTGCGATTCATTTTAATAAATCAAAAAAACAAGCTAACGCTCTTAAAAAAGAAATAGAAAGATATGGAGTAAAATGTGTTTATATTCAAGGTAATCTTTTAAATACAAAAACAATAAAAAAAATAATCACTTCTGCAAAAAAAAAATTAGGAAATATTAATTGTATAATCAATAATGCTTCTATTTTTAATAATGATAATATTTTAAATTTTAACGAAAAAAGTTGGAATGAGCATATAAAAATTAATCTTTTAGCACCAGCTACCTTTATTAAAGAATTTTCTAAAATTAAAAATCTATCTGAGAATAAATCTATTATAAATATTCTTGATCAAAGAATATTTAAACTAACTCCATATTTCTTTTCATATACTGTTAGCAAAACAGGGCTACATACGATAACAAAAACTGCAGCTATGAAATTAGCGCCAACAATCAGGGTTAATGCTATTGCTCCTGGTCCCGTCCTTAAAAACAAAAGACAAACTCAAAAACATTTTAACAAACAATCAAAAAATACTTTGCTTGGTAAGGCTGTTAAAATTGAAGATATATGCAAAACAGCCTATCTTTTGGCAAGTAGTGAAACGATTACTGGTCAAGTCATTGCTGTAGATAGTGGACAAAGTCTTAACTGGAAAACTCCAGATATTATTGGGATTAATGAATAAAACAAATATCATAAAACTTTTTAGAAATAAAAAAAAATTCAAATCAAAAGAAATAATTTTTATTAAAAATTATGTCTGCAGGGCAATTATTGGCTATCATTCGTTTGAGAAAACCAAACCTCAAGAATTAAGATTTAATGTCGAAATTTTAAGCAAACAAAAAAAAGTAATTGACGGAAATATTAATTCAATTTTGAATTATGAAGAAATTATTGATAAAATAAATTTTTTTTTAAAAAAAAAATATAATTTTTTAGAATCTTTTGCGAATGATTTTATTTGTGAAATCTTTAAGAATAAAAATGTTATAAATATTAAGATAAAAGTGGAAAAATTAAATATAATTAAAAATACTGAGTCTGTTGGAATAGAATTCTTTAAAATAAAAAGTGATTATGAAAAACTTTGAGCAAGGAAAGCAAATCATAAAAAATATAATACAATTTTTGCCTAATGGTCCTGGCGTTTATAAGATGCTAGATGATAAAAACACTATTATTTATGTCGGAAAAGCCAAGAACTTACCTAATAGAATAAATAGTTATATTTCGTCTTCCTATTTGCCAGTTAGAACGGAAAGAATGATTTCTAGTACAAAAAATCTTGAATTCATATCAACACAAAATGAAGCGGAAGCATTATTACTTGAAGCTAATCTTATAAAAAAACATCAACCTCGATATAATATTTTATTAAAGGATGACAAATCTTTTCCTTATATTCAACTAACAAAATCTCATATATTTCCTCGGTTAACTAAGTTTAGAGGCAAACAAAATAAAAATGATATCTTTTTCGGTCCATTCGCTTCTATTGGTTCAGCAAATTGGACAATCAAAACATTACAAAAAGTATTTTTATTAAGAGTATGCGATGACTCAACATTTAACAATAGAAGGAGACCATGTATTTTGCATCAAATTAAGAGATGCTCCGCCCCATGTACTAATGAAATTAGCGAAAAAGATTATAACAAACTTGTTATAGATAGTACCAATTTTTTAAATGGAAAATCTGCACTTATACAAAAAAAACTTTCCAAAGAAATGGAAATTGAAAGTAAAAAATTTAAGTATGAAAAAGCAGCAACAATTAGAGATAGAATAAAAGCCTTAACTCAAATTCAGTCATCTCAACAAATTAATAAAAATAATTTTAACAATGCTGATTTAATTGTTGCATTTCAAAAAAATAATATTACTTGCATTGAAGTATTTTTTTATAGATCTAAACAAAACTGGGGTAACCAAGCTTTTTTTCCAAAGCATGATAAAGATGATAACATAAATGAGATTATCTATGCTTTTCTAATTCAATTTTATGAAAATAAGATTCCTCCAGAAGAGATTATTCTAAGTAAAAAAATTAAATATTTAGATCTAATTCAAACTGCTTTGGAGAAAAAATATAATAAAAAAATTAATATAAAAACTGCAAAAAATAATAATGAGGAGCTCTCAATAAAATTAGCTATTAAGAATGCAGAATTAGCCCTAGATAAAAAAATATTAGAGAATGAAAATAATGATCATTTTTTATCATTAGTTAATAAAGAGTTTAACTTAAGTTTTACACCAAACCTAATTGAAGTTTACGACAATAGTCATGTTCAAGGATTAAATGCTGTCGGAGCTTTTGTTGTGTTTGGAAAAAATGGATTTATTAAAAAAAAATATAGAAAATTTAACATATCAAAAACGAATATTAATGCTGGTGATGATTACGGAATGCTAAAGGAAGTTCTTTCTAGAAGATTTACAAAAATTAAATTAAGTAATGAAGATGAAACTCCTGATTTAATTGTAATCGATGGTGGGAAAGGCCATTACAATGTAGCTAGAAAAATTTTAGACGAGCTCGGGCATTTTAGTCTTAGTATAATAGCTATTGCAAAAGGTGAAAGAAGAAGTCAAGGTGATGAAACTTTTTATTATAATAATAAAAAAATTAAAATTAATAATAATGTATTATTATTTTTCTTACAAAGACTACGCGATGAAGCCCACAGATTCGCTGTATATTCACATATAATTAATCGGAAAAATACTTTTACACAATCTGCTCTTGATGAAATCGAAGGAATAGGAAAGAGAAGAAAAAAATTACTATTAAACCATTTTGGCTCTGTAAAATTAATAGAAAATGCGAGCATTGAAGATATAAAAAAAATAGATGGAATAAGTGATTTAGTCGCAAATAAAATTTATAATTTTTTTAATAAAAATAGTTTAATGTCAAAAAAATGAAAATTCCTAACATTTTAACTATCGGAAGAATTCTGATTGCTCCAATATTAGTAATTATTTTCTATTTTCCTGGAGAATTAAGCGATTGGCTGAGTTGCGCGATATTTGCTATAGCTGCTTTTACAGATTATCTCGATGGATTTTTTGCAAGACTATATAAACAACAATCAAAATTTGGTGAGTTGCTAGACCCAATTGCGGATAAAGTTCTAGTTGCAACGGCGCTTGCGCTTCTAATAATGAGTCAAACTGTTAATGGTATTCATGTAGTGGCAGCAATTATAATAATAACAAGAGAAATTTTAATTTCAGGATTAAGAGAGTTTTTAGCAAAAGGACAAGTTTACATTCCTGTGACGAATTTATCTAAAGGTAAAACAATATTACAAATGATAGCTATTTCTATTTTATTAGCTGGAGACAGCGGTGATAAATTTTTATTTAATTACGGAATCCAATTAGGAATATATTTACTTTGGATATCTGCAATACTAACGCTTTGGACAGGATACGCTTACTTAAGAAAAGGAATAGATCTTATCGATTAATTATTCTTAATTTTTATTAACTAATTTTGAATAATTATAATCCAACTTATTAATCATATCAACCACCGTAAACTTAATATCTCTAATTTGAGAAACTGGGGTTACCTCAGCAGCAGTACCAGTTAAAAAACAACCATCAAATTTATTGAGTTCATCAAGTTTTATTTTTCTTTCAAAAACTTTTATCTTAAGTTGTTTTGCAATTCCTATAATCGATCTTCTAGTAATTCCGTCTAAAAAAGAATCTGCTACCGGAGTATGAATTTCATTATTTTTAGTGTTAATAAAAAAAATATTTGCACCTGTGG
>SHWR01000053.1 GCA_009693745.1 Candidatus Fonsibacter sp.
AATTGTTTTCTGATCTTCTTTTAAACCAATTAGATTAATATCCTTAAAAAAATACTCTCCTTGATCAACAGTCTCAAGTAATCCTAAAATATGCAAAAATGTAGATTTTCCAGAACCAGAAGGCCCAACCAAGGATATAATATTATTTTTACTTAAAGATAAATTAACACCATTCAAGACTTGAATATTTTTACTAGCATCAATGTATTTCTTTTGAATATTTTTTAACTGTAAAAAATTATCAATCATATTTTAATCCTTTGATTGGATTAAGTTTAGATGCTGAGATTGCGGGATATAAACTTGCAAAGAATGTAATTAATACCGAAAAGAAACAGACAATAAGAACTGACTTATAATCTATTAATGATGGCATTTTGCTTAAAAAATAGATTTCAGGAGGAAAAACTTTCACCTGAAAAACAAAACTTACAAACTGTCGGATTGACTCAATGTTATGAGCAAAAACTATGCCCAGAATAACTCCGAATATTGTTCCAGAAATTCCGATAAAAGATCCCATTATAAAAAAAATTTTTGAAATTGAAAACTTAGACATTCCAAGAGTGTTAAAAATTGCTATCTCTTTGGTTTTATTTTTAACCAAAATAGTCATACCTGTTACAATATTAAATGCTGCTACAATAATAATAAGGATTAAAATAATAAACATAACATTGCGCTCGACTAATAAAGCGTCAAAAAATGTTTTATTATTGTCTATCCAGGTCGCAAAATAATAATTTTGAAAATTTTTCTGCAAGTCCTTTTTGTAAACATCTACATTATTGACGTCTTTAATTTTAATATCAACCGATATAAGATTTTTATTATTTTTTATAAACTCCAGAGCGTCGTTATAGGGAATAAAGACATAGTTATAATCTAACTCTGATACACCACTTGAAAAAGTAGATGCTACTTTAAATGTAAATTGTTGAGGTATCTTTCCAAAGGGTGTCGAAACATTATTTGCCGAAAGTACATTAATTTTATTATTTTTTACAACTCCAAGCTTTTCAGCTAATGCGGAGCCGATAATAACAGAACCTTTTTCAAATCCAGAGAGATCTTTAATAAACTCATCTTTAAGTAAATCTTCTTTGTTAATTCCAATAATTCCAATTCCAGAGTTAGCTCTTTCTGAAACTAACAATCCTTGAGCTTTGATAACTTTTCTAATGCTTTTAACTTCAATTTTTCTCTCATTAAAAAACTGAGTTAATTTTAAAACATTTAAATCATCATTACCTATGGAATGAACAATAATATGAGGATTAAATTTTAAAAGTTTATCAAATAATTCAGCTCGAAAGCCATTCATTACTGACATTACGATAATTAGGGTTGCAACACCTATGGATATTCCGAGAAAAGAAAAAATAGAGATAATTTTTAAAAAACTATCTTTTTTTTTTGATCGTATATAATTTTTAATTATTAAAAACTCTGCAGCGGAAATCAATTTAACCTTTTAATTTTTTTATTTTTTTTATTATTTCTTCAATTGTTAACATTTCGGTTTTTGCATTTAACTCCTTAAATTCTAGTTTGTCGTCATTACTTTTTGAGCCAATAATAATTTGATAAGGAATTCCTATTAAATCAAAGTTTTTAAATTTACTCGATGGACTTTCTAGAGTGTCATCTAGGATAGCATCAATAGAATTACTTTTTAAAGTTTCATAAATTTTTCGGGCTTTATCTAAAGGAGCCGTATCTGATTTATTATTAAGTGAAATAACTGCAATATCAAATGGAGATATCACAAGTGGCCACTTCATTACACCTTCAACACATTTTGCTTCGATGACCGCTGCAACAAGTCTTGAAACTCCAATTCCATATGATCCCATCTCAACACTAATATTCTTTCCTTCTTTGTTTGAAACATTTGCTTTCATTGGCTGTGAATATTTATTTCCAAAATAAAAGATATGACCTACTTCAATTCCTTTTGTTGCTAATTGATTGGCTTTTGAAACTTTTTCATTAAATTCATTTTCAGAATGTTTTTCATCTGTTGCACTGTAGGGAGTTGAGAATGCTGAAATCATTTTGCTAATGGAAGCTTCAGAATTATCAAAACTATTAATATCAATATTTAATAATGATTTATCTAAGTAAACTTGGCTCTCACCAGTATCTGC
Source organism: Candidatus Fonsibacter sp. (assembly GCA_009693745.1). Classification (GTDB taxonomy): domain Bacteria; phylum Pseudomonadota; class Alphaproteobacteria; order Pelagibacterales; family Pelagibacteraceae; genus Fontibacterium; species Fontibacterium baikalense. The sequence goes on from SHWR01000053.1 coordinate 2,151, forward strand.
TAAAATAATAAATTCATGGGAAGCATCTCCACCAATTGGACCTGAACTTGCACGTAGCGGTAATGCTTTTAATTCTAATCTAGTAAATGTTCTAAGGTAAGCATAAAACATTTTATTATAAGATTTTATTGCATCCTCTCTAGTAAGATCAAAAGAATAAGAGTCTTTCATTAAGAATTCTCTGCAACGCATCACACCAAATCTTGGTCTAATCTCGTCTCTGAACTTCCACTGAATGTGATAAAGAATTAATGGTAATGCTTTGTAAGATTTAATGTTGTCTCTAAATATTTCAGTAATTAATTCCTCATTAGTTGGTCCATATAATAACTCTCGATCACTTCGGTCTTTAATTCTAAGCATTTCCTGACCATAATCATTATATCTGCCACTTTCTTTCCAAATATCTGCTGATTGGATTGTTGGCATTAACATTTCTTGAGCGCCAACATTATTTTGCTCTTCTCTGACAACTTGCTCAATCTTTTTTAAAACTTTAAGTCCTAAAGGAAGCCAAGAATAAATTCCTGCAGCACTTTGTCTGATCATTCCGGCTTTAAGCATTAATTGATGTGACTTTAATTTAGCATCAGCTGAAACTTCTCTAAGAACAGGGAAAAATAACTTTGAAATCAACATTAAAATAATAATTTTCTAATATAGAACAAATCTAATTTGTCTAAAGCAAAGATTAAAGAAAAAATAACTGTCGTCATAATTGTTGTTATTAAAATCTTTTTTTTCATTTTAGATTCAATCGGAGCCCCAGGATCGGTACCTTTTTGAAAATTTACAGAATCAATTTGATTGGTAACGCCAAAAGGTAATACCATGAACAGAATAATCATCCATAAATTTACATAAATGATAATGCCACCAGTTATTGACATGAACTAAAGTCTAACTAAATTAATATTTACTAAGGGTTTTTTTCCAGATTTATCGTTAATTAATTTTCTACAATTACCTTTTAAAGTATCGATTAGATTTTTTTCTTGTTTTGAATTATTTAAATTAAAAGTTTTACAAGTATCCATAACCACATCTTCTAGATCATATTCGATCTCACTTGCATCTTCATGGATAAATGGGATGCCCTTTAGAGTAATAATTGGATTATTTTTTATCTGACCATTCTTAGAAATTAAAACTGTAATCTCCATATAGCCGTTTGCTGCCATATTCCTTCTCTCTTTCAATATGTGAGAGTCGTTATCAATTAAAACTTTGCCATCTAAATAAACTCTACCCCATGTAACCTTATCGACTACTTGCGGCTCGCCTGGTGATAGTCTTATAATTTCGCCATTGCTCACTTTAACTGGAAACTTAATACCCATCTCTTTTGCAAAACTAATATGTTCAGCCATATGTCTTTGCTCACCATGAACTGGAATTAATATTTTTGGTTTAACCCAAGCATACATTTTTTTAAGATCTTCACGAGCAGGATGCCCTGATACATGAATCATAGAATTTTCTTCAGACAAAACATTGATATTGTTTTTAGAAAAGTCATTAAAAATTTTAAATAATCTTTTTTCATTTCCTGGAATAATACGTGAAGAAAAAATAACGTTATCATTTTTTTCAAGATTAAGATCGGGGTGGGTTCCTTTTGCAATTCTTGCTAAAGCTGCTCTTTGTTCGCCTTGTGAACCTGTGCAGAGAAATACAATTTTATTTTTTGGTATTTTTTTACAATCTCTAACATCAATTGGAACTTTAATATCTTGTAAATAATTACACTGTCTTGCAAGCTGGTAAATTCTATTCATTGATCTTCCAACTAAACAAACTTCTCTTCCAATTTTTTCTGCAACTTTGAAAACTGTTTCCATTCTTGCAACGTTAGATGCGAAAGATGTAATAACGATCCTGTTTTTCATCTTCTCTAGAACAGTTAAAAGGCCACTTCTTACTAAACTTTCTGACCCTGAGGATCCTAAATTAAAAATATTAGTAGAGTCGCAGACCATTGCAAGTACACCTTTATTCCCAAGTTCTGTTAATTTCTTAACATCAGTTTTTTCTCCAATTAACGGGTTGTCATCAATCTTCCAATCTGCTGTATGCAAAACAACTCCTTCAGGCGTTGTGATCGCAAGTCCGTTAGGTTCTAAAATGGAATGAGTAAGAGTAACGTAATCAATATCAAATGGGCCTAATTTTACGTTGCCGTTTAGTTTAACAATTTTTAAATGACTGCTAATATTAATTTTAAGTTCTTTAAATTTTTCTCTAACAATAGCTGCAGTAAATGGTGTTGCATAAATTGGACACTTCAGCATAGGCCACAAATGAGCAATAGCCCCGACATGATCTTCATGGGCATGGGTTAGAACTATTCCCAGTAAGTTTTTTTTTTGATTTACAATAAATTCTGGGTTTGGAAGAATGACTTCTATACCTGGAATATTATCATCAGAAAAAGTAACGCCAATATCAACAATAATCCATTTGTACTCACCTGGCTTACCGTAGCCAAATAAATTCAAATTCATTCCAATCTCACCTGCTCCACCTAGTGAGCAATAAACTAACTCTTGTCCACCTTTAACCATTAAATATTTTTTAAATTAAATTTTAAAGTTTCAGCTATTCCTTTTAAAGTTATTTGCTGGTCAATAACTTTGTCTTTGAATGGGAAAGAAGAAAAGAAAATATTTGCAAGTCCTCCTGTAAAAATAACTAGATATTTTTTTTTTGTTTCTTTAATAATTTTTTGCACAAGTTCTTTAATTAAACCAATATAGCCCCAATACATGCCGTTGTTCATAGCACTTACAGTATCTTTTCCTATGTATTTATTAGTTTTCTTTAATTTTATTAAAGGAAGTTTCGCTGTTGCTTCTTTTAAAACTTTTAATGACAAATTAATACCAGGTGTAATCATCCCACCTATATAGATATTTTTAACAATAACATCAAAAGTTGTTGCTGTTCCAAAATCAATAATAATTGCATTTTTTTTATAAATTTTATATGCGGCAATAGCATTCACAATCCTGTCTGATCCTACTTGTTTAGGTTTATTAATTTTAATCTTAATTGGAAGATTAAGATTTTTATCTTTTATTTCACTAAAATGGATATTTTTTATTTTTAACAATTTTTTTAATTTAGTAAATGCAATTGGTACAACGCTTGAGCAAAGTGCTCCTTTATAAAAACCTTTTTTTATTTTTCTATTAACAATGCCAAGACGACCTTTTAAAATATTTAAAGTATCAACGGTAAATTTATTAGAATACTTATTGGTTAACTTATTAAAATTAACAAAATCAATATTCGTATTTCCGATGTCGACAATCAAATAATTCAAACTAAACTACCATTTGTAAAATAATCTTTGTGATTATTGTGCTCTAAAATCAAAGCACCGTTGTTATTAATGCCTCTAAAAATACCCTTATAAGTCTTATTGGTTATTTTAAAATTTATAAACTTATTTTTCAAAAAAGCATATTTATTCCAATCTTTAGCGATCTTTTTAAATGAATATTTTTTATGAATAACATTACTTAAGAAAGCTTTTTTAAGGTTTTCTACCAATTCACTTAGGTTAATTTTCTTTTTTGTTTCTATATTTAAGTAAGTCGTTGGATATTTTTTAATTTTCGGGGAAGATTTTATATTAATACCAATACCAATTATTAAAAAAAACTTATTAAAGATAATACTCTCCTGCAAAATTCCACATACTTTTTTATTATTAATATAAAGATCATTAGGCCACTTTAAAGTAACATTTTTAATATTATAATTTTTTAAAATATTTCTAATTTGTAATTGTACTAAAAACTGAATTTTTTTTAAATTTGATTTTAAAGCTGGAAAAAAAATAGTAAAATACAAATTTCCTTTAGGCGAAATCCATTTATTACCATATCTACCTCGACCTTTAATTTGTTCATCTGCAGTGACAATCCCTTGCAAAATTTTATGTTCAGTAATTAATGATCTTGCAAAATCATTAGTGCTTTCTATTTTTGTAAAATTAAAAATAGGCAGATTCATTTATTTAATATTTTTAGTAATGCTTTCTACAACCGTATTAAGTGAAGATGGATCGATGAAGTAAAATAATATCACAACAGTTGAAACAATAAGAGAAAATCTCAAACCATAACTTGAATTTTTATCATAACTTTCTTTAGCGGCATCAAAGTAAATAACTTTTATAATTCGAAGATAATAAAATGCTGCAATTACCGTAGATAATAATCCAATAACGGTGAGGTAATAAACTTTAGACTGAATAATTGCTAGGAAAATATAAAATTTAGCAAAAAATCCTGCAAGCGGTGGAATTCCTGCTAATGAAAAAGTAAAGATTGTCAAACAAACTGAAATAAGAGGATGATGTTTTGAAAGTCCCGAAAGATCATAAATATTTTCAAAATAAACTCCATTTCTGTTCAACGACATAATGCAAGCAAACATTCCTATATTCATAAATACATAAATCACTAAATAAACTAAAACTGCGTTTAATGATTGTGGAGTTGCTATTGCAAGACCGGCAAGAATAAAGCCAACGTGACCGATTGAGCTATAGGCCATCAGTCGTTTTAAGTTGGTTTGTCCGATTGCAGCAACAGCTCCAAGAATCATCGATGAAATCGATAAAACAATAACAATTGTTCTCCATTCATTAATAAAATTTGCATAAGGAACGTTTAAAAATTTTATCAAAGCTGCAATGGCTGCTACTTTTGGTGCCATGGCAAAGAAAGTTGTAACTGATGTAGGAGATCCTTCATAAACATCTGGAGCCCACATATGGAAAGGAACGGCTGATATTTTAAATGCGATCCCACAAAGAATAAAAACTAAACCAAATTTTAAAGCACCACTCTGCTCTGTTGCAACTTTTGCTATTACTGAATAATCAACAGAGCCCGTAAATCCATAAACTAGAGAACAGCCATATAATAAAAGTCCAGAGGATAAAGATCCTAAAACAAAGAATTTTAAGCCAGCCTCTGAAGATTTAAGAGATTTAGTATTAATTGCTGCAAGCACATAAAGGCTTAGAGACTGAAGTTCTAATCCTAAATAAAAAACAATTAAATTATTAGCGCTAATCATCACAAACATTCCAAGAGTTGATAACAATAAAATGACTGGATACTCAAATTTAGCAATTTTTAGTCTTTCAAGATAAGAATTTGAAATTAAAATTGTAAACAAAACAGAAATCAAAACTAATATTTTCATAAAGTTTGATAAAGGATCAATGGTGTAACTATTGCCAAATAAAGTAGCAGATACTGCAAAGTTAAAATAAACTACTAAAATTATAGAAACTAACAATGTAATGGTAATGTAATTTATTATTTTATTAAAAGTTTTAGAAAAAACTCCGGCAATTAATAAAAAAAATGAGTATAATATTAAAAAAAGTTCTGGAATTATATTTTTCATTTTACAACTTCCATATTTTTAACAACTAAATTTACTGACGATGAAATTGAAT
>SHWR01000006.1 GCA_009693745.1 Candidatus Fonsibacter sp.
GAGGTCCCATAGTAATATTTGGAACAAAGTGACCATCCATAACATCGACGTGGATTAAATCTGCACCGGCTTTTTCTAAACTTTTAATTTCCTCGCCTAAAATACTAAAATCGGCCGATAAAATAGATGGGGATATTTTTATATTTTGTGCCACAGCACACAATTAAATGAATTTACGAAATTTAAAATGATTTTTTTAGAATTGTTTCTTAAATATGTTTGTAAGAAAGTGTGTTAATTCACTTTCCAATGGAAATGAAAGCATTCCCATTACAGAATAGCCCAGAACCCAAGGCATAAAATAAAATCTAAACATATAAAAGAACCATGCCACGTACAAAGGCACCATGATGGGTAGTAAAAAACTTGGTGTAATTATTTTAAATAATCGGATAATTGGGTTTGTTGCTAAGACAAACATTCGCATAAAAAAGAAATTAGAATCTTCTCTTTGAAAGATGGACATTGCTGATCTTCCAAGCAGAGTCCACATAATAACCCCTAGAGCATAATCAAGAATGAGTACCCAGAATGGCATATATTTTAGAAATTTTGGGAAAGTCTAAGGGGCGAAATAAATCGCCCCTTAGGTAAAAGATTATTATCTTTGAGTCATTACGATTTTGCCGCTAGGAATTCTAGCGTCATCAACCATCTGTTGGATTGCCTCAGATTCAGGCTTAGTTAGTAAGCTTACAACAACCATACAAATTAAACTCACGCTAGCACCGATAATTCCGAAACGTAAATTATCAATTCCTAACCATGGAGTTTGATTCATAAATGTTGGGCCAACATAATATAGATACCAAGTACCAGATATTAGTCCGCCAAGCATTCCAGCTACAGCTCCTGAACGTGTTGCTCTCTTCCACCATACTCCCAAAACTAATGGGAAGAATAGTCCTGACATCGCAAAATCGAATGCCCAAGCAACTGCCCCTAAGATACCCGTAAGTCTCATAGCAGAAACGTATGCAGCAGCGGCACCAATAACAATTAACAGTACTCGCGCAACTGTTAATCTTTTTAGTACGCTCGCTCTTGGATCAATCATTTTGTAGTAGATGTCATGCGAGACAGCATTTGCAATCGCAAGAAGTAGTCCGTCTGCAGTTGACATAGCAGCAGCTAGTCCACCCGCAGCAACTAATCCAGAAATAACGTAAGGTAATCCAGCAACTTCAGGAGTCGCTAATACCACAACGTCATCTCTCATGAACCACTCGTTCAATTGAAGGATGCCATCTTTGTTTAAGTCAGCAATGTACACTTGACCTACCGCAGTCCAGTTTTTAACCCACTCTATAGCCTGAACATCGACAATTTTTTTGCCGATAATTGCAGTTGGTAGATTTGGATCAAGCAACTGAATTTTTGATAAAGTCGCAAGCATCGGAGCTGAGAAGTAAAGCAAGAAGATGAAGAACAACGACCACGCAACTGATCTTCTAGCAGAAGTAACAGAAGGCGTAGTGAAGTATCTCATCAAGATGTGAGGTAACGAAGCCGTTCCCACCATCATACAAATTGCAAGCGATACATACTTCCATGCAGCCATCGCTCCAGCAGGAACGCCAGAGTGAGGAATGCTCATAGAAGATAGACCCGCAGGCACTTTTGCTTCTTTTAGAGCTTCAGCAGAATTTTTAACCAATCCATACTGAGCCTCTAATGCAACTATTCTCTCAACCTCTCCGCCTAATGAGACGTGTGGAAATATATGTCCTAATTTCCAGCTCATCCAAAAGATTGGAATTAAGTAAGCTATAATTAAAACGATGTACTGAGCAACTTGAGACCAAGTCACTGATTTCATTCCACCTAACATTGCGCAAAGAAGAATACTTACTAGACCAACCCAAACTCCAACATCAAAAGGTATACCAAGAGCACGAGATGCAATTGTACCTGTTGCGTTGATTTGAGCAGTCACATAAGTGAACGATGCTAAGAGTAATATTAACACTGCACAGAATCTTGCGAAGTTTCCGCCGTAACGAGTTCCAATAAAATCAGGAACCGTGTAACAGCCGAATTTTCTAAGATACGGTGCAAGTAGTGATGATACTAAAACATAGCCGCCGGTCCAGCCCACAACGAAAGCCATGTAAGTATATCCATTAAAGTATATACCACCTGCCATCGCTACGAATGAAGCTCCAGACATCCAGTCCGCTGCTGTAGCCATTCCGTTAAATACTGTCGGAACCTGTCTACCCGCAACGTAGTATGCGTCGACTTCTGCTGTTCTAGCTAACCATCCAATAATCGCGTAGATAAGAATCGTAAAACCAACGAAACAAAGTCCGATGTTTTTACCACTCAGACCTTGAGTTTCTGCAAATGCCATTACAGCAATGAATGCAATGAAACCTCCAGTATAGATCGTATATATACGCGGTAGATCTTGTACGAATTTACTTTTAGCCATTAGTCGTCCTCCCTATCCGCATCAGAGAAACCAAATTTACGATCAATTTTTTCTTGTCTAGAGTTAGACCAAAAAATTAATACAACGAACGCAATTAAAGAACCTTGCGCTGTCATATAATAGGCTAACGGATAACCAAGAAACTTGATGTGGTTAATTTGTTCTCCAATACAAAACACAAAAATAGCGAAGAAGAACCATATAGCCATCACAATGATCATTAGGCTTCTTGTCGCCTCCCAATGAGCTTTTTGTTTTGGTGATGTCATTTTATATCCCCTTTATTTATTGTTTTTATTAAAGTAATAGAAAAGTAACTGAGTTCGTAATGAATTTAAAGTTAATATTTGATTAAAAAAAGGTTAAGGATTAACGTTTTTATGATTATTTATAGAATTAAACAACTCAAGAGTGTGTCCGCTGAATTTATAATTGCTTCTTTAAAAAGATTAGTTTTTGGAGAGAAAAAATTAACAGACTTAAATTCAATTCAAACTTTTATTAACAGAAGAACCGCTCACATCACCCAAGATACTTTGTATGGTTACTTACAAACAAGAATGGGAACGTCTTATGTTAAATTTTTTACTGATCCACAGTTTTCAGTATCCATTGATACGGCGAGATGGAATATTTTTGTAATTGGAGTTCAGGATATAATTTTTTATATTTTTTCTTACCTACACAAAAATCAAGGTTACCAAAAACTTGAAGAAGCTAAAAAAATATATCATGCGATTTTATTAAATGAAAAACAAAATGGATTAAGCGATGATCTTTTTAATAGTGCAATCAATGAATTTGAAAAAAGATTTAATCAAGTGCAGTGGTTAACATTTCACCAATCTAAACCTTTTGATAAAAGCGTTCATGCTTTAGTACAGTGGGCGCCTATCGCAGATGAGTTAAAAAAACTGGATAAAGAAATAGTAATGAACTCAATGATATTAAAGTGGAATAATGTTGGTAGAGATTTTCAAAAATTAGTTCAAAAAATAGATTAACACTATGGATGAAAAATTTAAAAAACATGCAGAGCAATCTTTAACAGAAGCGTCGGAAAGAAAGAAAAAAAACAATCAGACAAAAAAACAAAAAGAAATAAATGGTCCTAAGGGATTAGAACCCACTCGTTATGGAGATTGGGAGACTAAAGGAATAACTTACGATTTTTAGATTATTTATTTAATCTATTATCAATTAAACTTTGCACCACTGTTGGATCCGCAAGCGTTGAAGTATCGCCAAGATTTTCAAATTGGTTTTCAGCAACTTTTCGAAGAATCCTTCTCATAATTTTACCAGATCTCGTTTTTGGCAGACCTGGCGTGTAATGAACAAGATCAGGCGTTGCAAGTGGTCCAATAATCTTTCTAACTAAATCTTTTAATTCTTTTGTTAAAGCATCAGATCCAGTTTCACCCACTTTTAAAGTTACATAGCAATATAAGCCTTGTCCTTTAATATCATGTGGATAGCCAACAACCGCAGCTTCAGCAACTTTTGGGTGGGCAACAAATGCACTTTCAATTTCAGCGGTTCCAAGATTGTGACCTGATACAATAATGATATCATCTACTCGGCCTGTAATCCAATAGTATCCATCTTCATCTCGTTTGCAGCCATCACCTGTAAAATATTTACCGTCATGTTGTGAAAAATAAGTATCAATAAATCTTTGATGATCCCCATAAACAGTTCTCATTTGACCTGGCCAAGATTCTTTCATGCATAATCTTCCTTCGCATATGCCATCTAACTCTTTGCCTTTTTCATCAACAATTACAGGAACTATTCCATAGAATGGTTTTGTTGCTGATCCTGGTTTTAAATCGGTGGCACCAGGCTGTGGAGATATTAAAATTCCACCCGTTTCAGTTTGCCACCAAGTATCAACAATTGGGCAACGAGAGTCGCCTACAACTTTATAATACCAAATCCACGCCTCAGGATTAATGGGTTCGCCAACAGAGCCTAAAAGTTTAAGCGATTTTCTGCTTGTTTTTTTTACCATTGCATCACCCTCTCGCATTAAAGCTCTAAGAGCAGTTGGCGCTGTATAGAAAATATTTACTTTGTGCTTATCAATCACCTGCCAGAAACGACTTGCATCAGGATAACTTGGAACTCCTTCAAATACTAAAGTTGTTGCTCCATTTGATAGCGGACCATAGACAATATAACTATGACCCGTCACCCAACCAATGTCTGCAGTACACCAATAAATATCTCCTTCTTTATAATCAAAAATATATTGATGAGTCATTGAAGCATAAACTAAGTAGCCACCCGTTGTATGCAAGACTCCTTTTGGTTTTCCAGTAGATCCAGATGTGTAAAGAATAAATAACGGATCTTCCGCATTCATTTCTTCAGGTTTACAAGTTATAGACATTTTGGAAGTTAACTCGTGATACCAAACATCACGTTTTGAATCGAAAGGCACGTTGCCCCCAGTTCTTTTTAGAACAATACATTTTTTAACAGCAGGACATTTCTTTAATGCTTCATCAATATTCTTCTTCAAAGGAATAACTTTTTGACCTCTTAGTCCTTCATCAGCTGTAATTACAAATTCTGATTTACAATCTAAAATTCTGTTAACAATAGAGTCAGGTGAGAAACCGCCAAATACTACAGAATGAATCGCTCCAATCCGAGTACAAGCAAGCATAGTGTAAACTCCTTCCGGAACCATTGGCATATAAATTGTAACTCGATCACCTTTTTTAACTCCAATTTCTTTTAATCCATTTGCAAGTTTGCAAACTTCATCACTTAATTCTTGATAGGTAATGTTTTTAGATTCTTTTGGGTCATCTCCTTCAAAAATAATTGCAGTTTGTTTTGCTCTTTTTGGAAGATGTCTATCAATACAATTATAAGAAACATTTGTAGTTCCATCGTAGAACCATTTAATAGAAACTTTTTTTGTGCTGTAAGTTACTTCTTTAATTTTCGTATAGGGTTTAAACCAATGAATTCGCTTTCCTTCATCCGCCCAGAATTTTTCATTATTGTTAATAGATTCTTTATACTTAGCTTCATATGACGATTGGTTAACGTAAGAATTTTTTGCCCAATCAGCAGGCACTTTGAAAAGTTTGTCGCTCATTAATCCCTAATCCCTTTTTATTTTTTAAATTCTACCCATCTTACATATTATTTTCCAGCCTTTTGAATCTATAGGCATTACCGACAATCTGCTCTGTTTAATAAGTGGTAAGTGAGAAATTTCCCTATTTTCTTTTATATCAGCAAGGGAAACCGGCTCTATAAAATCTTTATAATAAGTAACTTTAACCGCCACAAACTTTTTTTCTTTATCCGTTGGATCAATAAATGCTGGTTTAATAATTTTAACTATTCCAATAATTTTTTTATCTTCATTGGAATGATAAAAAAAGCAAAGGTCATTAGACTTCATTTGTTTTAGATAATTTGCAGCTTGGTAATTTCTAACGCCGTCCCAAATAGTTCCTTTAGAGCCTGCTTTTTTTTGATCGTTAAACGACCATACCGAGGGTTCTGATTTTATTAGCCAGTAGTTCATATGAATTTTTTTGTATTTTTAAGGTGTGTCCGTGTCAAAACAAAGCCAAACTTATCTATATAAATCAATGATTTTTTTAAATGAATAATGCAAAATTAGTATTTTACTCCTGCTCCTTTTAAAAAAGGCGCATCAGGATCTAAAGGCCATCTTGGTTTTGCAAGAACATCAAGATTATCTTCAATCCCTTTTTTAAATCTTTCAATTCCAGCCCAAGCAATCATTGCTCCATTATCACTACAAAGTTCAATGGGAGGAAAGAAATTTTCAAAACCCATTTCTTTACTTAGTTTATCTAAATTATTTCTAATGCTTTTATTTGAAGCAACTCCACCAGATATTACAAAAACTTTTTTATCCTTTTTGTATTTGGAAATAAATTCAGTCATAGCTGATTTACATTTGACATATAGAATTTCATTAATTGTTTTTTGAAAAGAGGCTGCAAGATTTTCTTTATCTTTTTCAGTTTTTATCTTTGATGATAATTTCAAGATAGCTGTTTTTAAACCTGCAAAAGATAAATTACATCCTGGATGATTTAATATTGGTTTAGGCAGAACATAAGCTTTTTCATTCCCGTTTTCTGCAAGCTTTTCGATTTTTGGTCCACCTGGAAATTCAAGACCAATCATCTTTGCTGTTTTGTCAAAAGTTTCTCCAAGAGCATCGTCAATGGTTGTGCCAATTCTTTTATATTTTCCAATTCCTTCAACAATCAAAAATTGTGTGTGACCACCAGAGACCAGAAGCAGAAGATAAGGAAAGTCTATTTTATTAAAAATTCTTGGAGTAAGCGCGTGCCCTTCTAAATGATTAATTGCAAGAAATGGTTTTTTTAAAATTCCTGCAATACTTTTTCCAGCGCTCAGACCAACCATTAAACAAACTAACAGACCAGGACCCGCCGTTGCTGCAACACCATCTAATTCTTCAAATTTGCATTTACTATCGTCTATGGCTTTTTTTATTATAATATCAATTTTTTCAGCATGAGATCTTGCAGCGTTTTCTGGAACCACCCCTCCAAATTTTAAATGCTCATCAACTTGGCTAGAGACCACGTTTGATAATATTTTAACATTTCCTTCCGCATCTTCTCTTACAACTGATGCAGCAGTTTCATCGCAACTAGTCTCGATTCCAAGGAATGTTAAATCTTTTTTCATAGATGTATTGAGTGTGATCACCTGTCGCTATAAAAAGTAGCGATAATATATAACAAAATGTTATTAAATCAGCAAAATGTTAAGAAATAGAAAAATTATTATTGGCACTAGAGGCAGCAGATTGTCGCTTGCGCAAACAGAACATTTTAGAGATGGGCTGTTACTTGCTTATCCAGGAGTTATAGCTGACCAACTTATTATTAAGATTATCAAAACATCGGGAGATAAATTTAAAACTGAAAATTTAGGAATGATGGGAGGCAAAGGACTTTTCGTCAAAGAACTAGAAGAGTGTTTGCTTGAAAAATCAATTGATGTTGCGGTTCATTCTCTTAAAGATGTACCAACTTTTTCATCAAATAAATTGTCACTTGCTTGTTTTTTAAAAAGAACAGATGAGCGAGATGCATTCTTATCTCCTGTTGCAAGTTCATTTGCCAATTTAAAACCAGGCTCTACCGTTGGAACTTCTTCTGTTAGAAGATTTTCTCAATTAAAAAGATTGAGAGATGATTTAAAAATGGTCCCAATAAGAGGAAATATCGACACCAGAATTAATAAAATGAAAGAGGGAATTTACGATTCCATAGTGCTTGCAGCATCTGGATTAAAAAGACTAGGATTTCATTCTGAAGTAAAAGAATATTTTGAGAAAGATGTAATCATCCCATCCGCGGGACAAGGAATTATAACTGTTCAGTGTAGAGAGGAAGATTCTGCTGTTAAAGAAATCTTAAAAACAGTAAATGATAAAGAAACACAAATTTTAGCAGAAGCAGAGCGTTCATTATTAGAGGTATTAAATGGCGCTTGTGATACTCCGGTTGGAGCCAATGCTATCATTAACGATGAGGGAGAATTGTTTTTAAAAGCAGAATTGTTATCATTGGACGGAAAGCAATGCTTTCGAGCACACAAAACTGGAATTTTAGAAAAAGCAAAAAGTATAGGAATGGATGTGGCTGAAGAAATCTTATCTAAGGCTGGAGAAAACTTTATTATTTCGGAGACAAAACTTGCACATACTATTCACAAAAAGTCAGAATAGTTCTGAAATTTTAGTTAATAAATTTACTTCAAAAGGTCATAAAGTTTCTAATTTTTCAATACTAAATATAAAGCCAATAACTATTCCTGATATTGATTTTAGAAATTTTAGTTCACTTATTTTTACAAGTTCAAATGCAATTTATAATCTAAAAAAAATCAACAACATAAATCATCTTAAATGTTTTTGTGTCGGCGAACAAACAGCTGCTGCTGCAAAAAAAATTGGCTTTTTAAATGTGCAGATTGCTGGGGGAAATTATTCTGAACTTCGTGAACTTATTTTTAAAACTTGCGAAAAAACAAAAGAAAAATTTATTTATATTCGAGGAGAATTTGTCGCTAATGATTTAGAAAAAGACTTTAAAGAAAAGGGTTACGTCCTTGAGAGTATTATTAATTATACAACGGAACCTAATTCAAATATTGATCAAAAATTAATTGAAGATTTAAAAAATAAGCTCGTGGATGTTATTTTTGTTTACTCCAAGAGGACTGCTGATCAATTATTAAAGATAATTTTAAATCATAAAATTGCAAATGATCTAGAAAATTGTACCCTGAATTGTATTAGCATTAACGTTGCAAATACTTTAAAAAGATTAAAGTGGAAAAAAATTAAGATTTTTTCTTCAGGTGAAGAAGAATTATCGTTATTATAAAAGGATTTTTTAGTGATTATAGATGGAAAAAAATTTGCTCAAAAATTAAGAAATAAAATTAAAAAAGAAATCCAATCTATAAAAAAGAAAACAAAATTAATACCGGGTCTCACAGTTGTTCTTGTTGGTAATCATGCACCAAGCGAGATTTATGTAAGAAATAAAGAAATCTCAGCAAAAGAAGTTGGCATTAATTCTAAAGTTTTAAGATTTAAAAGTTCAATTTCAGAAATAAAATTAATTTCAGTTATTCACAAATTAAATAAAGATAAAAAAATTCACGGTATATTAGTACAGTTACCCTTGCCTAATAAGATTAATGGTCATAAAATTATTCAAGAGATAAACCCAAAAAAAGATGTGGATGGCTTTCACCCAATTAATGTTGGAAATTTGTCTTCAGGAAAAGATGCCTTAGTTCCCTGCACTCCGCTTGGATGTTATTTGATGATTAAGAGTGTTAGAAAAAATTTAGCAGGATTGAACGTGCTTATTATTGGCAGATCTAATTTAAATGGTAAGCCTATGGCGCAATTATTATTAAAAGAAGATTGCACAGTTACTATTGGGCACTCTAAAACAAAAAATCTAAAAGAATTATGTAAAAAAGCTGACATTGTTGTTGCAGCAGTTGGCAGAGCAAACTTAGTTAAAGGTGATTGGGTTAAAAAAGGAGCAATCGTAATTGATGTTGGTATTAATAGAGTTGAAAAGAAAAAAGGTTATAAAATAGTAGGAGATGTTGAATTTGAAACTGTAGTTAAAAAAGCAAGAGCCATAACTCCAGTACCAGGTGGTGTTGGTCCGGTAACCATTGCGTGTCTTTTAAATAATACTTTAAAAGCTTTTAAGAATATTAATTAATTATTTTCTAAGTAAGCGAGCGTTCTTTTTAATAAAGTTTTCTACTTTTTTTTTATTAAAAGTTTTATTTTCTTCAAAAGAAACATTTTTCATTGAGTAAATACTCTTATTAGAAATTCTTGAAACAATACTTACGTTTCCTTTATAAATTTTTAACTTAACAGTTCCTTGAACTCGTGATCTTTTTTGATCAATAATCTTTTGTAATCTTAATCTTTCTTTTGAATACCAAAATCCATTGTAAATTAATTCTGCAAATCTAGACATAACTGCATCTTTTTTATGTGCAGTTTCTTTATCTAAAGTAAGAGATTCTATGGCTCTATGAGCGAATAAAAGAATAGTTCCGCCAGGAGTTTCATAAACACCACGAGATTTTATTCCAATAAATCTATTCTCAACAAGATCCACTCTACCCACTCCATTCTTGCCGCCAATATTATTTAAAAGGGAAAGTAATTTACTTGGCGAACATTTTTTATTGTTAATGCTAATTGGATCACTATTTTTAAAACCAATAGTTACATAAGATGGTTTATTTGGAGCTTTCTCAGGAGAAACTGTTCTTTGGAAAATAAATTCTGGAGCTTGTTTTGAGGGATCTTCTAGAATTTTACCCTCCGTTGAAGTGTGGAATAAATTGTCATCCACAGAAAAGGGAGGAGCTCCCTTTTTATCACTTGGTACAGGAATGTTATTCTTTTTAGCATATTTAATAAGATCGCTTCTTGATGCAAAATCCCAATCACGCCATGGTGCGATAATTTTAATCTTGGGATTAAAATAGTAATAAGCGAGTTCAAATCTTACTTGATCATTACCTTTTCCTGTTGATCCATGTGATACGGCATCTGCTTTAAATTTTTTGGCAACTTGAATTTGACGTTTTGCAATAAGGGGTCGAGCAATAGAAGTGCCAAGCAAATAAATGCCCTCATATAAGGCATTCCCTCTAATCATTGGAAAAATATAATCTTTTACAAAAACATCTTTTAGATCCTCAATAACAATATTTTTAACGCCAAGATTTCTTGCGTTTCTAATTATTTTTTTTCTATCTATTTCTTGTCCAAGATCTGCAGTGTAGGCAATAATTTCTGCTTGATAGTTTTCTTGTAACCAGCGTAAAATTACAGAAGTATCAAGACCTCCAGAATAAGCTAAAACAATTTTTTTAACTTTTTTTTTCATTATTAAATGAAATTACATTTCTTTTTAGCAGCCTCATAAGCATCACTAAAACCACTTAATGAGAAAGTGTCGATCGTTTTAGAACCTTTAGCTGAGGTTGCGCTAATTTTTGCTTGTGAAGATTTTCTCATTAATTCTATCATGGCAACTTCCTCTTCATATTTTGTAAGCCAAGCAAAATTATCTTCTGTTTCAAATTTGAATTCTTTTTTATCGATAGCAACATTTACTTTAGAAGATGCTTTGTAATTATAACCGCTTGTAACGCTTATTTCGTTTTGTATTTTGTCGTTAGGTCTAAAACTTATAAACATTCTAGACTCTGCTCTATTAAGAGTTTTTGGATCAGAAGCTACAGGACTTGATACAGCATAACAAACTTGCTGACCGTTAATATTGGTATTCTGGGCGGTCCAGTTTTTAAATTGTCCATCCAGTTTAATTTGAGCAAATATTTTTTGTTCAAAAGACAAAAGACAAATTATAGAAAAAAATAAAACTCTTATGGACATGGGTTTGAATACATTAATTGAACATTATTAATGTCTTTTATTACATCATTAGTTAGTGACAGATCAATACTATCAATATTTTTTCTTAACTGTTCCATGGATGTAGCACCAATAATCGTTGAGGTTACAAATTTTTGTATAATACAAAATTGAATTGCCATTTGTACAGGGTCGATATTATGTTTCTTTGCAACTTCATAATATGCCTTAACCGCTGGTTCAGTATTTAAAGTTCTGTATCTATCAAATCTATCTCCCCATAACACCTCTCTAGTTCCAGCAGGTTTTTTGCCACCCAAATATTTTCCAGTCAAATGTCCCCCGCCCAAAGGCGAGTATGCAAGTAATCCAATTTTTTCTCTAATTGAAATTTCCGAAAGCCCGACCTCATAACTTCTATTAATAAGACTGTAGGGATTCTGGATCGTTATTGGCTTTGGAATATTATGTTTTTCAGCGAGCTTTATATATTGGCTTGTACCCCAAGGAGTTTCATTAGAAAGCCCGTAATATTTTATTTTTCCAAGCTTAATTAAAGAAGCCATTGCTTCCATAGTTTCAAGAATAGGCACCACGTCATCAGTTTCAGTATGTTCATATTCAAGTCCACTAAAGACATTTAAAGGTCTATCAGGCCAGTGCAGTTGATAAATATCAACGTGATCAATTTGTAAATTTTTTAAACTATTATCGATTGCAGTATTAATTTGTTTTTTATTAAGTCTAGTTTCTTTTTCACCAGGTCTAATCCAGTTCATTCCGGATCTGCCCGTTACTTTATCGGCGATAATTATTTTATCTCTCTTCTTTGTTTTTTTTAACCAATTGCCAACAATTCGACTCGTTGCACCGCAAGTCTCTTTTGTAGGTGGTATGGAGTATAATTCTGCAGTATCAAAAAAATTAATCCCTTTCGAAACGGCATAGTCCATTTGCTCAAAACCATCCTGTTCAGTGTTTTGCATGGAACCCCACGTCATTGTGCCAAGACAAATTTGGCTAACGTTTAAGTCGATATTTGGTATTTTATTAAATTTCATATTTTTTTATTTCTAAAAAGATAATGGAATAGCCTTTTTTTAAGCTTCTTGAAATGAACATATTTTAATATTATGTATTGGATTAAACAAACATATAGGTAAAAAAGAAATGAACTTAAAGTATGGTCAAACAAGAGCTACGACACGTGCAGAATCGGGTGCCATAGATCAGGGCCTTAGATCCTACATGTTAAAGATCTACAATTACATGGCAACAGGTATTCTGGTGACAGGTTTTGTAGCGTTGTTTTTATTTAAATTTTCTGTTAATGAAGACGGAACTTTAGCTCCGCTTGGAAACGCAATTTATCATTCACCATTAATGTGGGTAATCGCTTTTGCTCCATTAGGTATTGTAATGTGGATGAGTTTTGGACTTGCAAAAATGAGCGCATCAAAAGCTCAAACATTATTTTGGGTGTTTGCAGGATTAATGGGTGCATCGCTTTCTTCAATATTTATGGTTTATGTTGGATCAAGTATTGCTCGAGTATTTTTTATTACTGCAGCAACTTTTGCTACAATGAGTCTTTACGGTTACACAACAAAATCTGATCTGACTAAACTTGGATCATTTTTAATGATGGGTTTGATTGGAATCATTATTGCTTCAATCGTAAACATTTTTCTTAAATCTACACAACTAGAATTCATCGTTTCATTACTTGGAGTTATAATTTTTGTTGGTCTGACTGCTTATGACACACAAAAAATTAAAGACATGTATTTTGATGGCGGAGATTCAGAGGTAATGGCTAAAAAATCTATTATGGGCGCTTTAACTCTTTATCTAGATTTCATTAACCTTTTTGTAATGTTGTTAAGATTCTTCGGACAAAGAAGAGACTAATTAATCTATTTTTTATAGCCCCGTTCATTTGGGGCTATAATCTCCCGAGCATTTTTTAGAACAGTATTTTACGAAATTCCAATTTTTTTCCCATTTTTTTCTCCACAGAAACTCTCTTCTACAATTAAGACAAATTTTTTTCGGTAATTGATCTTTTTTTTTCAAGTTATTTAATAACTTTTAGATATTTTGCAGAATGTTTTTTTGAAATAATTTTTAATATAGAACTCAAATTATCCGAACTTTTAATTACAGAGCCGCCCGCATCTTTTAACTGATATTTATTTTTATCTTTTTGATTAAGTTTCTTTAATATTTGAAAAAGAGGATTTTCAGTTGCTTTTCTATAGATCTCAAAACTAATCATAGTTTTACTCATATAAATTCCATAGTCTTTCCATTCACCAACAGAAACCATTGAGCCATAAAGATTTAAAATTTCTTGAAGTTCTTTTTTATTAAAAAAATTTTCTTTATTAAGATTATTGTTTTTAATTAGATGAAGTTTCATTGATCAGTCCTGTGTTTTTGAATAAGGAATATCTGCATAATTGTGAATATTAAAGTGATTGGCAATAGTCCAAATACTTTAAATTGAACCCAAAAGTCTTCGCTTTGCGTTCTCCACACAAGTTCATTTAATATCGCTAAAAAAATAAAAAAATACATCCAACGTTTATTTAAAATATTCCAACCTTCATCTGAAATTTTAATTAATCCATCAAATAATCTTTTTAGCAAAGGTTGTTTTAGAAAGATTTGTCCATACAAAAGAATAAGTGCAAATATTATATTTATAATTGTAGGCTTCATGTAAAAAAATATTTTATTATCAAAAATAATTGCAAGACCGCCAAATATACTAACAACAACAGCGCCTAATATTGGTATTGTTGGAATTTTTTTATCTATTCGGTAAACAAAAAATACCGATATAATAGTTGCAATAATTAACGGAAGTATTGCATAACTCATTCCATATTTTCTATAGAAATAAAAAAAGATTAATAACGGACCTATATCTAAGAAAAACTTTATGAGACCTTTATTCATTAAATTTTTAATAATTATTTATGTAATTATTTTAAACTTTAATTCATCTTTGGCAAAAGAATTTAGATATGATGTTCGCGCTTATAATCTGAATGTTATGGAGATTAACTTTAATATTGATGATGAAATAAATAATAAAATCACTTTTAGCGCCGAGAGCGTGGGTATCGTTGGATTTTTTGTAAAAGTTTTAGCAAAATCTAAAGTTGAATTTAATGACAAAGGTAAAAATACTTGGAAGTATGAATATCGTTATGACAAACCCACAACCAGTAAATATAGATTAAATAAAATCAATTTTTCTAAAGAAAAAGTTCTTAATTATGAGACAGATCCACCTAGAACTGAAGATTTAACTAAAAAAGTTCCATACAACAAAGAAGACTATTTTGGTGTAATTGATCCAATCTTTGCTGTTAAGAAATTATTTTTGATTGATAAAAAAAATCTTGATTGTGATAAAAAAATTAAGGTTTTTGATGGCAATATTTTTTATTACTTAGTGATGAAAAAGGAAAATGTGCAGATAGATTTTGATTCAATTTTTTCTAATTATAAAGGAAAATTACAAAAGTGTATTTTAACTTACCAACCAATATCTGGTTATATTCCAGGAGACCCAAATACTCCTAAACAGTTCAAAGTAGATCTTTATTTTGGAATTGTTGGGGATAACTATTTTCCAATTTATGCGACAACTAAAGGAAAAAAAGGAATTAGACTTAAGATGTATTTAGACACAATTCAGTGAGCTATTGAATTTTTTACAAGAATCACTACTTTAAATTTTAATGTTAGAGAAAAAATTAAACAAAGCCAAATTCTCAATTGGAGAAGTGGTAAGACATCGTTTGTTTGATTTTAGAGGTGTGATCTACGATGTAGATTTTCAATTTAATAATTCAGAAGAGTGGTATCAATCAATTCCAAAAGCAGCACGTCCTAGAAAAGATCAGCCTTTTTATCATTTGCTAGCTGAGAATGACGAGATCACTTACGAAGCTTATGTTTCAGAACAAAATTTAGTAGGGGATGATCCAAATGAGCCTGTAAGGCATCCTTTGGTTAATGAAATATTTAGAGGAAAAAGAGGAAATCTTTACTTTAAGCCATCAAATTAGTCACAATTTTTACTGCCTTAATTCAAACAATTTTAATACAAAAGTTAGACAGATTATTTTATTAGATTTAAGTTAATACCTAACTGAGTTATTTTTGATCCCCAATCTCCCTTATCTCAGTTAGGTAAACTTCTAATCTTCCCTAACATGTAGTAAAAAAATCTACTTAAATGTTTGGAATATTTAAACCTAGAACTTTTTTTAATTTAGCCAACACTAGTATTTTTTGGCTAAAGATAATTTTGGCTTTCGCGCTTATTGTTGGTTTAATTTTAGCATTAGTCTTTTCCCCAATTGATTATTTACAAAAAGATACGGTAAGAATTATGTATGTTCATGTGCCGTCTTCTTGGATTTCTTTATTTATTTTTTTAATTATTGGAATTTCATCATTTATAAGTTTAATTTTTAAAGTTAGGGTTTTTTCAGTTTATGCAAAAAGTTTAGCACCCATAGGATTAGTTTTTTCTTTAATATCTGTTGTGACAGGATCATTGTGGGGTTACCCAACATGGGGAACTTTTTGGAGTTGGGATGGTAGATTAACTTCAATGTTTGTTTTGGTGCTAACTTATATTCTATATGTTTATTTGTGGTCATTTATAAAAAATTATAATTTAGCTGAAAAAATTACTAATATTGTTGGCATAGTGGGATTAATAAATATTCCCATTATTAAATTTTCCGTTGCATGGTGGAATACACTTCATCAACCAGCAAGTATTACACTAACTGCCGCACCCACCATACATAGTTCAATGTTAGCGCCATTACTTATTATGTTTTTTAGCTTTTGTATTTTATCGCTAATTATTTTCTTGATTAGATATAAATATGAAATTATAAATTTTAGAGTTAATAAAAAATGATCTTAAATTTTTTAAATATGAGTGGTTATGGTTTGTACATATGGTTATCATATGCATTTACTGCTTTATCTTTAATTTCTCTTTATTACGTTTCAGTTAAAAAATTAAATTCTATTAAAAACATCGAACATCTTTATCAGTCTGAAAAAATTGAGGAAGTTTCAGTTTCAGCACAAGCTACTAAATTTTAGTTTAATATCTAATTAAGTCCCGATATCTTCTTAAAAAATTTGTTTAAATACGATTATGGTTTTTAGTAAATCTACCAAAAATAGATTAAAAATTTTTTCCTTAGTAACAATTGCTACATCGCTAATATTTTTTTTTATCTATAATAATTTACAAAAGAATGTGGTGTATTTCTATGCCCCTCAAGACATAAAAAATTTAACAGATACACCCTCTAACAAAATTAGACTTGGAGGTTTAGTTAAAGAAGGTTCATTAAAGAAAAATAATAATATTTATTTTTTCATTATCACTGATTTAAAAAATGAAATTTTTGTTGAGTATAATGGTTTATTACCCAATTTATTCATTGAAGGGAAAAGCGCAGTTATAGAGGGTGTTCTAAAAGATAAAAAATATTTTATTGCAAGTACGATACTTGCAAAGCATGATGAGAATTATATGCCGCCAGAAGTTGCTAATAGTTTGAAAAAGAATAAATTAAATAAATAATTATGGCTGGTTATATAGGTAATTTAGCTTTATTTTTTTCTTTAATATTTAACGGTTTTTTAATTTTTTTATTAATTACAAGGATAAGAAATAATAACTTTAAGAATTTAAAAACAATTAATTTTTTTAATAACAGTATTTTTTTTTTATTATTAATTTCATTTTTAACTTTAATATATTGTTTTATTGTTTCTGATTTTTCTAATGTAGCCGTTTATCAAAATTCTCACACCACTAAGCCTTTGATCTATAAAATATCAGGAGCGTGGGGCAATCACGAAGGAAGCATGGTACTATTTATTTTAATATTATCATTATTCTCATTTGTGTTTGTTAGAACAAAAGTTAGTGAAAAATTAAAATTTTATACAGTTTTTTTTCAAGCAATATTAATCTTAATTTTTTTAATTTTTTTAATTTTAACCTCAAACCCTTTTGATCGGATGGATCCAAAACCATTACAAGGTCTTGGTTTAAATCCTATTCTTCAGGACCCGTTACTTGCGATCCATCCACCCTTTTTATATTTTGGTTATGTTGGTTTTTCTTTAGTTTTTAGTTTTGCGCTTGCAGGATTAGTGACTAATAATTTTGATAAATCATGGAGTAAGATTGCAAATTTTTGGATTATTCTTCCTTGGTCTTTGCTTACTATTGGAATTGGTCTTGGGTCTTTTTGGGCTTACTACGAATTAGGTTGGGGTGGATATTGGTTTTGGGATCCAGTTGAAAATGCATCATTAATGCCCTGGCTTGCTGCAACTGCTTTAATTCACTCTAATATTGTAACTTTAAAAAAGGACAAATTACATTCCTGGACAGCATTACTTTCTATCTTCACTTTTATAATGAGTTTACTTGGAACGTTTTTAGTTAGATCCGGAGTATTAAATTCTGTGCATGCTTTTGCAAACGATCCTTATAGAGGCGTATATATTTTAAGCACAATTTTATTTATCACTTTTTTTTCATTAGCTATTTTTATTATTAAGAGTCCCAAAAAATCTTTGTATGGAAAATATTATTTTTTTCAGAGAGATAATTTTATCTTAATTAACAATTGTTTTTTGATCTTTTTTCTTTCGGTAGTTTTAGTTGGAACAGTTTATCCTATTATTTTAGATGCTATTAGCGGGAAAAGTATTTCAGTAGGTCCTATTTATTATCATACTATTTTAGCTCCTTTTTTATTTGTATTTTTATTTTTTATGTCACATGGACCTCTTCTTAGCTGGAACAAAGAAGATAAATTTTTACAAATAAAGAACTTCAAAATCTTCTTTCCAATTTCTATTGTGATTTCTTCAGTGATTATTTTTTTGTTTTTTGATTATAAAGACATTATTTTGATATTAGGCTTGTTGTTTTCGGTATACCTAATTGTTTCAGTTATATTTGATTGGGTTTCACAAAAAAAATTAAGCTTAAATTTTGGAAGATTAGTTTCTCATTTTGGATTTGGTACATTAATTTTTGCCATATTTATTAATGCTTATTTATCAAAAGAAATTAATGCAGCGATGAAGGTGGGAGATGAAATTAAAATTCAAGAATTTACTATCAAATTTAAGAGTATTAATAGAATTAAAAAAGAAAATTATGAGGAGGTTTTTGGGAATTTTTTAGTGGCCAACAAAGATAAAAAAGTCGAATTAACCCCATCTATTAGAAAATATGATCAGCCAGTCCAGTTTACTTCCGAGACAAGCATTAAGACTAATTTTATCGTAGATTATTATTTTGCAATTAATTTGTCTGAATTTGAAAAAGACAAAATTATGGTTAGGTTTTATTATAAACCTTTAATGTTTTGGATTTGGCTTTCTATATTGCTAATTGCCTTCGGTGGAATTTATCAAACGTTTAGATTGAGAAATGAAAAATAAATATAAAATTATAATTCTTGGAATAACAATTGTTATAATTTTTATTCTTTTTTTGAGAGTTTTGAATTCCAATAAAACTTACCAACCCAATCAAATGATTGGTAAAAAAATTCCAGAGTTTATTTTGGAAGATCTTTTTAATAAAAATACAAAGTTGGATAGTAATATTTTATCAGGTAAAGATTTTGCTATTCTTAATATATGGGCATCTTGGTGTATTCCTTGCCGGATTGAACATCCTTTTTTAATGGATCTAAAAGATAAAAATCAAATCAATATTATTGGCCTCAATTATAAAGATGAAAGTGGGAATGCGAAAAATTTTTTAAAAAAATATAGAAATCCTTATAGCTTAATAGGCATTGATAAAAAAGGAGAAGTAGCAATTCAATTGGGTGCCTATGGGGTTCCTGAGACATATGTTTTAAAAAGAGGAAAAATAATTTTTAAACACATTGGTCCACTGAATGAAGATGCAGTTAATAAAATTTTAGAACTAAAAAAATAATGAAAAAATTTATTTTTATTATTATATTTCTTATTTTGTCTTCTAACGGTTTTTCTGCAAATGAAGAATTAAAGAATAAAATTTATAAAAATATTAGATGTATTGTTTGTCAAGGACAGTCGATTTATGAATCAAATTCTGATTTTGCAATTGATCTAAAAAAATTAATTTCTAAGAAATTAGACAATGGTGAGAATGAAAAACAGATTTATGAATTTTTAATAAGTCGTTACGGCGAGTGGATTGTCTTTAACCCAGGATTAAATTTTAATAGTTTGGCCTTATGGTTATTGCCTTTAATTATCTTTATGATTGGTGGATTCTTAATATTCAGATTAAATAATAGGAAAAAAAAATAGAATCTTTATTGCATTTCCTTCAATTTTATTAAATAAAGGCTCATTAAAATGAATTCAAAACTTACTAAATTTTTTGGGATAATCACTTTGTTATCCATCTCTCTAGTTTCGACAGCTAGATCAGAAGGCTTCACTTTTTCAGTTGGTAAATTTGATCATAACGATAACAAAACAGACGCTGGAATGTTTCAATTAGATTATGATTTTGATAAAACTCTTTTTGGTTCTCCAATTGGCGATTTCAAACCTGTGGTAGGATTTTTAGTAACAGATGACAATGCTAAGTATGGTTATGCGGGCGTTAGATTAGATTATAAATTAGCCAACAATTCAGTTTTAATTAGTCCAAGTTTTACACCAGGAGTTTTTGGTAAAGGTGATGGAAAAGATTTAGGTCATAATATTGAATTTAAAACACAAGTTAGAGCGGCTTTAAATTTAAGTTCAACATCTAATGTTGGTGTTTCTTACAGTCATATTTCAAATGCTAGTTTAGGTGATAAAAATCCAGGCGCAAATAATTACAGCATCAGTTTTCAAAAAAATTTCTAAAATTGTATAATGTCATTAGCTAGATGTTTTAATGTTGATGATTTTAGAAAGTTAGCAAAAAAAAGACTCCCTTCTCCAATTTTTAATTATATCGATGGTGGCGCAGATGATGAAGTCACTTTAAAAAGAAATACTTCTGCATTTAATGATTGTGATTTAGTTCCAAGCGTTCTTAGGGATGTGAGTTCTATCGATATGTCTACAACTGTTTTTGGACAGAAAATTGATATGCCGTTATTTCTTGCGCCAACGGCAATGCATAGATTGTATCATCACGACGGTGAGAAAGCGACTTCAAGAGCAGCAGAAAAATTTGGAACTTTTTTTGGGATGTCGACAATTGCAACAACCAGTATTGAAGAGGTTGGAAATTTAACAAGTGGCCCAAAATTATTCCAACTCTACATTCATAAAGATAGAGGCCTAACAGATAATTTAATTGAGCGATGTCAAAGAGCTAACTTTAAAGCATTGTGTTTAACAGTAGATACTATTGTTGCAGGTAACAGAGAGCGAGATCATAGAACTGGATTTACAACTCCACCAAAATTAACTTTGGCAAGCCTGATAAGTTTTGCATTACATCCAGAGTGGACTTTAAATTATTTAATGCATGAAAGATTTAAACTACCTAATCTTCCGCATACCGAAAAAGATGGGCAGTCTATAGAAACTTCAGTGATCAATTATATTAATAGTCAATTTGATCCTACGATGAATTGGAAAGATGCAGAGTATGTTGCAAAAAAATGGAAAGGTGCTTTTGCTATAAAAGGAATCGTATCAGTAGAAGATGCAAAAAAAGCAGTGGATATAGGTGCAACAGCAATCATGATTTCAAATCACGGTGGAAGACAACTAGACGCCTCTATGTCACCATTTGATGTTCTTGCAGATATTGTTGATGCAGTTGGAGACAAAGTAGATGTAATTTTAGATGGCGGGGTCAGAAGAGGAACCCACGTTTTAAAAGCTTTAGCACTTGGAGCAAAAGCATGTTCATTTGGAAAAGGTTATTTATACGCATTATCAGCGGGTGGTCAGCCTGGCGTTGAAGCAATACTTAGAATTATGCACGCCGAAATAAAAAGAGGAATGACTTTAATGGGCTGCAGAAGTGTAAAAGAAATTACTAGAGATAAAGTAATTTTTAGAAAGAAATGAAATTAGCAGATAGTCTTTTTAAACTTGGCACCGAGAATGCTTTTATTGTTCTTGCAAAGGCAAAAGCTTTAGAGGCTCAAGGAAAAGAAATAATTAACTTAGGAATAGGTCAGCCAGATTTTAGAACCCCAAAACACATTGTTGATGCTGCAAAAAAAGCCTTAGATGATGGCTTTCATGGCTACACACCAGCCAATGGTCTTTTAGAATTAAGACAAGGAGTATCTCGTCATATTAAAAAAATGTATGGCGCAAATGTAGATGCTTTAAGAGTAGTAATCATGCCAGGTGGAAAACCTACAATGTTTTTTGCAATGTTAATGTTTGGTCAGCCAGGGACAGAAATTATTTACCCAGAACCAGGATTTCCAATTTATGAATCAATGATTAATTATTCAGGGGCAAAAGCAGTTCCAATGTATTTAAGTGAGAAAAATAATTTTTCTTTCAAAGCCGAAGAAGTTTTAAAATTAATAAATGATAAAACTCGTTTAATTATAATTAATAATCCGCAAAATCCAACGGGCGGTCTTATTGAAAGAGAACAAATTGACAAACTCGTTTCAGGTTTAAAAAAATTTCCAGATGTAGCAATTTTAAGCGATGAAATTTATAGCAGACAAATTTATGATAATAAAAAAATGCCTTCCTTTTTTAATTATCCAGAACTTTTTGATCGATTAATTGTTTTAGATGGTTGGAGCAAAACATATGCAATGACAGGCTGGCGTTTAGGTTGGAGTGTATGGCCAGAAAAAATTATTGAGGACGTCACTAGATTATGTGTGAATGATCACTCATGTCCTTGTGCCTCAACTCAAATTGCAGGTCTCGCAGCATTAGACGGACCTCATGATTTTTTAGATGAAATGATGAGTCAATTTAATAGAAGAAGAAAATTAATTGTTGATGGATTAAACAGCATTAAAGGGATTACTTGCAATAATCCTGGAGGGGCTTTTTATGTATTTCCTAATATTAGTGGGACTGGAATGAATGGTAATGAGTTTGCAGATAAATGTTTAAATGAAGCGGGCGTTGCAATTATTCCAGGGGTAAGCTTTGGTAAATCTGCCAAAGATTTTGTAAGATTTAGTTTTGCCAACTCTTACGAGAATATAGAAAAAGCTTTAGAAAAAATTAAAAAAACTGTTGTTAAATAAAGTTTTTTTTTTGATCTCAAAGACCTATATATATCAATCAAAATAATATAAGTTTGAATTATGTCCACACTAACAATGCCACCGGTTGATCAGTTCGTTTTAAATGATAAAGAAAAAATTGTTCGTCATTTAAAAAGATTTACGAATCCAATTAATATTATTTCAGATCCTGAAGGCATAACTCCGTATGAAACGGATGCATTAAGCGCTTATAAACAAAAACCAATGGCCGTTGTTCTTCCTGAAAGTACAGAGGAAGTTAGTAATATTTTAAAATATTGCCATGAAAATAATATTAAGGTTGTTCCAAGAGGATCTGGCACAGGACTTTCTGGCGGAGCATTACCTTTGGCAGACTGTGTTTTGTTAGGTCTGAGTAAATTCAATAAAATTTTAGAAATTGATTTTGAAAATAGATGCGTTGTTACTCAGCCTGGAGTTACAAATTTATCTCTAACAAAAGCAGTTGAACACAATGGCTTTTATTATGCGCCAGATCCTTCAAGCCAAATTGCTTGTTCAATTGGCGGAAATATTGCCGAGAATTCTGGAGGTGTTCATTCTTTAAAATACGGAACCACAACTAATAACATTCTTGGCGTTGAAATTGTTTTGATGAATGGAACAATTATGAGATTTGGCGGAAAAAAATTAGAATCTGAAGGTTATGATTTATTAGGTTTAATCACAGGCTCAGAAGGCTTGCTTGGAGTTTTAACAGAGGTAACGGTTAAAATTTTAAAAAAACCACAGTCAGTCAAAGCTCTACTTTTAGGTTTTCAAAGCGTTGAAGATTCCGGTCAGTGCGTTTCAGATATTATTTCAGAAGGAATTATACCTGCGGGAATGGAAATTATGGATAAGCCTTTAATAAAAGCAACAGATAATTATGCTAAGGCCGGATATCCAAAAGACGTTGAAGCAATTTTAATTGTGGAGTTGGATGGCACGGAAAGCGAAGTAAATATTTTAATAAAAAGAGTAGAAGAAATCGCTAAGAAAAATAAATCATCTTATTTGTGCATAAGCAAGAATGATGAAGAGAGATTAAGATTTTGGCTAGGAAGAAAAGCTGCATTTCCGGCAATTGGAGATATGTCACCAGATTATTTATGTATGGATGGAACTATTCCTAGAAAAAAATTAGCAGAAGTTTTGCGAGAAATTACTAAGCTTTCACAAAAACATGGTTTAAGAGTTGCAAATTGTTTTCATGCAGGAGATGGAAATTTGCATCCGCTGATTATGTTTGATTCAAATATTAAGAGTGAATTAAAAAAAGCAGAAAAATTTGGTGCTGATATTTTAAAATATTGCGTAAAAGTAGGTGGCGTACTCACTGGAGAACATGGAGTTGGAATTGAGAAAAGAGATTTAATGTGCGAAATGTTTAACGATGAAGACATTCAACAACAACTAAATATTAAACAAGCGTTTGATGAGAAATCTCTTTTAAATCCAGGCAAGGTATATCCAATCCTTCATCGTTGTGCAGAAGGCGGAAAGATGCACGCTCATAAAGGAGACACAAAGTTTAAAGATATCCCAAGATTTTAATGTCAGAAATTTATTCGCCATCAAGCGAACATGAGGTTGCTGATTTTATAAAAAATTGCAATTCGCGAGAGATTCTAATTGAAATTATAGGGCATAACTCAAAATCAATCGGTAGATTAATCCAGTGTTCAAAATCTTTAAATTTAAAAAATTTAAGTGGAATTATCGAATATTTTCCTGAAGAACTTTATATAAAAGTTAAAGCAGGAACGCCGCTCGCTTTAATTGAGACAGAGTTAGACAAAAAAAATCAAGAACTATCCTTTGAACCATCTGACATGGGATTTTTATATAATGGCAGGAGCAATAAAGGATCTGTCGGCGGAGCTGTAGCGTGTAATTTATCAGGATCGCGTAGATTTAGAGCGGGCGCTTTAAGAGATCATATTCTAGGATTTAGAGGAATAAATGGCAAAGGTGAAATTGTAAAATCCGGGGGGACCGTTGTTAAAAATGTAACAGGTTACGATGTAAGCAAACTTATAACCGGATCGTATGGAACCTTAGTTGCTTTGACAGAGATTGTGTTGAAAGTTCAGCCAAAAAATGAAGAGAGCCAAACTTTATTGGTTAATAATATTAATTTAAAGAAAGCTTTAAATATTTTTTCAAAATCAATGCAAACTTCCGTTGAAATTTCAGGAGCATGTTTTTACCCAGCAAAAATGTCCAAGTTTTTTAAATTAAACGACCTAGACACAACAACTTCAATTGCTGCTATTCGTCTGGAAGGGCCGAAAATTTCAGTGGTTGAAAGAGTTAATACTCTTAAAAAATTATTTGATGAATATAAAAAAACAATTTCAGTTCTTGAAAATTATCAATCAAGAATTTTTTGGCAAAACACAACAGATCTACAATTTTTTAACAATAGCGCAAATGTAGTTGTAAAAGTAATTTTACCACCCGTTAATACCGATCAGTTTATAAATAAATTTGAGAATGAAGAATTGAAATATGTAGTTGATTGGGCGGGTAATTTAATTTGGGCTGAAATACCAGAGAATGACAGCGTACTATTGAGACAATTAAGAACAGAAGTTATAAAACTTGGAGGCCATATGACAATTATTAAGGCACCTAATCATGTGCGTATTAAAGAGGATTTTTTGACAACCGTTGATGAGAATATTAAAGTTTTATCTTTAAAGATTAAAGAAAGTTTTGACCCAAAGAAAATTTTAAATCCAGGAAAGATGTATTCAGGAATATAATGCAAACAAATTTTACCAAAAAACAATTACAAGATAGCAATATTAGTTCAGCAGATGGAATTTTAAGA
This sequence comes from Candidatus Fonsibacter sp., assembly GCA_009693745.1. Lineage (GTDB taxonomy): Bacteria > Pseudomonadota > Alphaproteobacteria > Pelagibacterales > Pelagibacteraceae > Fontibacterium > Fontibacterium baikalense. The sequence goes on from SHWR01000006.1 coordinate 25,518, forward strand.
AAATGTGTGCATTGTGGATTTTGTAATGCAACTTGCCCAACTTATCAGATCGTAGGAGACGAGCTTGATGGTCCGCGTGGTAGAATTTATTTAATCAAAGATATGCTGGAAAATGAAAAACCAGCTAACGAAAAAATAGCAAAACACATTGATCGATGTTTATCATGTTACGCTTGCATGACTACTTGTCCTTCAGGAGTTAATTATATGCATCTTGTTGATCATGCACGAAATCATATAGAAAAAACTTTTGTTAGACCTTTCTTTGATAGATTTATAAGAAACTTGCTTTCCAAAATTTTACCAAGCCCAACTTTATTTAGAATAGCTGGTTATTCTGCAAGATTATTTTACCCATTTAGATTTTTATTTCCAAAAAAAATTAAAAATATGCTGAAGTATATGCCAAATTCTTTTCCAGTATCTAGACAAGAAAATAAAGAAATATACACACCAGCCGGAAAGACCTATGCAAGAGTTGCTTTACTTACAGGCTGCGTACAAAGAGTTATTTCGCCACAAATTAATGATGCAACGATTGACATCTTGAACAGGCATGGTGTTGAAGTAATTGTGCCAAAAAAAGTGGATTGTTGTGGCTCATTAAATCATCATTTAGGTAAAGAAGAGCTTGCTCATAGGTCTTTCATAAACAATATTAATTCATGGTTTAAATGGTATGAAGAAAAAAATCTTGATGCAATTTTAGTAACCACTTCTGGCTGTGGGACTACTTTAAAAGATTATGGTTATATTTTTAGAGACCATCCAGATAAAGAACTTAGAAAAAAAGCAAAAATGGTCTCATCGCTTGCAAAAGATGTGACTGAATATTTAGGAAAAAATATTAAATTAAATTATATGAAAAAAGACAAAAAATTTACAATTGCTTATCACTCCGCATGTTCAATGCAGCATGGGCAAAAAATACATAAACAACCAATGGATTTATTAAAAAAAACTGGCAATGAAATAGTTGAGATACCCGACGGTCATTTGTGCTGTGGATCGGCTGGAACTTATAATTTACTACAAGATGAAATGGCTGCAGAACTATTAAAAAGAAAAGTTTCAAATATTGATAAAGTAAAACCTGATTTTATTTCAACTGGAAATATTGGTTGTATGACGCAGATTTCATCTGGAACAAAAATACCAATTGTTCATACCATCGAAATTTTAAACTGGTATACAGGTGGAGAAAAACCCAAGGCAATTAATTTATTATGAAGAAAAAGATTTTAGTTACTAAAAATTTATTAAAAGAAACAGAAGAGCGTGTTCAGAAATTATTTGATGCAAAATTAAATAAAGAAGAAAAACCTTATACAACCGATGATATTATTGAGTTTTCCAAGGACTGTGATGGAATTTTATCTTTTAGCTCAGACAAAATAGATTCTGCGGCTATTAATAAATTATCAGATAAAGTAAAAATTATCGCAAACTATGCGGTTGGGTTTGGAAATATCGATGCTAATGCTGCAGCAAAAAAAGGAATAGTTGTAACCAATACTCCAGAAGTTTTATCAGAAGCAACCGCTGATATTTCTATTCTTCTTTTGTTAGGAGCATCAAGAAGAGCTTATGAGGGAAGAAAATTTGCGGAAGAACAAAGTTGGAGTTGGAAAACTGACTTTTTACTTGGCAAGCAAATGTCTAATAGAAAATTAGGAATTCTTGGAATGGGAAGAATTGGCAGAGCAGTTGCAAAACGTGCTCGAGGTTTTGGTATGGAAATTCATTATCATAACAGAACTAAATTGGCCGCTCATTTAGAAGAGGGAGTAACTTATCACGATAATATTAAATCGTTATTTAATAACAGTGAATTCCTATCTATTAATTGTCCTGCAACTAAAGAGACTACTAACTTAGTTAATGAACAATCAATTAATTATTTACCCGATGGTGTCGTTGTTACGAATGCAGCGAGAGGAGATATTATTGATGATACTGCTATGATTAAAGCAATGAAAAGCGGGAAAGTTTTTGCTTTAGGATTGGACGTTTATAATGGTGAACCAAAAATTAATCCTGAATATTTAAAATTAAATAATCTTTTTTTACTTCCCCATCTCGGTAGTGCAACCGTTAGAACCAGAATTGATATGGGAGATAGAGCAATCGATAATTTAGAAAATTTCTTTAATAATAAAAAACCTAAAGATCAGGTTAATTAAAGGTATTTAGCAATCAATACTATTGAGTCGTCGTAGATAAGTACTGCAGCAACCCACAAGATTGTAAATAATCCAATCCAAGCAATCCATTTGAATTTTTTAATATAAATTGAGATAAAATTGGCAAGTGTTGCCATGATAAGAATTGAAAGAGTTAAACCAAATACAAGCGCCCAGTAATGACCTTTTGCAGCACCAGCAACTCCTAAAACATTATCCAAACTTAAAGTGAAATCAGCTACAGCAACTGTTAAGATTGCTTTGCTTAATTTAGATCTTTCAGTTTCTTTGACTGCAAACTTATTATTGTCGTCACTTTCTTTTTCTTTAATAACATCTTGGTAAAGTTTGTAGACAATCCAAAGCAATAATATTCCGCCAATTAATTTTACACCTTCAAACTGAAATAAAAAAGTTACAATTGCTGTAAAAACTAATCTCATGACAACAGCCACAAGAGTCCCATAAATTAATATTTTTTTTCTTAAAGAACCTTCAAATTGAGAAGCAACCATTCCAATCACAATGGCATTGTCGCCAGACAAAATTACATTAATCCCAACTATCTGTAAGAAAATTATAGTTTCCTGAGAAAAAATATTCATTTTTATTTAATTATCATTATTCAGGTAAATTAATTTAATACTAATAAATAAAAGTAAATTTATATTTTTTATTACAACCAAGAGTAGTGTTGATTAGTCATTCTATGCATATTTTTAAGATGTTTTTTTTAGAGACTCTAACATCTGTTTTTGCTTTAATTGCTTCCAGTTAATTAACTAAATAAGGGAATATAAATGACAAAACTAAAAGACGAAGTTACATCATTGGAGTCTAAAAAAACTTCAAGACGTAAGTTTTTCAAAGCTGCCGCAGCTACAGGTGCTGTTGCCGCTGCTTCTCTTGCAATGCCAAATATTTCGGTTGCGCAAGGAACAGTCACTCTAAAAATGCAAACAGCTTGGGGCCCTGCAGATGCAGACCCATTTTTTGAGATGGCAAAAGATTATGGCACGAGAGTAAATCAACTTTCTGGCGGATCTTTAAAATTAGAAGTTTTAGCCGTTAACGCAGTTTTAAAAACAGCTGAAATTGCAGACGGAGTTAGCACTGGCGTTGTAGATGCTGGTCACTCTGTTACTGCATATTGGTATGGTAAAAATGCATCATCATCATTATTTGGAACAGGACCTTCTTACGGTTTCTCTTCTCAAGAATTGATGGGATGGATTGAGTACGGTGGAGGAAGAGCATTGTATGAAAAAACTTTAGCAGCAACTAAATTAGATGTTGTTGGTTTTTTTGCGATGCCAATGCCAGCTCAACCATTTGGTTGGTTTAAAAAAGAAATTAAATCTTTAGCTGACATTAAAGGTATTAAATACCGAACAGTAGGACTTGCTACAAACGTTCTACAAGGTATTGGTATGACAGTACTTCAATTACCAGGTGGAGAAATCCAACCAGGAATGAAAACTGGTCTTATCGATGCTGCGGAATTTAACAACCCTTCATCTGATAAAAACTTTGGTATGCAAGACGTTGCTAAGTTTTATCACTTAGGAAGTTTTCACCAATCACAAGAGATGTTTGAGATAACTTTTAATAAGAAAAAATTTAATAGTTTATCTAAACAGCACCAAGATATTTTGAGAATTGCTGCCGAAGCTGCAAACTCAGATAACTATTGGAAAATGACAAAACGATACGCTGATGATCTAGTAAAACTAGTTAAAGATTCAGGTGTAAAAGTTGTTGTAACTCCAAAAGATATCTTGGCTGAACAAATGAAATCTTGGGATAAAGTAGTTGCTGATTTCAGCGCAAAAGATGCTTTATTTAAAGAAATCATTGATTCACAAAAACGATATGCAAAAGTAGTTATGTCATATCTTCTTATGAATCAGCCAGATTATGCTATTGGTTTCAGAAATACCTTTGGCGATCCAGCTAAAGCTATTGCATAGTAAAAATTAAATTTTTAAACATAAGC